>JAZUHY010000060.1:0-5432 GCA_045641985.1 Candidatus Cryptobacteroides sp.
GGTCGGACTGTCATTGCCGGAAGCAACGCTTCTCAAGAAAGTGATGACATGGAAACTCATCGGCATCTTCTTCGGCACAGTGACGATCTTCATCATCCTGAGCGGCTGGGTGTTCAATGCTGTGCTTTGAGGATGAAGATATTTGTTTAACGCCCCTAATGAAATCGGATTCACCCGTATGGACGGATGAATCATCAATGCCTCCGATAATGAAAAACCGCGAACTTTGTCAATTGGAAAATTTTTACTACATTGCAGATATTCAATTATTTATATACACATCATATACAAGGACAAAGTAAACAGTAACCGAAAAAGCATCTTTAATGAACCGTACTCCGATCTCCTCCTCCGAACTTCGAAAGTTGTTCCAGAAGGACTTCCCAGAGATTTATGAACTTGCTTCAAGTAATGATTTCAAGGGTTTCCATTCTGAACTTCACCGTATTCTCCAATCCTCCTCACAGAAACCCTTCTCACAATTTCTGCTTACCCTTGCAGAAAACGAAGGCTCCGTTGTCCACGACCTTCCATCCGGGACAGACATCACTCTATCGACATTATCCTATCTGTACCGTTTTCTTAAGGAGGACAAGAACTCAGAGCAATTCTCCGACGGTGCTCTGGACATATTCTTCACGCTTCACGCGCTTGAAAGGGAACGTCTGAAACCATCAAGACGTACCGTACTTCATTGGATGGCCAGATGGCCCAACGGGACGGACATCGCCGTTTTGGAGCATCGCGAGGCAAACAAACGGAGAATTATCGCACATCTTTCAGAAAAAATCTCCTCCGGCCACAGGAAATCAGCAAAGTATTATTTCGATGAAGGTCTGACCGAAGAGCAGAAACGGGACCTCGTATCCATGTGGTGGAATGATGTTGCCTTCCACCTTGCAATGGCGGCCCGTACACCAAAAGAAATCGACGCCCTCCTCGGGGGCTCTCTTTCCCCGGAAGAAAGGGCACTATACAAAATGGCAGCGAAAAAAGGTATGCCATTCTTCCTGACCCCCTATTACGCATCGCTTCTCTGCACTGACGGCGTGTCTTATGACGACCGTGCTATCCGAAGTTATGTGATGTATTCGAAGGAACTCGTTGACACCTTCGGCAGCATAAGAGCCTGGGAGAAGGAGGATATCGTGGAGGGCGGTACTCCGAATGCCGCAGGCTGGATTGTTCCGGAAGGTGACAATATCCACAGGCGTTATCCGGACGTGGCAATCCTGATTCCCGATACTCTGGGCCGATCCTGCGGCGGACTGTGCGCATCCTGCCAGAGAATGTACGGATTCCAGAGCAGGAAGCTGCACTTCGAGCACGAGCACCTTGCCCCGAAGGAGTCGTGGCCGCACAAGTTGAAGTCCCTGATGCATTATTTCGAGACAGATACACAGATACGTGACATCCTTGTAACGGGAGGTGATGCCTTGATGAGCAGGAACCATTCCCTCGAACTGATTCTCCACGAAATCTGCCAGATGGCCCTTCGCAAACGCGAGGCGAACAAGGCAAGGCCCGATGGAGAGAAGTACGCAGAGATTCAGAGGATACGCCTAGGGAGCCGCCTCCCGGTCTATCTCCCAATGAGGGTGAATGACGATTTGGTTCAGGTGCTGAAACGCGCGAAGGCCGAAGGTGAAAAGGCTGGAATAAGCCAATTTATTGTGCAGACGCATTTCCAAACGCCGTTGGAGATTACTCCCGAATCGGCCGATGCCGTGAAAAAGATACTTTCTGCCGGATGGCGGGTGACTAACCAGCTGGTCTTCAATGTGGCAGCGTCCAGACGCGGGCATACGGCAAAGCTCCGCTCTGAGCTGGCAAAGCTGGGCGTTGAATGCTATTACACTTTCTCCGTCAAGGGCTTCGATGAGAACCGTCCTGTATTTACTCCCAACAGTCGTTCCGTGCAGGAAGCGACCGTAGAGAAATGCTGGTTCGGGGGCACGGACCGAAATGTCCTGAATCTCCCCGGAATAGGCAAGAGTCTGAGTTTCGATTATGTGGGGTTGTCTGAAAGCGGATGCCGTATTCTATGCTTCGACCACGACAGGACAAGGGCGCACAGCCCTGTCATAGAGGAATACGATAAGGTGTATATTACGGAGAACCGTTCCATCGCCGATTACCTCCGTCAACTCAGGGATATGGGAGAAAGAATGGAGGAATACAGGGATATTTGGGGTTACATCCACAGTGAAACAGAGCGCCGGGACCCTGCTTTCGAATATCCGGACTTCGACTTCAGGGTGACGGGCGAATTGTCGAATTTTGCAGTGAAGTAATAATGCCGAAAAGGGATGTCGGTAATCGAGAATAAATGTATATTTGCCGAATGAAAGCGACTAAAACCATCCTGAAAGGCGGCAGAATCTATGACGGAACCGCCTCCGAACCCTTTGTAGGCGACATTCTGTTTCAAGGAGACAGAATACTTGAAGTCGCTTCATCCATAGATGATCCCGGTGCTGAAGTCATCGACATCAGTGGATTGAGCATTTCCTCCGGATTCTTCGACGCGCACTCCCACAACGACTGGTTCGCAATCAAGAAGCAGCCTATCAAGTATTTCGAGCCTTTTATCCGTCAAGGAATCACCTCTTTCATAACCGGCAACTGCGGCCTCTCTGCCGTAGGATTTGAACCAGAAACTCCGTACGTTGACAAAGTCGGAGGAGGACTTTTCAGTTACGGCGAGGATATGACAGGCGTGTATCCCGATGTAGAATCGTTCTTCAAAGCGATAGACGGCAACACCCCCTGCAACATCGCTCTCCTTCTCGGACACTGTTCCGCAAGGGCGAGCGTAGCCGGTGACAGCAGCCACAAACTCAATTTCGAAGAACTTGAGAGAATGAAGGCCATACTGGAGAAAGGTCTCCAGCAGGGCGCCTGCGGCCTGAGCCTCGGTCTGATGTACACCCCCGGCATCTACGCCGATGCGGCGGAACTTCGCGAAGTGGCAAAACTCTGCGAGAAATACGACCGGCCTTTGACTGTGCACCCGAGGGCGGAATCGAAAGTGTCGATGGATTACCCTATGTTCGGCCGGGCCCATAACTTGCGGGCTCTCGATGAGATGGTGGAAGTTACCAAAGGGCTGAAGATGAAATTCCAGCACAGCCATCTTATTTTTGTCGGGCGCAACACTTTCAAGACCAAGGATGCGGCGCACGCCATACTCGACAAGATGCGCTCCGAAGGCATTGACGCCCAGTTCGACATCTATAACGAACTCCTTGGCGTAAGCGTTATTACGGTCATTATGCCCGCCTGGTATCAGGACCTCAGCGCCGCCGATAAGCGCAAATGGTGGAACAAGCTCAGGTTCTCCATCCTTTGCAAGGCATCCATCATCCTTTTGGGGCTGGGCTGGGAAGGCATACAGATAGCATATGTGGGTGAAGGCAACGAGCGTTGGGAAGGAAAGACAATCCCGGAATGCGCCAAGGAAATGGGCAAGAGCTGCGTAGACGCGTACCTCGACCTCTGCGAGATGAGCGGATTCAAGGGCAGAATCAACTTCGGCCCGTACAGCACCCCCGAGATTATCTCCTGGCAGTCGAAACAAGACACCTGCCTGTATATGACCGATGCCTGGGTAGAGGACCACGGTGTGCAGAATCCCGCCATCTACGACTGCTTCCCGAAATTCCTGCGCTGCTCCCTGCTCGGCACGGGCGACACTATGCCCCGCACCATACGCAAAATGACCGGAGCAGTGGCCGACCGCTTCTCAATCAAGGAAAGAGGATATGTCAAGAGCGGGTATTACGCCGACTTCACCGTCTTCGATGAAGACACGCTACGCTTCGCCACGCCCGATTGCGGAAAGTCCTTCGGCATAGAAAAAGTGTACATCAACGGACGCTGCGTACTCGAAGGCGGCATTCTCGACAAGGATGTCCTCAAGACCACCGGGCGCGCGATGAGAACGTAATCGGAGTCAATGTACGTTTTCCTTTCTGATTATGGCATTTGCGCTAGGTTCGTATGTCTGGACGGGTGAACACACCTGAATTGGATATTGGAATGCAAAAGCGTTCGTTCCTGATTCATCAGTATGGACGTATGTGTTTGGATGATCAATCGCAGATTTTTCTTCTCAAGACGTCACCTTTTGTACCTTTGTCTTGTTATATATGTGAACATGTTCAAAAAATTTAAAGAATATTTAACAATTAAATAGACGAATATCATGGATGATGTATTAGGCGTTGTATGGCTTATCGGCCTTACCACTGTACTGCCACTGTTGGCAATCTGGTTCAGCACGCGCAAAACAATCAACGAGACGAACAAAAGACAGGAAATCCTGATGGCTGTTCTGGAGAAGAACCCGGACATGGATGTGGAGCAGTGGCTTGAAAAACTCTCTCCAAAGAAGAAACTTATCAAAGAGAAACTTCTCACAAAACTCCTCTGGGGCATTATCTGCCTTATTGCAGGGCTCGGAATTATTGGGGTTTGCATCTATGGGGCTGTAACATATGCAGGAGGAAAAGATGAAGCAACTGCGGGTTCAATCTTTGGCGGCGGAATTCTCGCCGTGGGTATCGCACTCGTTGCAAGCTTCTTCGTTGGCAAGAAATTCCTTGCTAAGGAAATAGAGGCTGAGGAGAAACAGAAGATTCAGGAATAATCGTGACCCGCGAGCAGTTCATATCGCAGGTAAAGAGTCAGCAGAATGCCCTCAGAAGCTTTCTGCTGGCTCTGTGTGCCGGGGATATGGACAATGCTGATGACATTGCGCAGGAAACCTTGGTGCAGGCATATCTCGCCATAGACCGATATACAGATAGTGGTAAGTTTAAATCATGGCTCTTAAAAATTGCACACAATAGGTTTCTGAATCACATAGCTGCACAAAAGCCTTGCAGCAGCATAGAGGAAGCCTCGGGCATAATGGCCTCGGAATCGGCCGACAGCGGCTTCACCCACCAGCAATTGTATATGGCACTCTCCATCCTGCCTCCGAAAGAGAGGTCGGCAATAACGCTTTACTACCTGAGCGGCTATTCCGTAAAGGATATCGCAGCAATCACGGAAAGCTCGGAAGACGCCGTTAAGAAACAGATGTCCCGAGGAAGGGAGAAACTTAAATCACTTATCAAGCTATGACACAAGACAAAGAACTTGAGACTCTGTTCTCAGCGGCAATAACCGAATTCCCGGACAACGACCAGTTTCTGGATCAGCTGTCAGCGCAACTTGACAAAGTGGAATATCTCAAGCGAGTGCAACAGGAGCAGAAACGTCGCTACCGGATAAACCTGGTGCTAGCATTTGCATCTGGAGCTGTTGGTATGCTTGCAGCACTTCTACTTCTTCCTCTCCTCCCATCAGACATGCAAATCATAGAGAGTATTGTCCACTTAGGAAACAATATCTCCTTCCCGGGAAACGCCAAAGTTCTATCAACG
>JAZUHY010000061.1:0-47812 GCA_045641985.1 Candidatus Cryptobacteroides sp.
TTGCAAAGCTGTATTGTCTTCCTAAGACCGCTTGGCCTCCGACTTCCACCATTCGTGCATGTTGGTGATGCTGTTGCCAACGAACACGATATCGCCCTGCCGGACGGGCATAATATTCATCGCATCGTAACGATGGCCGTGTATGTCAACTCCGGCGAATGCGGCGGCTACTGTCAGAACGACCGCCACAAGGAAAGCAGTAAATCTTTTCATCCCGATTATGAGTTTTAGTGTTGTCCGCCACAAATTTAATAAATTTCGGAAAGGCTTCACCTAACTCCGTCGATTTTTGAAGATTCAACTGCTCTCCGGCAATAGTTTTTCGATTTTGGCTAACGGACGGGATGGATGGGGTGACGGCCAGGGTGGTGGATGGGCTGATTGTTGGCGGCTTCAAGAAGATTTGAACAGGTCAGGTTCCAAGAGTGCCCAATATACAGCCCCACAAGGCACATTGACGATACTTGATACTCATTTTCGAGCTTCAAGTAACGGCAACCCCCTCCAGAAACACCTCTAAGGCATATTGTCGATACTTGATTTTGAGGTATGAAAATTTAAAATTGGTAATTATCTTTGCAAAGCCTGGTTTAGTTCCAATTAGCGGGAGATTGAGGCGTAAGATACTATGCAAAACCATTATTTTCATTTGTTCGCGAATGGTGACGACGCGAAAAATTTCATTATCGGAGAGGAAGAGTTCAGGGCCGCATTCAACAGAGTTGCCGTATGTTCCCATTTATGCAATGCCTCTATCCTGGCTTTCTCAATAGAAGATTCGCACCCGCACCTCCTCCTTTGTGGAGGCATTGAGGAAGTGCGCAAATTCAAAAACAAGTACGAGGATCTTTCAGTTCGGTACATAGCCCGACACAGGGGATCAATTGAAGGCATCAACCTTCATTGTGAAATTTTCGAAGTCAATGATGAATCTTACCTGATGAATGTTGCCTCGTATGTAATTGTTCAGGCAACGAAAGACGGAAAAGCCATCCTACCATACGACTATCTGTATGGAACCGGTTCTTTATATTTCCGAAAAGAGGGAAGCATATTGCCTTGGGAGCACGATTTCAACGGGCAATTGTTCGAAAAGAAAATGTTGGGTTCATTCACCCTTAAAAAGCAGTGGCAAATCTGCAACACAAAAAATCATATGCCGGCCGACTGGATAATTGTCAACGGCTTTATACATCCTTGCAATTTCGTGGACATAGCAGGGTACGAAAGAATTTTTAAAACGCACAACTGTTTCAGAGCCTTTCTTGCAAGCGGAAAAGCAAGAGATGAAATAATTCGCAAGACAATGGCTTCTGTACGCAGTGTAACTATCGAGGATATTGAAGCCAGATCCATTTGCCGTGCCAGATGCGATTTCCTGTTCAAACAACCGTCAACAAAATTTCTGACTACATCTCAGCGTCTTACTCTCGCGCAAGATCTGAGAAAAATGTACCTCATGTCATTCCGGCAACTCTCACTTCTTACAAAATTGCCGGAAAACGAACTCAGAAAATATATCAGGTAGCTCCAACTTTTTAAAATTCGAAGAATCAAGTTACGGCAATATACCCTACAGGCCATTCATTGCCTGGTATTCGTTACTTGAAGCTCAAAAATGAGTGCCAAGTTACGGCAATACATCCTGGAGGGCCATCAGTCGATGCTTGATGGAACCTGACCTCAGAAGTTTGAGGGAATGCGGACGGGACCGGCCCCCTATTCCAGCACAAACCGGGCGGTGACTTTTGCGCTGACCTTGATTTTGTCGAATTCGAGCGACTCCCCGGCAGAGTTCTCTTCCACCTGACCGAGCCCGTCAGCCATCATTGCCTTGGCGAAAAGAGGACGGGCATACACATTGGAAGCGTCGGAATAGCCACCGTAAATGTAGAAACATTTCCCTACGGTCTGCCCCAGCGCATCCGCCATTGAAGAAGCCTGTTCACGCGCATTGAGCACTGCCAGACGACGGACCTCATCCTTGACCTTGTCGATGTCACTGCACTCCGCTTTCTGAAACTTCACCCCGGACAGGCCAAGCTCATCCAGCTTGCTCCAAACCTTGGCGAGCTGCGCGGGACTCACAAGTTTTATCTGATAAGCCGCAGAGGCCATATTGGACCGGCGGTTGAAGTAAGTGCTGGAAAGCGAGAGTCTGACGACCTGCCTGTCCGGATCCACGCCCAGACTCTTGAGCGCTTTCAGCATATCATTCTGCTGCTGCTCAAGAGATTTGCGTCCTTTGCTGTCTTGCTCGGCTATATCCACCCTGAGGTAGAACGTATCCGGAGCGACTTCCTGCTCGGCACTGCCGTTGACTTCAACGTAACTCTCCATATACCTGCTTTCCTGAGCGACAACCGAAAATGATGCCGCAAAGCTGATTGCCAGAAAGGCGGAAACTGTTGCAATAATCTTTTTCATAAACATTTTTTATTTAACAACTCTTCACAAAACACAAATTATGCCGAAATATAGTTATATTTACAAACATGAAACGTTTTCTCATCATAATCACCGCAGTCCTCCTGTGCACGGTCGGCTGCAAACAGACAAGTTCCGAAATGAACAAAGACTTCCTCCAACTGGCATCCGACCGTTACTCGGTGCGCAGTTTCGACTCCACGGCAGTAAGCCGGGACATCATCGACAAAATCCTCCAGGCGGGACGGCTGGCCCCTACGGCGGTAAATTCCCAACCGCAGAAAATCTACCTCGTGAAAAGCCCCGAGGCCATGGCCAAACTGCGGACAATTTCTCCCTGTATGTACGGGGCTCCGCACTGCTTCATACTTTGCTATGACGACGCTCGCGTATGCCGTAGAGGGGAAAACGGCAATTACGGTGACATAGACGTCACCATAGTCCTCACTCATATGGCTCTTGAAGCGGCCAATCTGGGTGTGGGCACCTGCATCGTAGGCTACTTCGACCCGGCCGGGCTGTCCGCGGAATTCAACCTTCCGGAGAACATCCATCCCGTCCTTCTCCTTCCTTTCGGATATCCGGCGGCCGGCTGCACCCCCGCAGAAAGACACGGTGACCGTCGCGAACTATCCGAAACCGTAGAATGTCTTTAGCATAACCGGGAATGAAACGATTCACACAAATCGCAGCATTCCTGGCAGCCGTCAGCATTCTGGCAGCCGCCTGCCGCCCGGGCGCGGACTCATCCCTGAAAATGCTCATAGGCACCTACACCAACAACAACGGCAGCCAGGGGGTTTATCTCTTCGATTTCAACGAGGATGACGCCACATTCTCTCTTCTCGACACAGCCAAGGCAGGGAATCCATCCTTCATAATCCCTTCCGACGACAGGCGCTTCGCCTGGTCGGTGGGAGAATACGAAGACGGGCATCAGGGCGCTTTCTCCTACAGACTCACGGAAAACACCATTGACGTCCTCAACTGGCAGTCTTCCAACGGAGAGGCTTCCGGAGCATCCCCCTGCAACGTCATTGCCGTAAACGGGCACCTGATCACCTCCAACTACGGCGGTGGCACCCTGTCCTCGTTCCCCATCAACGAAGACGGCACTCTGGGAGCATTGGAGATGCAGTTCATTCCGGAAAAGGAAGACCCGCAGCAAACGGCCCACCTGCACTGCGCCTTCCTCTCCCCCGACGGAAAGTACCTGTTCGCCAATGATCTGGGACTCGATGCGGTGTACCGCTTCGCCATAGACGGAGACGGATGCCCCCTCGGAAACGGAACCGTAGCATACAAGTTCGACAGCACCGTCCATCCCGGTCCGCGCCACGCCGTATTCAGCGCTGACGGCAGGTTTGCATACCTCCTTCACGAAGTGGGCGACTTGCTGACAGTCTTCTCCTGCAATGACGGAGAACTGAGCCACATCTCAACCGAGCCGGCATACTCCGGAGAAGGCCACGGCAGCGCCGACATTCACCTGAGTCCCGACGGACGCTTCCTCTACACGAGCCACAGGCTCAAGGAAGACGGCATATCCGTCTTCGCCGTCAACCCGGAGGACGGCACTGTCACCAACGTGGGTTTCTGCCCAACCGGGAAGCATCCGCGCAATTTCGCAATCACACCTAACGGCAGGTATCTGCTATGCGCCTGTCGCGACGACAACAGGATAGAAATTTATTCAATCGACGGGCAGGACGGGTCTCTGACCTTCACGGGGAAATCCATTGAAATCCCCGCTCCCGTCTGCATTCAATTCTATAAGCTATGAAAAAACTGCTGATTATCATTGCTTCATTGCTCATCGGTATTGCGGCTCAGGCGGCAAACGCCAAACCTTTCGTGATTCCCGAATTGCGGGAATGGAAGGGTTCTGACGGGACATTTGTTCCCGCTCAGAACTTCAGGATTGTCTGCAACGACGCATCCTTGCGGAACGTTGCGGCCTCGCTCGCCAAAGACTGGAACACAATGTTCGGTACGATACCGGAAATAATCACCGACAAAGCCGGGAAAGGCGACATTACGCTGGAACTGAAGAAAGACAGAAAGCTCGGCGAGGAGGGATACAGTATCGAAATCGGGGATATCCTTAAGGTCAGCGCGCCGGAAAGCGCCGGTGTCTATTGGGCAACCAGAACCATACTGCAGATTGCCGAGCAGAGTTCGGATCACAGTTTCCCCAAGGGTGGCATCCGCGATTGGCCTGACTACGGAATGCGCGGTTTTATGATTGATGCCGGGCGCAAGTTTATCCCGATGGACTATCTGAGAGACCTGGCAAAGATACTGTCCTACTACAAGATGAACGTGCTCCACGTCCACCTCAACGACTGCGGCTTCAAGCAGTTCTTCGAGCACGACTGGGACAAGACATACGCCGCTTTCCGTATGGAGTGCGACACATATCCCGGACTGACGGCCAGGGACGGTTTCTACACAAAAAAGGAATTCGGCGAGTTCCAGGACGAGGCTGCGGAGCTGTTTGTAGATGTCATTCCCGAAATCGACGTTCCAGCCCATACCCTCGCCTTCACCCAATACAAGCCCGAACTCGGCAGCAAGAAGTACGGGATGGACCACCTCGACCTCTTCCATCCCGGGATGTACGAGTTCTTCGATGCCCTGTTCAAAGAGTATCTGGAAGGCGACAAACCCGTTTTCAGGGGTCCCGACGTGCACATAGGCACTGACGAGTATTCCAATAAGGACCAGGAGGTTGTTGAGAAGTTCCGCGAGTTCACCGACCATTATATCAGGTACGTGGAGAGTTTCGGCAAGAGGGCCTGCGTGTGGGGATCCCTCACCTGGGCGAAAGGCAGAACTCCCGTCAAGTCGGAGAATGTTCTGATGTACACCTGGTCGCGGGACTTCACCAACACTCAGGATATGTTCGATCTCGGCTACAAGACCGTTTCCATTCCCGACGGACAAGTATATATCGTGCCGGCGGCGGGTTATTACTACGATTATCTCAATATCGAAAAGCTTTATAACTCCTGGACTCCGGCGCACACCGTCGATAAGGTCTATGAAGAGCACCATCCCAACATCTGCGGAGGAATGTTCGCCGTCTGGAACGACAACTGCGGCAACGGCATCTCCATTTATGACATCCATCACCGCACAATGCCTGCACTGCAGACCATAGCCGTCAAGACCTGGAATGTGGGGCGGACAGTGCCTTTCAGAGACTTCGACAAGTTCCGGGGCGGCATCAGCGAGGCTCCGGGAGTCAACAGACTCGCAGTCGTCAAAGGCAAATCGGGAATGGTTTATGAATGCGCGGAGCTGACGCCCGGCACCGAAGTGCCTTTCAGGGAAATAGGCTATGACTACACCGTGTCGTTCAATCTTGAAGCGGCTGAAGAGCCCCTTGGTACGGAATTGTTCAACTCCGGCAATGCCGTATTCTACCTGTCGGACCCCATAAGCGGGAAACTCGGATTCGCCCGCGACGGATACCTCTACACCTTCAATTTCCGTCCCTATCCGGGAGAGAAAGTCAGCCTCGCAATCTGCGGCGACAACAAATCGACTTCACTCTATGTCAATGGAATGCTCTACGAGACCCAAGGCATCAAAAAATGCATCTATGAAGGTGCCAACAGACCCACTTACCAGGTCAGGACATTGGCGTTCCCCCTTGGGAAGGCCTGCAATTTCAACAGCGGAATCACAGAATTCAAAGTATCAAACGTAATAATATGAAAAGATTAGTTTTATTCGTTGCTCTCGCAGCGGCTCTCTGCGCCTGCAACACCTACCCCAAAGTAGAGTCATCAGTCCCCTACACAGTAAAGAACGGAACCATCGTTCTTGACACTCCCGCACGCGAGGCAGGCCAGCAGTCGGCCCTCGGAATGACCTGCGATCCCATCAACACCGTACGCATCGGCTTCGTCGGCGTCGGAATGAGGGGCATCAGTGCCGTCTATCGCTACACCTATATTGACGGTGTGAAGATTACCGCAGTCTGCGACCTTCTCCCCGAAAGGGTTGCAGAAGCCAATGAGTATCTGGAATCCCGAGGCTGGCCCAAGGCCGCAGAGTACAGCGGAGAGGAAGGATGGAAGCAGCTCTGCGAGAGCGACGACGTGGACCTCGTCTATATCTGCACTCCCTGGCTTCTACACACTCCCGTTTCCCTCTATGCAATGAATCACGGCAAGCACGTGGCCTGCGAGGTTCCTTCCATGATGAACATCAAGGATTGCTGGGACATCATCAACACCAGCGAAAAAACCCGCAAGCACTTTATGATGCTCGAGAACTGCTGCTACGACTTCTATGAGATGACAGCGCTCAATATGGCACAGCAAGGCGTGTTCGGAGAGGTATATCACGTGGAGGGCGCTTACATCCATAATCTCGACCCGTTCTGGGACAGGTATCAGGGCAACTGGCGCCTTGACTACAACCAGAAGTTCCGCGGCGACAACTATCCCACCCACGGCATAGGCCCCGTCTGTCAGGTTCTGAACATCCACCGCGGCGACAAGATGAACACCCTCGTGGCTATGGATACCAAGGCCATCCACGGTGCCGAGGTTGCAAAGGAGAAGATGGGAGTGGATGAATTCGCCGACGGAGACCACACGGTTTCGCTCATCCGCACCGAACTCGGCCACCAGATTGAGATTCAGCACAACGTCTATGCCGCGCGCCCCTACAGCCGTATGTATCAGCTGACCGGCACAAAGGGCTTCGCTAACAAGTATCCCCGCCCGCAGTTTGCTGTCGGAGAAGACCCCGAGAGGTTCGCCACCCCCGAGGTGTTCGAAGCACTGATGGAAGAATACAAGCACCCCATTATCGCCGAATACGAGACCAAGGCCAAGGAAGTCGGCGGACACGGCGGAATGGACTATATTATGGATTCGCGACTGATTTATTGCCTGCGCAACGGACTCCCCCTCGACCAGGACGTCTATGACGCCGCAGAATGGTGCTGCATCAACGAACTCAGCCGTATCTCCATCAACGCCGGCTCTATGCCCGTCCAGGTTCCCGACTTCACTAGAGGAGACTGGAACAAGGTTCAGGGATACACCCACGCGACCAAATAAACACACCCATAAAACAGAGAAAAGCACGTGCCCCGGTGACACGTGCTTTTCTTGTGTAAATTCTGATGCTACTTTACCGGAACTATCTCGAATGAGAAGCTCGTAGGCTTTGCATAGATTCTGTTCTTCTCCTGAGGAGCGGGACCGCAGCTTTCTCCGCCGAGACCGAGAACGGCCGCGTCCACGGTCAGATAGGTGAAATCACTATTCTCCGGCAACTGGTGGGGATGAGCCGCCATCACGAGATCCATCGCGCTGTATGGCAGCACGGACATACTCATAACGGGAGCATCCTTTATGGAGTTGGACAGGGCCCTGACCATTATGCCGCAGTTCTTCCCGTCCGTCAGTTTCACCCAGGCCACATCCTCGTGGTTGCCCGTTTCCTGCGGCTTTGTGTAATTCGTGAAGTTGTCGGAGACATTGCCGCCGAAAGCGCCCACGAAACTTGCAGTTTTTCTGTCACAATAATTTTCCCACGGACCGCGGCCGTAGTATTCGAATCTGTCGAAAGAAGAGGGCAGCTTGAAAAGGAACCCCAGTCTTCCGGGAATCAGTTCAGGTTTCGAAGATGCAATCTCTGCACTGAAGACTATCCTTCCGTCAGGATAAACCGTCCAGACCTGATCTGTGGTGAATCTGACCACATCCTTCATTTCGGGGCAGTCCTCTATGACGTGGTATCCGTGGTTGGTCTGCGTGAGAATCCTGGAACCGTTGGGGGCATAGGACTCAACCGTGTATTTTACGGAATATGAGCCGTCAGCATTGTCCATTCTCGAAGAAGCCACAGCGTGATGCTCGAGCCTGTCAAGCCCTTCGGCGAACCATTTCCTGTACAGCCATCCGTCATTGTTGACGAAGGCCCTGAAAGGATTGAGCACAGGCCCCTCGCCGGGGACGAGCACATCGTTGCCGTTGTAACTCAGACGGCTGATGGTGCCTGACGCCTCATCAAACTCGAGCTTGAAATCGGAAACGGCGCAAACCTCCGGCAAGTCAAAAGGCCTGCCGTCCTGAACAAGAAGGTAATCGGAAGATATGGAGCCCTCGTGACCGCCGGTCCAGGGTAATGCTTCCTTTGAAATGTAATCTACAAGCAGATATGTCTGGACGCCCTCTGAAAGAACCCCGATTTCCAGTTCATACACTTTCTTGCTTCGGGGGCCCACACTTATTTCCAGATTTTTGGTTTCGGGTTTTGCATCCTTATCAATCACGGCATACTCCAGAACCGCCTCGACAGGCTCGAAATAATTCCTGTTGAAGACTTCAATCCTGCCATCTCCGAGATACTTTGTATAGACCGGCTGATACACCTTCCTGACCTCCCAATACTGAGGCTTCGGTTCCCTGTCGCCGAAGATGATTCCGTTCATCACGAACTGGCCGTCATTGGGATAATCCCCGAAATCGCCGCCATAGGCCAGATACTCCGTACCATCTTTCTCATAGTTGTAGAGAGACTGGTCAACCCAATCCCAGACAGCGCCTCCGATGAAGTGATTGTTGGAATCCATAATCTCCCAGTAATCCGCGAAATCGCCGAGCGCATTGCCCATAGAATGGGCGAACTCGTTGATATGGTAGGGATACTTGACCTGGGCCTTACCTGTCGCCACCTTGCGCACCCATTCCACCTCGGGATACTGGCGGCAGCCTATGTCGGAAACGTCGTTGTTCCTCTCGTACTGCACGGGGCGCATCGCATCGAATTCCTTGGCCGCGACGTAGGTATAGGCGAAGTTCACACCGGGACCGGCCTCGTTGCCCATACTCCATATCACGATTGACGGATGATTGTAGTTGCTCTGCATCATCTCCATCATCCTCGCGACGTGGACGTCCCTGAACTCCGGGACGTGGGAGAGGGATTCCTTGTTGTAATAATACGGATGACTCTCGATATTGGCCTCATCCATAAGGTAGATGCCATATTTGTCGCAGAGCCAGTACCAGTAGGGGTCGTCCGGGTAATGCGAATTGCGGACGTGATTGACGTTGGCCATCTTCATCAGCATAAGGTCCTTCTCCATCACGTCGCGTCCGATGGCGTGCCCCAGTTCGGGAGAAGTCTCGTGGCGGTTCACACCGCGGAGCTTGACGGGCCTGCCGTTGACGTAGAAGTACCTGCCTGCAATGCCGAATTCGTCCTCTGAAGCCTCGGTGTCCCTGATTTCAACGTCACGGAAGCCCACAACCGTGGAGAATACGTCAAGTACCTTGCCGTTCCTGGCCTTGAGCTCACCCACAAGAGTATATCTGTACGGAGCCTCGGCAGACCACTTCTCAACCTTCCCGCATTCCAGACGGGATGCCATGCCCTGCCCGGCAAATGAGGTCACGTATTCGGTTTCATCGCTGTACAGCTTGTTCCTGTACAGATGCCAGTCTATCGAGAGATTCTTCACCTTGTCGCTTTCTTTCACTATGTCGCTTTCGATATTGAGGACACCCTCTTCCCTGGCGGCATCAGCGAAACCCGGGGTGATTTTTATGTCGCGCACGTGAGTCTTCGGCTTGGCCTCAAGCGCCACCGTACGGAATATTCCGGAAAGGCGGAACATATCCTGGGCCTCGAAGAAGGAGCCGTCGCTGTTGCGGTAAACCTCCACGGCCACCTGGTTCTCGCCAGCCTTCAGGTAGCCGGTAACGTTGAAGCGGGCGGCATTCCTGGAGTTCTTGGAGAAGCCCACATACTTCCCGTTAATCCACAGATAGAAGAACGAATCCACTCCGTCGAAATCGATGAACACGTCCATCCCCTCCCATTCCGCCGGGACGGTGAAAATCCTCTTGTAAGAACCGACCTCGTTCCTTGCCCCGAACATCGTCCAGTCCTCTGGCGGTGTACGCATAAAGCCTTCCTTCCAGTCCCCCACCCTCACTTTATAGAAGAAAGGATAGCGGACATTGACGTAGATGGGGGTCCCGTATTTCTGTGCTCCGTCCTTCTGAATACCCGCAATCTGCCAGTTTGACGGCACGGTGATGTCGTCCCAGCCGCTGACATCGTAATCATTCCTGTAGAAGTCAAGAGGCCTTTCCTCCGGTGTCCGCACCCAATTGAATTTCCAGGTCCCGTCCAGACTCTGCCAGTAATCGCTGTTCTCCGGAAGGACTTTCAGGGCAGATTGCCTGTCCGCAAAAGAAAAGAACCAATTGCGGGGCATCTCCTTGTTCAGTGAATACCTCTGCGGATCTTTCCATTCGTTACCGTCCGGTTCGGTTGCCTGCCCGAAAGCGAAGAAGTTTGCGGCCAATGCCAGATAAAGAAGAATCGTATTCATAGAGTTCAGTGTTATTGCTTATGCACAAACCGTCAAATCAGGACATATTTCAGGATGAACAAGGCAGCCAGAATATACATTGTCAGGGAAATTTCTTTGGCTTTGCCTGTAAGGGCATAGACAAGGACATAAGCTATGGAACCTATCAGGATGCCGTCGGCAATGCTGTAAGTGCAGACCATAACCACTATTGACAGGAATGCAGGGATGGCATCCCTGAAGTTGGTCCAATCTATTTTGGCAACCGGCTCCATCATCATCATACCCACCAGTATGAGAGCGGGCGCAGTGGCCGCCGCCGGGACAGAAAGGAACAATCCCGAGAAAAATATTGCAGCTGCAAAGAACAACGCCGTGAAGAAGGCAGTCATTCCGGTTCTGCCCCCATCGCCGACTCCTGCCGCGCTTTCCACATATGTCGTTGTAGTGGATGTGCCTGCGGCAGCACCGAAAACGGTGCCGATTGCGTCTGCCATAAATATTTTGTCGATTCCATCGATATTGCCCTTTTCATCGACGAACCCGGCTTTATAGGAAACGCCTATAACAGTTCCCAAGGTGTTGAAAATGTCATTGAAAAGGAATGTGAACACGACTATAAGCATATCCAGAGTCAATATGCTGCCCCACTCGAATTTGCAGAATATCGGGCTGATGCTCTCCGGGGAAGACACTATGGAACCGCTGATTTTGGTGACAGCCTCACCTGTAGAAGGGTCCTTTATGAAAAATCCTATTACTGTGGTGGCGAGTATGCCTATCAGGATACTGCCGCGGACCTTGAGAACCAGAAGAATACTGGTTATGACAATGCCTATGAGTGCCAGAAGCGCAGGTCCTTGGCTAATGTCATTTATTGTCACCAAAGTGTCCGGAGAGGATACCACGATTTGGGAGCCCTGCAGGCCTATGAAAGCGATAAACAGGCCGATACCGGCGCTGATGGCATTTCTGAGGCTCAACGGGATGGAATTCACCAGCATCGTCCTCACCTTTGTGGCTGAGAGAATTATAAAGATTATTCCTTCCAGAAGAACTGCGGTGAGAGCGAACTGCCAGGTCTGGTGCATCGCGATACAGACCGTATAGACAAAAAAAGCATTCATACCCATCCCCGGCGCCAGAGCAAAAGGCTTTTTCGCATAGAACGCCATAACAAGGGTGGATACAATTGCGGCCAATGCCGTCGCGGTGAATACAGCCCCTTTCGGCATATCCGGCAACGCGCTGAAAATCATCGGATTGACAGCTAGGATGTAAGCCATCGTGAGGAATGTGGAGAAACCAGCAACAAACTCCGTTTTGATTTTGTGAACGCCCGGGTTGAACCCAAAAGCTTTTCCAAAGATACCTGTCATATTGTATTGATTTTAGGGCAAACGTTTCAGCATCACAACAAATATAATCATTTCAAGAAGTTAGTCAAAAAAAATCGGGAGAGTTCTGTCAAAAGGCAGGAGGAGGACAGATGCTGTCAGTCAAGCCGAAGAATCTCGTCGGCATAGGTGAGGGCGCACTCCCGGTGGGTAATCATCAGGATGGTCTTGCGGCCGCGGTATTCGGAAGCCAGACGCTCCAGAAGGATGGCTTCGGTGGCGGAATCAAGGGCGGAAGTAGCTTCGTCGAGAATCAGGACAGTGCCGGGATGCAGCAGGGCGCGGGCAATGGCAATCCTCTGGGCCTGGCCTTCGCTCAGGCCGGAGCCGCTCTCGCCGCAACGGGTATCAAGCCCTTCGGGGAGGTCATATACAAAATCGGCGGCAGCAATGTGCAGGGCACGTCTTATCCTCTCTTCGTCAGCCTCCGGGGCGGCGAGAAGCAGATTGTCCCGGACAGTACCGCCGAGCAGGCTGCCTCCCTGCGGGACATACATAAAATTGACTATAGCCGCCGCAGCCGCCTGTCCGTTATCGAGTTTGAAGGAGACACTGCCGGACCCGGGATGTAGCAGGCCCATCGCAAGCCGCGCAAGTGTGCTCTTTCCCCTGCCCGTACTGCCCGTTATGACCGTTATTGCACCGGCTTTGAACGAATGGGAGAAGCTGTCAAAAACCGGAGCGGCCTTCCCGGGATATGAGAAGCCGACACCATCGAACACAAGTGCTGGTGCTTCGCTCAGAACCGGGCCCTCCGCAAGCGCAAGGGCAGGAAGCGCTTCCAACTCAGAGAGCCGCTCTTCGGAACTCATAGCCTGAATGAAGGCCGGGACGTGGCGGGAGAGGTCTGCCAGAGGCCTCTGCACCTGACCGACCAACTGCAGGAAGGCCGTCATCATACCGTATGTCACCACTCCGTCACGGATGCCGAAGATGCCCCACAGGAAGGCGGCGGTGTAGCCTGCCATAAAGCCGAAGCCGATGAAGCCCCTTGCTATGGATGTATAGTTCAGCCTACTGACATAAGATATCTTCAGATTATCCAGAATGGCGGACAGTTTTGCCCTCACCCTATCGAAACCGGAGAGTGAAAGGACCATCGCCCTGTTCTGCAGGCTCTCCTGCACGTGCTCCAGGCTTTCGCTGTCCAGCTTCCTTATTCTGTCGGTGAGGCGTCGCTGCGTCTTGTAGAACATCTTGGAGCCCAGCAACCCTACGAGCATCAGAACAATAAGAAGGGTCAGCAGGCCAGGAGCCATCATCACAAGAAAGACAGAGGCCGCAATGAGCTGGCAGAGCGTCACTATGACGTTGGGGATACGTGTGCAGACGAGTTCCACCAGCACCCGTATATCCTCCTGAATGCGGTTCATCACGTCGGCACTGTGAAACTCCTCAGGCACGTCCCAGCTGCTGCCCATCACGTGGGAGAAGGTGCGGAGGCGGAGGGCATTGGTAGCCCTGATCTGAGTCAGGCTCTCCCAATAGGAGCCGGAGACATTGCAGGCAATGCGGACCAGCACAATAAGAATCATCAGCCACACGTAATCGCCGAGCGGCTTGTCGGGCACGCCGGTGGCTATGTCCACCAGGCACTTGCACACCCACACAAAGGTTATGGACGCCGCGACGTTCACAAGACCGATGAGCACACCGACTGTCACGCGCCACCGGAACGGCCTATAGACCGCCGCAATTCCCTTTATGCTGCTCCTGAAGTCTTTCATTTATTCTTCTATGAGTCCCGCATCCGCCCAGTCCCGGGCGAGCTTGGCCGCATCCGCGGTCGCGGTCTGCTCATCCACTTCGTATCTGTCGAGGATAAGTTGCCTGATGTCTTCTACCGAGAATTCTTTTCCCGACAAGGCATCCCACAGACAGGCCGCAGTGTCGTTGAAAGAGATCATTCTGTTGAAATTGACGAGGCCCGAGCCTTCAGGGACAACGATATGCTCCCTGCCCAGCCTGCGCATTTTGAATCCTTCCTTAATCTTCATTTTTCTTCAATAGTCTATAAAACGTCCTTCTGTACAGCGCCAGAGCGCAACGTCTGACAAACGGGGCTAATTTTCTCCAAAGGTAAGCATTTCCGGGATTTCTCTTGCGTCCCGAAGGGCCCACCACCGACTCCACTTTGCCGAGGATATCCTCCCTGGAGACAATCTCCGTCCCGAATACGTTTCCGTCACCCCTGAGCGTCACCTTCTCTCCGTCCACTCCGACTACCCGGTGCAGGACATAATTCCCGGGACTTCTCCGGGCCAGGACTATATCTCCCGGACGGGGCGGGACGTCGGCTTCCTTCTTCAGTATCACGCTGTCCCTGCCACCCACTATGAACGGCAGCATACTCGTGCCCTTGGCCATAAGTTCCACTTCCCTGCCTTCGTCAAGAATGGAGGCCACTTCCTCCAGAAGTATCTCGTTGGGTAACGTTATCTGCATACGGTCCGGTGGCATACTTGCGCCGCCTCCTTGTCGGGACGGCAGTCAAGGACAAAACAGGGTTGCGTCAGGGCTATGGCCGATATGGTCTCGTGCAGACCGTCCGCCATCGATGCAATGCCGCGGAACCCGGAGCTGGATGACATAATGAGCGCATACGCCTCCGGGACGGAGAGAGGCGTGGCGGCGTTGGTCGGGCTGCGGCGAATCTGCACCATCGCGCCCAGCGGGGCGCTTGCGTTGCGGTAGCAGGGTGTCTTTCCGCTCCAGGGGGAGCCGTACACGGTCACTGTGCCGTCGTCGGCCACGCGGACTATCGGGTTGTCGTCATTGAGGAGTTCGCTTCCGGGAATGTTTTCGAGCCACATCCGGCTGTGCGTGCTCTTGCCAGTGCCGCTTTCCGCAAGGAACATATAGGCTCTGCCGCCATTGACGGTCACCGAGGAGTGCATCTCCAGCGTCATCAGGCCGGCCGTGCTGAACGCAAACATCAGCATTGCGGCATTGTCGATTGCGAAGCGGCCGATGCCGGGGTCGGCAAAGGAAAGTGACCCGGACTTGAAGTCACTGCTGATGCGGAGGTTTGCGACCTTGGGGCTTCTGCCGTTCACGGCGAATTCGAGGTAGAATCCGTCCGCATCCCTATAGAAATCCGTCTGCGTCTCTTCCGGGCGGTTGTCGCCCACGAAAAGCGGCTCCATTCCGGAAGTGTCTGCAAGGGTCCAATATTTCAGGACGCTGACGTTCAATGTGAATATCGGTTCCCCGGCACCCGACGGGACTCCGGTGGCTTCGAACGGCCCGTAATTCACCCGCAGCCTCTCCCACAGGGGAGATGCCTCATCCATCACGATGGAGAACCGATGCCCGGCCACTATGAAGTTCTTACAGTTCACCTGTGGTCTTTGTCAAACTCCGCCATCCGCTCATCCAGGACCGGGAGCAGTTCTTCGCTCATACGGCTCACACAAGCCCTGACACCCTTCCGTTCGCTGCCGGTGGTGGAAAGGCATATCCCGCTCACGCCGTATTTCAGCAGTTCCACGACGAGTTCTTCCCCCTTCATCTCCCCATAACCCAAAGTGAAGAAGAATCCGTCGCCGACTTCCTGCGTGACATCCCTGTCATACACTATGTGAAAACCGTGGGAGCAGAATATCTTTTTCATTGCCGCGGCGCGTCTCTCGTATTCGCGCGTGTCCTCCACGAAATTGATGACCCCGTCGCTGGCGAGGTCCAGCATCCTGGCATAGGCATATTGGGTGGATGCCGTGCAACCGCTGGTAATCATATACAGGATGGATGCCGTGAGCGTGACTCCGAACACACCGGCATCGTGGTAGCGGGAGGCCAGGGCCGGATACTGCCTGTCATACAGTTTGTCGCCTATGCAGCAAAGCGCTATCCGCTGCCCGGCATAGCTGAAAATCTTCGAAGCCGACAGCAGGAGTATATAGTTGTCGGTGTATCTGGCAACGCTGGGAAGGAAAGGCGCGCGGAAAGGCTGTGACAAATCTTTCCTGTAATCCATACAGAAATAGGCAAGGTCCTCCATCACAATCACGTCATAACGGGTGGCCAGTTCCCCAATCACCTCCAGTTCCTCTTCTTCAAGGCAAATCCACGCCGGATTGTTGGGGTTGGAATATATTATAGCGGCGACATCGCCCGCAGAGAGCTCCTCCTCCAGTTTTGCGCGCAACTTGGCGGCCCCCCGGCAAGGATAGATGTCAAAACACTTCCAGCCTATGCCAAGAATGCGCAGCTGGGACTTCTGTATGGGGAATCCGGGGTCTATGAACAGCACCTTGTCCTTGCCGGGAATCCTCTGGGTGCAGGCAATGAACGAGCCGAACGAACCGGCAACCGAGCCGGTCACAGGGACACATCCCCGCGGCGCAATGTCCACGTCGATGAACGCCTTGATGAACCGCGATGCGGCATCCTTCAATTCCTGCACTCCCGCGGCCGCCGGATACTGGCTGCCTATGCCCGAATCAAGCGCCCTCTTTTCTTCTTCCACACCATATCTGTTGATGGGGAGCCCGGGAGACCCCTGATCCATTCTGATTACCGGTATCCCGGTGCATTTCTGAAGGTACTGGGCTACCAGAAGAGTCTCCCCTATCGTAGCCGATGACAAATCCTCGACGCTGTTTGCCTTGCAGGCATCGGATATCAATTCCTTATTGAAAATTTCCATACTCGCAGTAAATTCTATGGAATACAAATATAATATATTTCGTAAAAAATACGCTTTATGAATATTTATTCATATATTTGCATACTTATTTTATGATATGGAAGAAATAACAAACCGCAGGAAAATCATTGCGAGCATAATCGAATCGAGGAAGATTCACACGCAGGAAGAGCTGATAAAGGCTCTCGGCGAAAGAGGAATATCCGCAACACAGGCCACATTGTCCAGAGATATCAAGGAACTCGGCGCCGTCAAGGTCAGCGACCCCGAAGGGGGACAGTATTACAAAATCCGCATTGCCGCCACGCTCAAGAGCCACATCAGCGCGGAAAGCGTCGAAATCTCCGGCCAGCTGTGCGTGATAAAGGTCAAGCCGGGGTTCGCTCCCCCCGTCTCGGCGACCATCGACTCCGCCGGGCTCCCGGGCGTTATGGGAACGATTGCCGGTGACGACACAGTCCTGGCAATGCTGCGCGAAAACGCGGACACGGCATTCATTTCGAGTTCCGTCAAGGCTATGTTCAACATCACGGACATTTGCGTCAGGGTTGCCGAAGACAGGGACTGCAAATTCGCCAGAGAGATATGTGACGAGATTTTCATTTCATCCCAGGAGCGGAAGACCGGCATCGCAAGGCGCACTCCCGAATACATCCAGGAGAAGATAAAAGCCGGGAAAGCCGTAATAGCCGTCACCGACAACGGCGATTTTGCAGGATTCTCCTACATCGAGTCCTGGGGGCACAGGAAGTTCGTGGCAAATTCCGGACTCATTGTCGCCCACAAGTTCAGGGGGCTGGGGCTTGCGAAAAGAATCAAGGAAGAAACGTTCAAACTGTCCCGGACCCTGTTCCCCGACGCCAAGATTTTCTCAATCACCACCGGAGCGGCAGTTATGAAGATAAACTACGAATTCGGGTTCAGGCCTGTCCCGTTCAGCGAACTCACCGATGACCCCGAGTTCTGGAAAGGCTGCGAGGGCTGCCGCCATTTCGACATCCTCAAAAATCACAATTACTCGATGTGCATCTGCACGGGACTCCTGTACGACCCCAATGGCAGTCTTTCAATACATCATCCCGTCGAATAAACAAAACAGCATAAGTTATGAAAAAGAAAGTAGTGGTTGCCTTCAGCGGAGGGCTCGACACATCCTACACGGTAATGTATCTGGCAAAAGAAATGGGCTATGAAGTCCACGCCGTATGCGCCGACACGGGCGGTTTCAGTGCCGCACAGCTCAAGTCCAACGAAGAGAACGCATACAAGCTCGGGGCATTCAAATACGTCACCCTCGACGTGACTCAGGAATACTACGCCAAGAGCCTTAAATATATGATATTCGGGAACGTCTTGCGCAACGGGACCTACCCGATTTCCGTTTCCTCCGAGAGAATCTTCCAGGGTCTGGCCATCGCCCGCTATGCCAAAGAGATAGGGGCGGACGCCATCGCCCACGGCTCGACGGGAGCCGGCAACGACCAGGTGCGTTTCGATATGACCTTTCTGGTCACCTGCCCCGGGATGGAAATCATCACCCTCACCCGCGACCGCAACCTGAGCCGTAAGGAAGAGGTCGATTACCTGAACGCCAACGGATTCAACGCCGATTTCGCAAAACTCAAATATTCCTACAACGTGGGCCTCTGGGGCACCTCCATCTGCGGAGGCGAGATTCTGGACTCCAAGCAGGGTCTGCCGGAAAGCGCCTACCTGAAACAGGTTACCAAAACAGGAAGCGAGATTCTGGCCATCGGATTCAAAAACGGAGAGATATGCTCCGTCAACGGCAAGGAATACTCCGACAGGATAAAGGCCATTCAGGAAATCGAGAATATCGGAGCAGCCTACGGCATCGGACGCGATATGCACGTGGGAGACACAATAATCGGCATTAAGGGACGTGTCGGTTTCGAGGCTGCCGCTCCTATGCTGATAATCGCAGCCCACAAGTTCCTTGAGAAGTTCACCCTCAGCAAATGGCAGCAGTACTGGAAGGACCAGACCGCCAACTGGTACGGGATGTTCCTCCACGAAAGCCAGTACCTGGAGCCCGTGATGCGCGACATTGAGGCAATGCTCGAAAGCAGCCAGCGCAACGTGAACGGCACAGTGACGCTCGAACTGCGCCCCTACAGTTTCTCGACGGTGGGCGTGGACTCCCCCGACGACCTGGTGAAGAACAAGCTCGGTGAATACGGAGAAGGCGCAAAGGGATGGACATCGGAGGACGCGAAAGGGTTCATCAAAGTGACCTCCACCCCGCTCCGCGCATATTATCTTTCACACGAAGACGAACTGCTCAATGATTAAAGCCGGCATAATAGGGGGCGCCGGCTACACTGCCGGAGAACTCATAAGGATTCTGGTCAACCATCCGGAAGCCGAAATCGCTTTTGTTCATTCAGAGAGCAACGCGGGCAATCCGGTATGCAGCGTACACGAGGGGCTTGTGGGAGACACCGACCTTGCATTCTGCAGCGAATACGACCTCGACGGCATAGACGTGCTGTTCCTGTGCTCCGGCCACGGCAGGAGCGAGGCGTTCTGGAAGGAGCACACCAGGCCCGCCGGCCTGAAGGTGATAGATTTGGCGCAGGATTTCCGCGACGAGCACGACGGATATGTCTATGGTCTGCCCGAATGGCAGAAATCAAAAATCGCCGGAGCGTCCAAAGTGGCGAATCCGGGATGTTTCGCAACCGCCATACAACTCGCCCTGCTGCCTCTCGCATCTGCCGGTCTGCTGAACAGTGAGATTCAGGTGACGGCCATCACAGGCTCCACCGGAGCAGGGGTCAAGCCGGGCGCGACCACGCATTTCAGCTGGCGCAACAACAATATCTCCACCTACAAAGTCTTCGAGCACCAGCACCTCATCGAGATTTGCCGGAACCTGTCAGCCGTATCAGCCTCCCCCACCGAGCTCAATTTCGTCCCGGTCCGCGGCGATTTTGCGCGCGGCATCTTCGCAAGCGTCTATACCGACTGCGACCTCACCGAAGAGGAAGCCCGCAATTTATACAAAGAATATTACAAGGATGCGGCATTCACTTTCGCGGTCGATTTCCCCGTGGACCTCAAGCAGGTGGTCAACACCAACAAATGCCTTGTGCACGTGGAGAAGCACGGCGGCAAACTGGTTATCTCATCCGTCATAGACAACCTGCTCAAGGGAGCCAGCGGGCAGGCGGTGCAGAATATGAACATCATCTTCGGGCTCCCGGAGAACACAGGTTTAAAACTCAAGGCATCAGCCTTCTAAGACAACGATATGGAACTATTTGACGTTTACAGTCTGTTCGACGTTACCCCGGTAAGGGCGCAGGGTTGCAGGGTCTGGGATGACAAGGGGCAGGAATATCTCGACCTCTACGGCGGCCACGCCGTCATCTCTGTGGGTCACAGCCACCCACGGTATGTCAAGGCCCTGAAAGAGCAACTGGACTGCATAGGCTTCTACTCCAACAGCGTACGCAATCCCCTTCAGGTGGAACTTGCCCACAAACTGGGTGAACTCAGCGGATATCCGGAATACAGCCTGTTCCTCGACAACAGCGGTGCCGAGTCCAACGAGAATGCCCTGAAACTGGCCTCCTTCCACACCGGAAAGGACCGCATAATAGCATTTCACAAAAGTTTCCACGGACGCACCTCTGGTGCCGTAGCCGTGACGGACAATCCAAAGATAGTATCACCCTTCAACGCCACGCACAAAGTGACCTTCTGCGACCTGAACGATGCGGACGCAGTCGAGACGGCAATGAAGAAAGGTGACGTCGCGGCAGTCATCATCGAAGGCATCCAGGGATGTGGAGGCATCAACATCCCCGCACCCGGATTCCTTGGAACTCTGAGGAGCCTCTGCGACAAATACGGCGTATGCCTGGTTCTGGACGAGGTACAGAGCGGCTACGGGCGCAGCGGAAAGTTCTTCGCCCACCAGTGGGAAGGCATAAAGGCCGACATCGTCACAATGGGCAAGGGCATAGCCAACGGCTTTCCCTGCGGCGGCATCCTCATATCACCGGCATTCAAGGCTTCAAAGGGCCTGCTCGGCACCACCTTCGGAGGCAACTATCTCGCAATGGCGGCGGCCAATGCCGTTATCGACATAATACGGGACGAAAAGCTCGTGGAGAACGCCGGAGAGGTGGGAGAATACCTTAAATCCGGGATTCCCGCATCCCCCAGAATAAAGGAAGTGCGGGGACGCGGTCTTATGATAGGCATCGAATTCAACGGAAGCGTAGCCGACATACGCAGGGAACTCCTGTTCGGCAAGCATATTTTCACGGGCGTGGCCGGACAGAATATGGTCAGGCTCCTCGCCCCCCTTGTCCTCACAAAATCAGATGCCGACACATTCATCAAAGCACTCAAGGAGATATTATGAAATCATTTTTTCACGTTCAGGACATAGGAGACCTTGGCAAGGCGATTGAAGAGGCGAAACAGGTGAAGGCCACACCCTTTGCCTGGAAATCTCTCGGAGAGAACAAAACGATAATGCTGGTGTTCTTCAACAGCAGCCTGCGCACCCGACTCAGCAGCCAGAAGGCGGCACTCAATCTGGGAATGAACCCTATTGTGCTGAATATCGGACAGGACAGCTGGAAGCTGGAGACGGAGATGGGCGTAGTGATGGACGGCGACAGGAGCGAGCATCTGCGCGAAGCCATTCCCGTGATGACAAGCTACTGCGACATCATAGGCATCAGGTCTTTCGCCGGGCTCACCGACCGCGGATATGACTACGACGAAACCGTTCTCCGCCAGTTCGTCGAATTCGGCGGCAAACCTGTCATCAGCCTTGAATCGGCCACGGTACATCCCTGTCAGGCTTTTGCCGACCTCATCACCATCGAAGAATATAAGAAAGTCCGCAGGCCCAAGGTAGTGATGACCTGGGCTCCGCATCCCAAGGCCCTTCCCCAGGCCGTCCCCAACTCTTTCGCAGAGTGGATGAACGCCGCTGACGTCGATTTCGTCATCACGCATCCCGAAGGCTACGAGCTCGACCCGGAATTCGCCGGCAATGCCAGGATAGAATACAACCAGATGAAGGCCCTTGAAGGAGCGGACTTCGTATATGCCAAGAACTGGAGCTGTCCCGGCACCACGGATCCGTCGAAATACGGCCAGATTCTGTCCAAAGATATGGGATGGACTGTAGATGACCGTCATATGGCAGTGACGAACAATGCTTTCTTTATGCATTGTCTGCCGGTGCGCCGCAATATGATAGTGTCCGATTCCGTGATAGACGCCCCCACCAGCCTCGTGATACCGGAAGCGGCCAACCGCGTGGTGTCCGCCCAGGTGGTGATGAAAAGAATGCTGGAAAGCCTATGATCCGCGTTTTCAAGATAGGCGGCAACGTCATTGAGGACAGCGCGATGCTGGAGAGGTTCTGCACGAATTTCGCCTCGGTCGAAGGACCCAAAGTCCTTGTCCACGGAGGCGGGGTCCTTGCCTCGGAACTCCAGAAATCGCTCGGGCAGCGGCCGCTCAAGATAGAAGGCCGCCGCGTCACCGATGCCGACACCCTCAAGGCCGTCACTATGACCTATTCCGGCTGGTGCAACAAGACCCTTGTGGCAATGCTCCAGAAGAACGGATGCAACGCCATCGGACTGTCCGGCTGCGACGCCGATGTCATCAGGGCTGAAAAGAGGCCTCCCATCACCCTGACCGACGGCCTCACCGTAGTCGATTACGGCTTCGTCGGAGACGTCAACCCCGGATGCGTGAACACTTCGATGTTGAAAGCTTTCCTGGAACTGGGACTGACACCGGTCCTCTGCGCCATCAACCACGACGGCAGGGGGCAGTTGCTCAACACCAACGCCGACACCGTAGCGGCATCCGTTGCATCCGCACTCGAAGCGGAACTGGTATGCTGCTTCGAACTGGACGGGGTCCTCTCCGACAGGAACGACCCCCGCAGTGTCATCCCGGTCATTGACGAAGCCGGATTCGGAAAAATGAGAGAGGACGGAACCATTGCCGACGGAATGATACCCAAGATAAAGAATTGTCTGGATGCAATCAGGAACGGAGCGGCCGGAGCAACAATCAAGAACGCAGACCGCATTACCGACGGCAGCGGTACAAAAATAAGGTTATGAACGCACTGACAGCCGATTCCATAGCATTGCTCAGACAAATGGTGAGCGTTCCTTCCGAGTCTTTTCACGAAGAAGCCGTGGCGGACCTTCTTTTCCGTACGCTTGACGGCTGGGGACTCGCTCCCAAGCGCTATGCCAACAACATAGTGGTCGCGGGCCGTCACTATGACCCCGCATTGCCCACACTCCTGCTCGACGCCCACATAGACACCGTGGCTCCCGCTGAGGGCTACTCACGCAACCCCTACGACGCAGGCAATGACGCCGGCACGGTATTCGGCCTCGGCTCCAACGATGACGGAGGCAGCGTCGTTTCGATGATTGCCGCATTCCGCCATTTCTACGGCAGGGAGTTGCCTTTCAATATTGTGCTCTCCCTGAGTGCCGAGGAAGAACGGTCCGGAAAGAGAGGCGCTACGATGCTTTTCGGTCCCGACGGACCCGGGGAGACAAGGGACGCGGACTGGGTGATTTTCGGCGAGCCCACAGGGATGAAAGCCGCCACAAGCGAAAGAGGACTTCTGGTACTTGACGCCCTGGCCGAAGGTGTCAGCGGTCATGCGGCAAGGAACGAAGGGGTGAACGCCCTCTACATCGCCCTCGACGACATTCAGAAGCTCAGAAGCCACGATTTCAATAAAATATCACCGACAATGGGGCAAGTCCGGCTGAACGTCACGCAGATTCAGGCCGGAAGCACCCACAACGTGATTCCGGACAGATGCAGTTTCGTGGTGGACATCAGGCCCACGGAGCAGTACGACAACAAGGAAATCCTGGAGGAACTCCAGGCTGTCTGCAAGAGCAGGCTCACGGCCAGGAACCTGACGAACCGCTCATCGGCCACCCCGGAAGGCTCTCCCCTCCTCCGTACCGTCAGAGCCCTCGGCATAGAGACCTTCTCCTCCCCCACGACCTCCAACTGGATGAGAACTTCGAAGGATGCCATAAAAATGGGGCCGGGCGATTCCTCACGTTCCCATCGCGCAAATGAATACATTCTTTTCAGCGAAATTGACGAAGCTATCGAAAAATATATTACCTTTATAGAAAATTTCTATGGCCACACTCTGGAATAAAGGCACCTCCTGTACCGACAGGGTTGAAAAGTTCACTGTAGGCAATGACCGGATTCTCGATCAGAGGCTTGCCAGATACGATGTTATCGGTTCCAAAGCCCACATACGGATGCTTGAGTCCGTCGGCCTTCTTTCCACCGAAGATCTCAATATTCTTATCCCCGCACTTGATGAAATAGCCGCTGTCATTGAAAGCGGCAATTTTGTGCTTGAAGACGACGTGGAGGACATCCACTCACAGATAGAGCTTCTGCTTACCCGCAAGTTCGGCGACACGGGCAAGAAAATTCACTCCGGGCGCTCCAGAAACGACCAGGTACTGGTGGACATCAAACTGTTCCTGAAGGATGAGCTTCTGGCGTTCAGACGCGAAACGGAGGAACTGTTCACTCTGCTGCAGAACCTCAGCGAGAAGCACAAGGACATCCTTCTGCCGGGATACACCCATACCCAGATTGCAATGCCGTCGTCCTTCGGCCTGTGGTTCGGCGCCTATGCCGAGGCTCTGGTCAACGATATGCATATGCTGGGCGGAGCATACCGGGTAATCAACCGCAACCCCCTGGGTTCGGCGGCGGGCTACGGCAACTCCTTCCCTCTCGACAGGGAATTGACAACGGAACTTCTCGGCTTCGCCTCTCCCGACTACAACAGCGTGGCGGCGCAGATGAGCCGTGGCAAATCGGAGAAGTGCGTGGCATCGGCCATAGGCTGCCTCGCCCTCACCCTCAACAAACTGGCCTCCGACTGCTGCCTCTATATGTGCCCCAATTTCGGGTTCATCCATTTCCCGGACTCGCTCACTACGGGTTCCAGCATAATGCCCCACAAGAAGAACCCCGACGTATGGGAACTCATCAGGGCCAAGTGCAACAGGATTCTGTCAACGGAAAACGAAATCAACCTCCTGTGCAGCAACCTGATTCACGGTTATCATCGTGACTATCAGATACTAAAGGACATACTCTTCCCCGCCCTTGAGCTCACCCACGACTGTCTGCAGATGACATATTATATGCTTGAGAACATCGAGGTCAGGAAGGACATCCTGGAGGACAGCCTCTACGACAACCTTTTCACGGTGGAGGAAGTCAACAGAAGAGTGCTCCGGGGCGTTCCCTTCAGGGATGCATACCGCCAGGTCGGCATCGAGGTCAACGAAGGCCGTTTCCACTTTGAAGGGAAACCCGAACACACGCACGCAGGCAGCATAGGGAATCTTTGCAACGATAAAATAGCCGCCCTTATGAAGGAAGCGGCAAAATGGTAATATATGAAAGACATCAAGAAAGTGATTGTACTCGGTTCCGGAGCCCTAAAGATAGGGCAGGCCGGCGAGTTTGACTACAGCGGCGCACAGGCTCTGAAGGCAATGCGCGAGGAAGGCGTCAGGACCGTCCTCGTCAACCCCAACATCGCCACGGTCCAGACCTCCGAAGGCGTGGCGGACAAGATTTATTTCCTGCCCGTAACCCCGAAATTTGTAGAGAAAATCATTGAGAAGGAGAAACCCGACGGGATTCTCCTTTCTTTTGGCGGTCAGACTGCCCTCAACTGCGGCATCGAACTCTACAAGAGCGGCTTCCTCAAGAGCCACAACGTCCGTGTGCTCGGAACTCCGGTATCCACCATCATCGACACCGAGGACCGCGAGCTCTTCGTGGAAAGGCTTGACGAAATCAACGTCAAGACCATCAAGTCCCACGCCGCGGAATCCATAGAAGAAGCAGCCGAGGCAGCCGACAATATCGGTTATCCCGTGATCCTCCGCGCGGCGTTCGCCCTGGGAGGACTCGGCTCCGGCTTCTGCGACAACCGCGCTGAACTTGAGGCTACCGCCAGCAAGTCTTTCACCTTCTCACCGCAGCTCCTGGTAGAAAAATCACTGAAGGGATGGAAGGAGATAGAATTCGAAGTGGTACGCGACGCCAGCGACAACTGCCTGGTCATCTGCGATATGGAGAACTTCGACCCTCTCGGCATCCATACCGGCGAGAGCATCGTCGTGGCCCCCACCCAGTCACTCACAAAGGAGGAACTTGACTTCCTTCACAGTCTTTCAATAAAAATAGTCCGTCACCTCGGAATCGTGGGTGAGTGCAACATACAGTTCGCCTTCGCCCCCGACGGCAGTATGGACTACCGCGTCATTGAAGTCAATGCGCGTCTGAGCCGTTCCTCCGCCCTTGCCTCCAAGGCTACGGGCTACCCGCTGGCCTTTGTCGCCGCCAAGATAGGCCTCGGATACGACCTCGCACAGATAGGCAATGCCTCCACTCCCCCGTCCGTTGACTACGTGGTATGCAAACTCCCCCGCTGGGACCTTGCCAAATTCAAGAAGGTCTCACGCGAGATTGGTACTACTATGAAAAGCGTAGGAGAGGTTATGGCCATCGGCAAATGCTTCGAAGAGACCATCCAGAAAGGCCTCAGAATGATTGGACAGGGTGCACACGGCTTCGTATGCAACAAGAATTTCAAGGCCGAAGACCTTGAATACGCGCTCTCGCACCCCACTGACAGCCGTATGTTCGCCATAGCCGCAGCCCTTGAGACCGGCTACTCCCCCGAAAAGGTTTGCGAACTGACCAAGATTGACCCGTGGTTCATCGGCAAGCTCGCCAACATCGAAGCCACCTATCAGAAACTTGAGAAGCTCGGCAGTCTTGAAAACCTCACTGCCGACATTCTGGTCGAGGCCAAGAAACTCGGTTTCTCCGACATCCAGATAAGTCGCGTGCTCGGATGCAAGGCAAAGGATATCAGCGATTTCAGGCTCAGCAAAGGCCTCAGACCCTTTGTCAAGAGAATCAAAACACTGGACTTCGGCAACGGCAAGGACAGCAACTACCTGTATCTCACATACAACAGCGACAAGGACGATATAACTTTCGCGGATGACGGCAACACCGCCATCGTCCTCGGTTCCGGAGCGTACCGCATCGGAAGCAGTGTGGAATTCGACTGGTGCAGCGTCAACGCCCTCAACACCATAAGGTCCAGGAATCACAAGGCCGTGATGATCAATTATAACCCGGAAACCGTTTCCACCGACTACGATGTCTGCGACAGGCTCTATTTCGACGAACTGAGTTTCGAAATCGTAATGGACATCTGCCGCCTGGAGAATCCTTTCGGAGTGGTGGTCAGCGTGGGAGGCCAGATTCCCAACAACCTTGCCCTGCCTCTTGAGAAAGCGGGCATCAAACTGCTCGGAACCACCGCCGAATCCATCGACAGCGCTGAAGACCGCAACAAATTCTCTTCCATCGTTGACAAACTCGGCATCGACCAGCCGCGCTGGAGCGAGCTCACCACCAAGGAGGACGTTGACAGGTTTGTGGCGGAAGTCGGATTCCCCGTCCTGGTAAGGCCTTCATACGTCCTTTCCGGAGCGGCGATGAACGTCTGCTACAATGAGGACAATCTATGGAAATACCTCGATATGGCCGTTGACGTATCAGAGGAGCATCCCGTGGTCATCAGTTCCTTCATGCAGAGATGCAAGGAAGTGGAGTTCGACGCCGTCGCCGACGGAGGCAGACTCATCGCCCACGCCATCTCCGAGCATATCGAGTTTGCCGGAGTGCATTCCGGAGACGCCACGATTCAGTTCCCCCCGCAGAAACTGTACGGCGTCACGGCCGCGCGCATCCGCAATATTGCGTCCAAGATTGCCAAGGCCCTCGATATCACCGGGCCCTTCAACATACAGTTCCTCGTGGGCAACGGGTTCATCAAGGTTATCGAATGCAACCTCCGCGCATCCAGAAGTTTCCCCTTCGTTTCAAAGATTCTCAAGACCAACTTCATAGAACTGGCCACAAGCGCTATGCTGGGAGAGCATCCCGCACCTGTCACCACCGATGCTTTCGAACTTGAGTACGTCGGAGTCAAGGCTTCGCAGTTCTCGTTCTCCCGACTCGGCCAGGCCGACCCGGTGCTCGGCGTCGATATGGCGTCAACCGGAGAGGTCGGCTGCATTGGCGACAGCCTCGATGAAGCCATACTCAAGGCTATGATTTCCGTCGGCCACAGGATTCCCAAGAAGACGGTGCTCATTTCCTCCGGGAACGCACGTCAGAAGGCGTCTCTGATGGATGCCTGCCAGAAACTGGTCAACTCCGGATATAAGATATATGCCACCTCCGGCACCTTCAAATATCTTCAGGAGAATGGTGTGCCCTGCCTGAGGGCCCTGTGGCCAAGCGAAATCGAGGAAGGGAAGAAGGGATGCCCCGCCGCCATCGACCTCATCAGCGACCACACGGTGGAACTCATAATCAACATTCCCAAGGACTTCTCCACCGGTGAACTGACCAACGGCTACAAGCTGCGCCGCGCCGCAATAGACTTCAACGTACCCCTCATCACCAACAGGCGTCTTGCCACCGCCTACGTCACGGCATTCTGCAATATGAGCGAGGACGGCCTTGCCATCAAGGCTTGGGACGAGTACTGTTGAAAACTTGTTGACAACTGCGGGGATTGAATATTTACCGCAAAACGGATTAACTGTAGATTTGTACTTCGGTTAATCCGTTTTATATATTATGGCAGATATTACTAAACCATCGGGCATCTATGATGCCAGGACTCTGGGGAAACCCAGGATGTTGCTTCTCGGTCTCCAGCACATGTTCGCAATGTTCGGAGCCACCGTTCTTGTACCGGCCCTCACGGGACTTTCCGTCAGCGCCACGCTTCTTTTCGCCGGACTCGGCACGCTGCTTTTCCATTTCCTCACCAAACTGAAGGTCCCCGCATTCCTGGGCTCCTCGTTTGCGTTCATCGGAGGCTACGCGGCCGTCGTTGAGATTGGAGCCACCCAGGGCCTCGACAAGGCCGCATCGCTCCCCTACGCCTGCATCGGTGTTTTCTGCGCCGGGCTGGTGTACCTCATTCTTGCCGCCCTGTTCAAGTTCTTCGGAGTCAAGAGAGTCATGCGCTACTTCCCTCCCGTGGTCACAGGTCCCATCATCATCGCCATCGGTCTGACGCTTTCCGGCTCAGCCCTCAACAATTGCAGCACCAACTGGTGGATTGCTATGCTTGCTGTCGCCATAATCATTGTCTGCAACCTGTGGGGCAAGGGAATGATCAGAATCGTGCCCGTCCTGCTCGGCGTTGTGGGCTCCTACGTAGTGGCAGCCTGCTTCGGACTGGTCGATTTCACCGCAGTGAAGGAAGCATCCTGGATAGGAACTCCGTTCGAGATGAAGAATACGGCCTTCTCGGTCTTCGCCAATCCCAACTGGGGGCTTGTAGTAACAGCCATCATCACCATAATCCCGATTTCCCTCGCCACAATGATGGAGCATATCGGCGATATGTGCGCCATTTCCTCCACAACGGGCATCAATTATCTTGAGGATCCCGGTCTGCACCGCACCCTTATGGGAGACGGACTTGCAACAGCCCTCGCATCCCTGTTCGGCGCACCTGCCAACACCACCTACGGCGAGAACACCGGCGTCCTGAACCTCACCAAGGTGTTTGACCCCCGCGCCATCCACATCGCGGCCGTGCTGGCCATCATCTTCTCCTTCTGTCCCAAATTCGCCGCCATCGTGGCAGTGATGCCCGCAGCGACCATCGGAGGCGTGAGCCTTGTGCTCTACGGTATGATTTCCGCAGTCGGTGTGCGTAACCTCGTCGAGAACAAGGTTGACCTCACCTACTCCCGCAACCTCCTCATCGCCGCTCTCATCATGGTTCTCGCCATCGGCGTCAACTACGGTCCCGGAGCCATAGTGATTGGCAAGATATCCCTTTCCGGACTTGCAATCGCGGCCGTCGTGGGTATCATTATGAACGCATTCCTTCCCGGCAAGGACTACGAATGGGGCGAGAACAGACGCGCGGACCTCACCGTCAACCTCGGCGGTTCCACCCGTCACCCTTCCTGGCACGAGGAAATGCCTGAAGAGGCCGCGGCCCTCAAGGGCGGTCCCGTAAAGGCAAAAGAGGAAGACGGTAAATGACAACTATGACAGCAATCAAATAACAAGATAAACCTAACAGATAAATCTATGAAAAAAATATTTTTCGCAGTAGCGACAGCCCTGCTTGCCGGCACTTTTGTGGCGAAGGCCCAGACACCGTTGACAGATACAAACCTCCAGCTTTTCTGGGATTTCGGCCAGGATCGCCAGCATTTCACAAGCACCTATGAAATGTTCCACATTGATTCCTGGGGCAACACCTTCTTCTTCTGTGATATCGATTACAATTTCAAGAATACTGACGGCAAGAATATAGGTCCCAGCGGCGCATACACCGAATTGGCCCGCTGTTTCAATTTCTGGCAGAATTCAGCCTTGAAGGATTTGAGCCTTCAGGTTGAATATAATGGCGGTCTCGGCGCTATCGGCGGCTACCCCATCAACCACGCCGTTCTTGCAGGCGTCAATTATTTCTTCCACAGCAAGAACTATAAAAACACCTTAAATCTCGAAATCCTATACAAGAAGTTCGTGGGTATGGAGCAGAAACTCCCGATGCAGTTCACTGCAGTCTGGGGTCTTCAGGATTTGTTCGGCGCACCCGGTCTCCGCTTCTCCGGTTTCGTGGACGTATGGTGGGAAGGAGACAAGTGTGTTGTCCTCTCGGAGCCCCAGCTCTGGTATGCAGTCGGACAATTCTTCAAATGTCCTAACCTTAACCTTGGCGGCGAAGTGGAAATTGCCAACAATTTTGCCGGTGTGGATGGATGGAAGGTGCGTCCCTGCCTCGGCCTCAAGTGGGTATTCTGACGATCTGAATATTTGAATTATCCCCGGGGTCCGCTCACAGAGTGACAGCCCCGGGGATTTTTTGTCTTCTGCCCAAGAACGGGAAGGTGTTATTTCACCAGCGGCAGGAGATACTGCCAGATGGCCTTCATTTCGGGGCCGGTGTTTCCGACGTTGCCGGTGAGGACTATGACGGCATTATGCTCCGGGAGGACCATCACAAACTGACCGTGGGCCCCGTCAAGACGGTAGCCTCCCACGGAATTCATCCAAACCTGATAGCCGTAGCCCATATTCGATTCGTTTCCCTGCAGGCTGGCGATTTTCTCCTCACTGTAGCCCTTGCCGTGATATTGGCGTATCTGGGACTTGGTAGCTTCTTCAAACCACTCGTCATTCAGGAGCCTTTTCCCCTTCCACACTCCGCGGTTGAGCATAAAGAGTCCCATCTTTGCCATTGATTCAGTGGGGAGATACAATCCCCAACCTCCCGTATTGTAGCCTTCCGCGCTCTTGTCCCAATGATATTTGCGGATATCGAGAGGTTTGAAGAGTTTTGCGTTCAGATAGTCCTCAAGTGCCATTCCGGTTACGTTGGAAACCGCCACTCCGAGCAGATACGTATTCATACTGTTGTATCTGTATTTCTCCCCGGGAAGGTTCTCAAAGCCGGCTTCGAGTGTCGTGAGGGTAGGAGTTTTCAATTTTCCGCAACCGGTCTGGCCTATCTGATCCGTTTTCAGCCCCGAAGACATCCTCAAAAGGTCATACAAAGTCAGTCCTGCCAGGGTATCGCTTACCGTCCGGGGCATTTGCTCCGGCTTCAGGTAATCGACAAGTTTGCCTTTGACGTCAAGCAGTCCGTCCTGAACGGCAAAGCCGACTGCCGTAGCGGTAAAAGTCTTGCTGGCCGACCAGCAGATGTTCATAAAGTCCGGGCCATAGCAGCAGTCATAATATTCGAGGATTTTCTTTCCGTCCTTGACAACCATTATGGAATTGAGCTCGGATGTTGCCCAGACGAGTCTTATGGCCTGCAGCATCGAGTCCACTGCCGGATCTTCTGTCCTGTAATCAGCCGCTTTGGGAAGATGGGAGCCGATACCGTTGCATCCCGCAAGGATGACAAGCGATGCGAGAAGAACAAATGACTTTTTCATAGAATTATGCCGTTGTATAGTTGTCGAAATATCCCTGTATAAGAACCACCGGGGTACCTTTGTCGCCGGAACCGGAAGTCAGGTCGCACAAAGAGCCTATCAGGTCCGTCAGTTGACGCGGCGTAGTGCCTTCGGAAGCCATCTGCCCCTTGAGGTTGGCATCCTTGCTCTTGATGCTTTCGGATATTGCTTTCTTAAGGGCTTCCCCGCTCAGGCTGGCGAACTCATTATCCGCAAGATACTTGAGTTTCAACTCATTGGGCGTTCCGCGAAGTCCGTCCGTGAAGGCGGGAGACACTTCGGGATCGGCAAGTTCCCAAATCTTGCCCTGGGGGTCCTTGAACGCTCCGTCACCATAGACCATCACCTCCACGCATTTGCCTGTGACATCGAGGATGCGCCTTTGGATGTCAAGCACGAGCGGATGGCAATTCTGGGGGAACAGTTTGACCGTATCCTCAGTCGCCTTGTTGGACCCCAGGAGTCCGAAACGGGAATTGAAGCCGCTGCCGTCAACGGGGGCGGTAAGTATGTCGTCAAGACCGAGAACGATTTTCGCCCCGGCGTCACGCAGAATGCGTTTGGTGCGGGCTCGGGTATGTATGTCGCAGGTTATGACGGTATCGGTATAATCAAGGATGGTTGCGGGACGGTTGGCAAACACTATCTCAACTTCCGCGCCGCAAGCTTTGATGAGATCTCCGTAATACTGCACGTAATCCACTCCCGTGAAAGGATGGGGATTCACCCCGAACAGTTCACGGTAGCGTTCCAGCGTGAGCACGTCGGAATAGGGATTCACTCCCGCCTCATCCAGTTTGTCGAGGCTGACAAGTTCGTTGCCCACCTCGTCCGATGGGAAACTGAGCATCAGCACAATCTTCCTGCACGCACAGGCGATGCCGCGAAGGCAGATGGCGAAGCGGTTGCGCGACAGAATCGGGAATATGACCCCGACAGTGCATCCTCCTGTCTTTGCTTTCACATCAGCTGCAATGGCATCCACTGACGCATAATTGCCCTGGGCACGGGCCACTACCGACTCGGTGACCGCAACCACGTCCCTGTCCCTGAGGCTGAAGCCCTCTTCCGAGGCCGCCTCAAGCACGCTGTTTACAACTATTTCTGCAAGATTGTCGCCCTCCCTGATAATGGGGCAACGGATACCGCGGGAGACTGTCCCGACTTTTCTTTCGTGATTTTTCATTTCACTTTTCTTAACAAACAAAGTTAATCCATCTTAAGCAGAATTGCAAAAAATGTTTACGTAATTCAACTTATCGGATACGTTGTTTTTTATATATATATTTGCAGCGTTATGAAATTCCAACTCGAATCCGGATACCGGCCGGGCGGCGACCAGCCTGAAGCCATAAGGCGATTGTCGGCCGCACTGAACGAGGGCGTCGGCGACGTCACCCTCCTCGGCGTGACCGGCTCGGGCAAGACCTTCACTATGGCGAACGTCATCGCCAATCTCCAGAGACCGGCCCTGGTCCTGAGCCACAACAAGACCCTGGCCGCCCAGCTGTACGGAGAGTTCAAGTCCTTTTTCCCGCACAACGCCGTGGAATACTTCGTCTCTTACTATGATTATTACCAGCCGGAGGCCTATATTCCCACCACGGACACCTACATAGAGAAGGACCTCAGCATCAACGACCAGATAGACAAGCTGCGCCTGAGTGCCGCCAGCGCCCTGATGAGCGGGCGGAGGGACGTGATAGTGGTGTCCTCCGTAAGCTGTCTCTACGGTATAGGCAATCCTGACGATTTCCACGAGCAGACCATAGTGGTGAGGAAGGGCGAGACAAGAAGCCTCACAGGCCTGCTCTACAAACTGGTGGACGCCCTATACAGCCGGACGGAAGCGGATTTCAAGCGCGGCACCTTCAGGGTACACGGAGACATTGTGGATGTCTATATGGGCGGAGCGGACGAGGCTGTCAGAATTGAATTCTTCGGTGACGAAATAGACGGGTTGAGCCTCATCGACCCTGTGACCGGCGCCCGTCTTGAAGACCTTGAGGAGGCCAGCATCTGCCCGGCCAACAACTTCGTCACCACAAGGGAGCGCACAATCGCCGCCGTCAGCCATATTCAGGATGACCTCGTGAAGCAGACAGACTACTTCGAGAGCATAGGCAAGGGTCTGGAAGCGAAACGTCTGAAGCAGCGCGTGGAGTATGACCTTGAGATGATAAAGGAGATGGGCTACTGCCCCGGCATAGAGAATTATTCCAGGTATTTCGACGGCCGCAAGGAAGGGCAGCGCCCCTTCTGCCTTCTGGACTATTTCCCCAAGGACTTCATCACATTCATAGATGAAAGCCACGTAACCCTGCCCCAGGTCCACGCAATGTACGGCGGCGACCACAGCCGCAAGTCGATACTGGTGGAATACGGATTCCGCCTGCCCGCCGCCGCCGACAACAGGCCCCTCAAGTTTGAGGAATTCGAGCATCTGACGGGCCAGAAGGTATATGTAAGCGCCACTCCCGCCGACTACGAACTGGCGAAATCCGGAGGATTGGTGGTAGAGCAGGTGGTACGGCCCACCGGACTGCTTGACCCTCCGATTGAAGTCAGGCCCACAAAGAACCAGGTGGATGACCTCGTGGAGGAGATACGGAAACGCAGCGAACGGGACGAACGGGTGCTCGTAACCACCCTCACAAAAAGGATGGCCGAGGAACTCAACGAATATCTGTGCCGCATCGGCATCCGTGTGCGCTACATCCACTCCGACGTGGATACTATGGAAAGGGTGGAAATCATAGAGGACTTCAAGCAGGGGCTGTTCGATGTGCTTGTGGGTGTAAACCTGCTGAGGGAAGGTCTGGACATACCTTCCGTATCGCTGGTGGCCATACTCGACGCCGACAAGGAGGGCTTCCTGCGCACCGGCAGAGCCCTCACCCAGACGGCGGGGCGTGCGGCGAGGAACGTGAACGGCCAGGTGATAATGTATGCCGACAACATAACCAAGGCGATGGACGAGACCATACGCGAGACCGACCGCAGGCGCAGGAAACAGACCGAATACAACAAACTCCACCATATTACGCCCAAACAGATAGAAACAAAGGCCAACACTCTCGCATCCGAACTCAACCCGAAACTTGCCAACGGCACCACCGGACGCGTGAGCGCCGCCAATTCGTACGACGACCCCGTCTATATTCCCAACCCGTCAGACCTCGGAAAAGGCAGTGTCACGGTCGGATTCGGGCACGATTCTCGCAGGGAGGAAGGAGCTGCATTCAGGGACGGATTCATCACGGCGGACCTGGCGGCAGTCCTGCAGGACCCTGTCATCAGGGCTATGAGCAGGGAACAGGTAGAGAAGATGGCGGCAGAAGACAAGGCCAGGATGAAAAAAGCCGCCGCGGAGCTCGATTTTACGGCCGCAGCACACTACCGCGATGAAATGTGGGCATTACAGGAATATCTGAAAGTATGGAAGAGCAAATGATTCAACGCGCCAGGGCAATTGCCCTTGAAGTCCTGAAGGATGAGACAAGAAGCAACGGGGCTCCATTCATCGGGCACCCGGATGCCGTGGCGGCCATTGTTCGGGACGAGATAGGACTCGGAGAAGAGGGCATTGCAGCCGTATATCTGCACGAGGCCACGAGATGCCACAAGGACATTCCGCTGGACGGTTTTCCGTCCAGTCTGCTCAACATTGTCGACGGTCTCAACAAGATATCCACGATAAAGCCCAAAGACACCCGCCTTGAGGCGGAGAATTACAAGAAACTCATTGTCCAGTACTCCACAGACCCGAGGGTGACCGTCATCAAGATTGCCGACCGTCTGGAGATAATGAGGAGTCTCGCCATATTCCCAAAATCTTCAAGGGACCAGAAGATTCTCGAAACTCTGATGCTGTATATTCCCCTGGCGCATCAGTTGGGACTGTACAATATAAAAAGCGAACTTGAAGACATCTATTTCAAATACGCCGAGCCGGAACAGTACAGGGCTATCACCAACAAACTGAAAGCCACCGAGCAGGACAGAGTCCGACTTACCGAAAAGTTCATAGAACCCTTGAAGAAGAAGCTTACCGATGAGGGCATAGCATACAAGCTGAAGATGCGCACCAAGACCGCATATTCCATATACAGGAAAATGCAGGTACAGAAGGTTCCGTTCGAGGGCGTGTACGACGTGTTCGCCATCCGCTTCATCATTGACGGCGCCAAAGACCACAGGGAAGAACTGGACCTCTGCTGGAAAGTGTTCGGTTTCGTGACCGAGAAATATGAATCGGACACCAAACGTCTCCGCGACTGGCTCACCAACCCGAAGCCTAACGGCTACGAATCGCTGCACATCACGGTAAAGAACGAACTCGGGAACTATATCGAGGTCCAGATCCGCACCAAACGTATGGATGACATTGCCGAAAGCGGTCTGGCTTCCCACTGGTCATACAAGGGTATTAAGAGCGAAAAGACTCTGGACAGCTGGCTGACATCCGTACGCAATACGCTTGAGAACGGAAAGACGATGGAAATAGAGGATCTTCCGGCGCCCCCCAAGGACGAAATCTTCGTATTCACCCCCACGGGAGAGCTGAAGATACTCCACGAGGGCTCATCTGTCCTGGATTTTGCCTTCAGCATACACAGCGGACTCGGCTGCAAATGCACGGGAGGCAGGGTGAACGGCAAGGCTGTTCCTATCAAGGAGAAGCTCCACACCGGCGATAGCGTGGAGATATTCACGTCCAAGAACCAGCATCCGGGCAAGGACTGGCTGAACTGGGTGGTCACGTCCAAGGCCCGCACGAAAATCAAGCAGGAGCTGGATGCCGAGGAAAGGAAAACAGCGGCGGAAGGCCGTGAAATGCTGGAGCGCAGGCTGCGCAACTGGAAAATGGAATTCCCGGGCGAGATGATGCGGGAGATGATGAAAGGCCTGAAAATAAACTCCAACATAACGTTCTGGGCCGGAATCGCGCAGGGCACGATTGATATCAACGACATCAAGGCCTTCATTCTCAAGCATAACGGTAAGGAAGAAGAAGATGTGATTCCGGACGAACGGGCAGGAAAGGGGCAGTTCAAGGCCTCCGGCTCCGGCGAGGACATCCTGGTGCTGAATGCCCAAAACGTCAAGGGACTGGACTACAGGATGTCGAAATGCTGCAATCCGGTGCTCGGGGATGACGTGTTCGGCTTTGTCACCAGAACCGCCGGCATCAAGATACACAGAATTTCCTGCCCCAATGCGGCAAGGCTCCTGGAAAAGTACCCCTACCGCATCCAGAAGGTCGTGTGGCAGAGCAATTCGGAGACAAGCAATTTCCAATGCACCCTTAACGTCTCGGCAGAACTGGACCACTCCGTTCTGGCATCCATAATGGATATCATCGGACAGTTCAAGGCCTCGATGAGAACATTCAACGTCAACGAGAACAATCGTCAGGGCACCTACGAAATATCCGTCAGGCTGCTTGTCCCGTCCAGTATGGAACTGGACAAAATCATCTCCAAAATCGGAGGCCTGCACCAGGTCCTGAAAATCAAAAGGGCTTGATTCGTACAGAGGATTGACGGCTTAACGTTTGTTGCGTTTGTTCAACGCACGTTGGAAGGCGCGGGCATTTTTCAGGTGCTCCTGATAAGTGCGCGCGAACCTGTGGGAACCATTGAAGGAAGGGTCGGCGCAGAAGTACAGGTTGCCGCCTCCGTAATCCGGATTCAACACAGCGTTAAGAGTGTTTTTTGTGGGCACATAGATAGGTGCGGGAGGAAGGCCTGCATATCTGTAGGTATTGTACGGGGAATCCACGTTGAGCATTCTCCTGAGTATGCGGTTCACCTGATAATCATAGCAGAATGCTATCGTGGGATCAGCCTGAAGCTTCATCCCCCTTTTAAGCCTGTTGAGATAGACACCCGCTATCTTCGGCATTTCGGGCACGAAGTGAGTTTCGCCGCTGACGATGGAAGCCAGAACGGAGACCTCCATCTGCGTCAGGCCGAGCTTGGAGGCCTTGGCCTTGTTCTCTTCCGTCCAGAAGGCACGGTACGCTTCATTCTGCTTCGAGAAGATATCTTTGACGGAAGCCGTCCAATACATTTCATAAGTATCAGGGACGAACAGGGCGAATACGTTTTCCGGCGCAAAGCCGAACTCCTTGAGAAATTCCCTGTCATCCATCGCATTCCGCACCTCGGCAGAATCAACCATCATCTGCACGGCAATCTTGCGGGCTATCTCGCCCCTCTTCCTGAGGGTACCGGACAGGACAAGGTTTACCGGGGTCTGCCAACCGTTGTTGAGCATTCTCGTGACATAGGCCGCGGTGTCCCCCGGTTTCACGACATAGTGCCCCGGTTTGCAATACGTGGTAACCTCGTGGTTCTCGAAGACCCTGGAAAGACGCCCCGGCCATCTCACGCCGGCATTCGCCAGCAGACTGTCCAGGATTGCCGACACGGGCGTGTCGGGATAAACGTACAAGTCAGTCCTTTCCGAGAAATCGGACAGCTTGTTGTCACGGAGCCAGTTGAAGGCACATACCGCCGCCACCGTAACAACGGCGGCGGCAAGAAGCAGAATCAGACGTCTTTCTTTCATCTGAGAAGGATGGTGTCGCCTTCCCGGACAGTATGGCCGGGAGCAAAGCCGTTGAGTTTGTTGATGGAAGACAGTCTGACACCGAAACGCTGGGAGATATCCCTGAGGTTCTCTCCGTCGTGGTCAACGATATATTTGTCGAGACCTTTCCCGGCACTCTTCTTCTTCCTCTGGATGTAAACGATGGTCCCTTCCTCCAAATACGGAGCGGAAGCAAGGTCATTGAATGCAAGCAATTCCTTCAGGAACAATCCCTGGGATGCGGCGATTGAGGCATATGTCTCCCCTTTCAGAGACGTGATGAACGGCACTCCGTTCCTTGTCATCACGTTGCGCGAAAGGTTGAAGCGGAATTCTTCGTTGTAATCCTGTCTGTATTTTTCCGGGTCCACCTGCTTGGGCGCCTCAATGGCGAGAGGGGCTTCAGGCACCACCACTTCACCGTCACCGGAAATGCTTCCGACACCGTCACTCTTGTCTTTGCGGCCGTTACGTCTGCCACGGGAGGCCTTGTCATCACGTCCCTTCTTTTCGGCACGAGTTACCTTGTCGGCACGGCCCGCACGTCCGCCCCTGTCGAAAAGGTAGAGCTGATAATCTTCTATGACCTTAATAAGTTTGGAGGCATATGCAGGATCCGTCGCATATCCCGCCTTCTTGAGACCGTGCGCCCAACCCTTGTAATCCGTAGGTTTCAGGTTGAAAAGGCTTTTGTATCTGTCTTTGTACCTCAGAAAATCCGAATGGTCACGGAATGAAAGCTCCGCCGTGGCGTACACCCGGAAGCACTCCCCCTTGGCATCATCGTCCTGATACATCTTCTTCCCCTTCCAGTCATTGTGGCATTTGATGCCGAAGTGATTGTTGCCCTTGGCCGCCAAAGGCGCCTGGCCTGCACGCGACTCCACAAGCCCCTGTGCAAGTGTAATGGATGCCGGGACACCGGAACGGACCATTTCACTGACAGCAATGCCCGAATACTTTTCTATGTATTTTTCCTGGGGGCTCTTGTCGGCGGAGATACACAGCAGGGAAAGCAAGACAAGCAAAAAACGTTTCATAGCCGAAATTTACTAAAAATCAATGACATCTCCATCATTCACGGCATACGTTTCCGGAAAGAGTTCGCGGCATTCCCGGATGTATGCATCGAAATCACTGATTCTTGATGAGTAATGGCCAACGAGGAGGCGTCCCGCACCGGCGGCGGCGGCACATCCTGCAGCGTCTCCGGTAGTGGAGTGAAAACGGAATTCGGCCTTGTCCTTCATATCTTTCTGATACGTGGCCTCGTGATAGAGAAGAGTCACTCCCCTGACCCATTCCGGCAGACTGTCGAACGGGGCCGTATCCGAACAATAGGCGTAGGAAACCGCCGGGGCCTTTTCCAACTGGCGCTCAGACCTTATCTCGTCAAAGCGGAAACCGAAACACTCTATCTTGTGCCTGAGTGGGAAAGCAGAAACCCTCACGCATTTCGACACGTGCACGGTCTCCGGTTCTTTCATATTGAGCGGATGATGGATTATCCCGTAGTTCACGCCCTCGCCGAAATAATTCAGAAAGAACTTGAGAATCCCGGCAAATGACTGCGGGGCATATATGTGAAGTTCCTGCGTGCGTCCGTACATCGCCATTGTCGAGAGCATACCGAACAGCCCGAAAACGTGGTCTCCGTGTATATGGGACAGAAAAACGGCCTCGACCTTAAGGAATGACAGGTGCATACGTCGGAACTGCCGCTGGGCCCCCTCCCCGCAATCAATCAAAAACAAGCGCCCGTGCACGGAAAGGGCCTGAGCGCGTGGATTTCTATCAGAAATGGGCATAGCCGAAGCTGTGCCCAATATCTTAAGAGAGAAGTTCATTCAATTATTCGCCTTTTGAAAGTTTCTCCTTGAGAGCGGCAAGAGCATCAATGTCACCGAGAGTCGTCTTCTCAACGGTGGTGTTGACCTTCTTGATGGCTTTCTTGGTGCTTTCAACCTCAGCCGCGGCGGCTTTCTCCTTGACCTCAGCATAAGTGCGGAGATGGCTTACAAGAATGCGGCGCGTGCTGCGGCGGAGTTCGACCACGCGGAACTGAAGGGTCTCGCCTGCGACAGCCTGCTTGCCGTCTTCCTTGACGAGGTCGCGGGAGAATGCAAAACCTTCGGCATCACCTCCAAGAGTGATGTTTGCGCCCTTGTCGGTGAGGGAAGCCACGGTTCCTTCCACGGTGGAGCCCACAGGGAATTTCGCCTCAATCTCATCCCAAGGATTGGGGATAAGCTGCTTGTGGCCAAGGCTGAGCTTGTGATTGGCCTCGTCAAAGTCCAGAATCTGGACATCGAGGACATCACCGGGAGCTACAACCTCAGAAGGATGCTTGATCTTGTTCCAGGAAAGGTCGGAAATGTGAACGAGTCCTTCGACACCGTCCTCCAATTCAGCGAACACACCGAAGTTGGTGATGTTGCGTACAGTTGCCTTGTGCTCGCTTCCGACGGGATACTTGACGCGGATGTTATCCCAAGGATTCTCCGTGAGCTGCTTGGGTCCGAGGGACATCTTGCGGGCTTCCCGGTCGATTGAAAGAATCTGAGCCTCAACCTCATCGCCCACCTTGATGAATTCCTGAGCGCTGTGGAGACGGGGGCTCCAGGACATTTCCGAAACGTGGACAAGCCCCTCGACGCCCGGCTCAATCTCTACGAATGCGCCGTAGTCAGCGATGAGGATAACCTTACCCTTGACCTTGTCACCGGCCTTGAGATTCTCATCAAGCGCATCCCAAGGGTGAGCGGTAAGCTGCTTCAGTCCGAGAGCGATTCTCTTCTGCTGCTCGTTGAAGTCCAGGACGACAACCTTGATCTTCTCGTCAAGTGCCACAACCTCCTCGGGATGATTGATACGTCCCCAGGAAAGATCCGTGATATGGATGAGACCGTCAACTCCGCCGAGGTCAACAAACACACCGTAATTGGTGATATTTTTGACAACGCCTTCGAGCACCTGGCCTTTCTCAAGTTTGCCGATGAGTTCTGCGCGCATCTTCTCCTGCTCGGCCTCGAGAAGAGCCTTATGGGAAACCACAACATTGCGGAACTCCTGATTGATTTTCACAATCTTGAAATCTATTGTCTGATTTACGAACACATCGTAGTCTCGGATAGGTTTGATATCAATCTGTGAGCCGGGGAGGAACGCCTCGATGCCGAACACGTCCACTATCATACCGCCCTTCGTGCGGGTCTTGACAAATCCCTTGACAATCTCGTCGTTCTCAAATGCCTCGTTTACTCTATCCCAGGACTTGAGGGCACGGGCCTTCTTGTGGCTGAGCAGCAACTGCCCTTTCTTGTCCTCCGCGGTCTCGACGAACACCTCAACCTTGTCGCCGACCTTAAGATCCGGATTGTAACGGAACTCGGGAGCCATAATGACACCTTCGCTCTTGCCACCGATGGTAACAACGACCTCGCGCTTGTTGATAGCGGTGACCTCCCCCTCAACAACCTCGTTTTCAACGACCTTCGAGAGGGTCTTGTCGTATGCTTCCTCGATAGCCTTCTTGTCGGCGACGCCATAGACGTCACCGTTCTCGAATGCATCCCAATCGAAATCCTCGGGGGCGATTGACGCATTTGTGCAAGCCGCAGCCCTGGTTTCCTTTTTCTCTGCCTTGGGGGCAGCTTCCTTAACTTCTTCCTTGACTTCCTCCTTTACCTCTTCCTTTACCACCTCTGCAGGGGTTTCGGCCTCAGGTGCCTTCTCCGGCTTGGGAGCCTTTTTCTCTGCCTTGGGAGCCTCAGCCTCGGGAGCATCATCGGTAACGACAACGACCTCAGCCTCGGGAGCATTTGTCTTGACGGACTCTATGCCGCTTTTCGCGCTCTCTTCCGTAGCATACATCTGGCTGGAACCGATAACCTGATGGTTTCCGGCCTTGAGAGTAAAGTGGAATTTGCCGTTTTCGGCCTGCTTCAGGTCGTAACGCTCGTCAAGAGGGGCGTTCTTCTTGACCGAAGCTATTCCATTCTCACAGGACTTCATTGTGGCGTACATCTCCGAAGAGAGGATGACCTGACCGTTGGAAGCCTTGAGATTGAAATAATTCTGACCGTCCTTAGCGGTCTTGATTTCAAATTTTGCCATAATAGTTGATAAAAAACAAACTAGTAGTTAGACATTATGTATTGAGCCTGCGGGCACAATCCCGCAAAAGCGTGCAAATATAGACAATTATTCTTAATTTTACATCCTGTTTTGCAGTTATTTTCAAATAATGGATGTTGTTATCAATTGGTTAAGGGAATCGGACTCCTGGATTCAGCTGATTTCTCTGACTTCGGGCGTAATCTATATGGTAATGCAGGTATTCCAGCACAGGTGGATGTGGTATCTGGACCTCGTGACCTGCAGTACAGCCCTGATTGTGGCGGCCGTCAATTCCAAGGACGGAGCGTGGGCTCCCCTCTGGGCGCAGATCATACTGAACTTATGGTTCATCGCAATGGCGGTGTGGGGAATAGCCCATTGGAAAAAACTGGATTCGGAAAGTCACGGTGATTTGCACGTCGTCAGGCTTCCCCGCCGGAGGCTGCTGCTCTCCGTCATCCTTCTGACCGTCTGTACCCCTGCCGCGTGCCTCCTGTACTCCGTCACGAACGACCCTGAGCCCGTCTTGGAAGGCATATCGTTCAGTTTCAGCATAATGGCCGCCTGGTATCTGTCCTGCTCCCATCTGGAGAACTGGTATCTGTGGATTGCCGCAGACATTGCCGTGGCGGTGCTGTTCGCGCAGCAGGGAGACTGGTGGATGACTGTTCTGTACCTGTGCTACATAGCCTCCGCCATAGTCGGACTGGGAATATGGAACAGGAAAGGTGTCAGGGTTCAAGGGTGAAACTCCACCCTGTTGGCAATAGACCGTCCCAGGGTGAGGGAGTCGGCATATTCAAGGTCATCCCCGAAACCGAGCCCCCTTGCAAGGGATGTAACCCTGCATCCGCTTTTCTCCAATTGCCTGAAAATGTAGAAGGAAGTGGTCTCCCCCTCCACGTCGCCGCTGAGCGCGAAAATAACCTCCGTTCCGGCGTCCACTCGCTCCACGAGCCGCTGAATGGAAAGGTCTGACGGGGCAATGCCGTTGATGGGGGAGATGATTCCGCCAAGAACGTGATACACACCGTGATACTGACCTGTAGCCTCTATGCTCATAACGTCACGGACGTTCTCCACAACGCATATCTGGGAATGGTTCCGGGACTCATCCGCGCAGATGGAGCATTCATCCCCGTCGGCAATCATTGCACAATGACGGCAATAGTGCACGTCCGTTCCCAATCTGTCTATGGCCTGCGCAAAGCGGTGTATGGTTTCCTGAGGTTGACGGAGAAGATGCAGCGCCAGCCTGACAGCGCTCCTGCCCCCTACGCCGGGAAGAGAACTTATGGCATCCACGGCATCCTGCAACGCCTTCGAAGGATATTTTTCGTTTTGGAACATATTATGGTACAAAGATAAAAACATTTTTCTTATATTTGCAGGCTGACTTCTCCGTGCTGTCAGCTAACCCGTAAAAGTTTAACCCTTCCGACAAAGTGCCGGGATAACAAGGAAGGAAAATGATCAAGATTTTCTACAGACTCGGGCAAGACATCGCTGTTTCCCAGTCTCAAACGGAGTTTGCTGCTATCGGCAAAGAAAATGTTCTCTGGATAGATCTTCTGGATCCCACAGGAGATGAAAAGAGGGCGGTTGAGTCGTATTTGGGCACCGAAATCCAGTCAAAGGCAGAAGCCGAAGAGATTGAGAGTTCCTCACGATTCAGCGAGGAAGGCAAGATTGTGTTCGCCAATACCAACTTCCTGTCACCCGCCGATGACGAAATGCTGATGGACCCGGTATCCTTCATCCTTTCGGGCAGGATTCTGACCACGCTCAGGGAAATTCCCCTGCGGTCCTTCACCACCATACAGAACAAGATGCAAGCCCGCCCGGACCTGTTCGAGGACGGATGGCACATCTTCGTGGAAATTATGGACAAGCGCGTCGATCTTGACGCCGACATCGTGGAGCTCATCTCCAAGGATGTCAGCCAGTTCAGCAAGAGAATCAACCAGCAGGAAGACATCAACGAGGAGTTCCTGCTGGACATCAACCAACTGCAGGAGAATGCAATGTTCGTGAGAGAAAACGTGGTGGACAAGCAGAGGCTGATCTCCAACCTGCTGAAGAGCAAGCTGTGCCCAAAGGACGCAGACCTACGCGAAGATCTGGGAATCATCCTGCAGGACATTTCGTCCCTCATCAACCATACCAATTTCGCCTTCGAGCGTCTGGAATACCTTCAGGACACCGTCGTCGGTATCATCAACCTTGACCAGAACAGGATAATGAAGATATTCACCTTCATATCCCTCCTGCTGATGCCTGCCACCCTCGTGGCAAGCTTCTACGGAATGAACGTCACGCTGCCGCTTGCAGGCATTTCCTGGGCCTGGGCTCTGATTCTGCTGATAATGGCCGTGATGCTTGTGAGCATCTGGGTAATTTTCAAGAAACGGAGGATGCTGTAGTCCTCTACATCAGGAATTCCGACATATCCCTTCCTTCAGCGAGTCCTTCCCGTATCAGCGTGGAAGATATGGCCACGAGAGGCGCATCTATCAGATGGATGCGGTATTCCGGATTTTCAGACAGGAGTTCTTCCATGATTCTCTCCGAATCATAACCTTCACGGGGAAAAACTTCTATGCCATATTCAAGCAGGATACGGTCATAATGCTGCCACCTGCGGAAACTTTCAAGATTGTCGGCACCGATGATCAGGGTGAAGTCGTTTTCCGGTTCACGCTGATGAAGGGCATCCAGCGTCCTGCAGGTGTAATGGGGCGGATTCATATGCAATTCGATGTCGTCCACCCATACGTGAAGTTCGGAGTGACGGCAAACGGCATCCACCGCGGCATTATACCGGTCAAGCGCGGTCAGGTTGTTAAGTTCTGACTTGAACGGACTCTGAGGTGACACCACCAGATATACCCAGTCGAACTCCCGGTCGGATGTCAGGAACTCCATAATGGCCTGATGGCCGACGTGAAGAGGGTCGAAAGACCCCGAATATACGGCGATTTTCATTTGGAAAGGAATTGGTTGACAAGCCTTTCCGCCTCATGGAAAGTGTTTTCAAGAACGTCATTCACCAACTCGCAGTCAAACTTCCCGTGAGCGAAATCAATTTCCCATTGCGCCTTGGAAAGCCTTTCCGCAATCGCTTCCTCATTGTCGGTGCCCCTGCCGCGAAGCCTGTCCTCCAGCACCGCCATAGAGGGAGGGAGTATGAGGACCGACATTGCCTTGTCACCGAAATACTTCTTGAGATTCGCTCCGCCCTGCACATCAACGTCGAAGATAATAACGTGACCCGCACTCCAGATTCTGTCCACTTCCGACTTGAGAGTACCATAGAACCTGTCCTTATATACTTCCTCATACTCGACAAAGGCATCCTCCGCTATCAGGGCGCGGAACCGGTCCGCATTCAGGAAATAATATTCCACTCCGTCCCTTTCACTGCCGCGCGGCGCCCTCGACGTGGCGCTTATGGAGAATTCAAATTCAGGATGCAAACCCAGAAGATGCCCCACCACAGTGCTCTTGCCTGCGCCCGACGGAGCAGAGAAGATGATGACTTTGTTGCGCTTGCTCATTTTCTATTCATTATTTCGACAAATTTAATTAAATTTGTGAGATTTCTGATTTGGAATCTATTTTATCACTAATTTATACTATGGTATCATTCAAAGAACTCGGACTTGTCAACACCCGTGAGATGTTTGCCAAGGCAGTAAAGGGAGGCTATGCCATCCCCGCATTCAATTTCAACAATATGGAGCAGCTCCAGGCCATCATCAAGGCCTCGGCTGAGACAAAATCGCCCGTGATTCTCCAGGTCAGCAAGGGGGCACGCAACTACGCCAACCAGACTCTCCTGCGCTATATGGCACAGGGAGCCGTCGAGTATGCAAAAGAACTCGGCTGGGAGAAACCGCAGATCTGCCTCCATCTCGACCACGGCGACAGCTACGAACTCTGCAAGAGCTGCGTTGACTTCGGCTTCTCTTCAGTTATGATTGACGGGTCCTCCCTCCCCTATGAGGAAAACATCGCCCTCACCAAGAAAGTCGTGGAGTATGCCCACAAATATGACGTGACCGTCGAGGCCGAACTCGGTGTTCTTGCCGGCGTTGAGGACGAGGTCTCCGCAGAGGAATCCCACTACACCAAGCCTGAGGAGGTCATCGACTTTGCTACCCGCACAGGCTGCGACTCTCTCGCAATCTCCATCGGCACCAGCCACGGAGCATACAAGTTCAAACCCGAGCAGTGCACACGCGACGCCAAGACCGGCCGTCTGGTTCCGCCTCCCCTCGCATTCGACGTTCTCCACGAGGTCGAGAAGAAACTTCCCGGCTTCCCCATCGTTCTCCACGGATCATCTTCAGTTCCTCAGGAATATGTTGACATCATCAACGCCAACGGAGGCAAACTCCCCGATGCAGTGGGCATCCCCGAGGAGCAGCTTCGCGAAGCCGCAAAGAGCGCAGTGTGCAAAATAAACATCGACTCCGACAGCCGTCTTGCATTCACCGCAGCCGTCCGCAAGGTCTTTGCAGAGAAACCCGGCGAGTTCGACCCCCGCAAATACTGCGGCCCCGCACGCGACCTTATGACAGAACTCTACAAGCACAAGATTGTGAACGTTCTCGGTTCCGACGGAAAGGCCTGCTAAGCAGCAACTGCGATTACATAAATACGGCTTCTGGGTCAGAGTGACTCAAAAGCCGTATCATTGTACCCGTAGAGTTGTATATGTTGGTATACTGGGGTACCACGCACATTTTGTACTTCTAGTACCAATAAGCACTGAAAATTAGGAATTGCCCCTAAAAATGTCCAATAAGAACTTTTTGATATCCTGTCTGGCCGGATGAAACAAGATTGGTTCGAAGGAGTTTCAGCTTACGTTCATTGTACCTACCTGAAGAGAGCTTCCATTGGCACAACGCGCTGTATTCTACTGCTATACATATTGCTTTTCAGACCATAAGTCGTCACAATAGTAGTTTGAATATTCTTTTTGTTTTTCGTGGCACGCGTCAGTGCTTCTATCTTAGCCCTCAGTTTTGCATCATAGTCTTTATCAATTATGAATTCGTCCCTTGTAAATTTCATCTCACAAAGGTTCATGACACGGTCTGCCCTGTCGATGAGCATATCAATCTGTGCTCCTGAGGATTCA
>JAZUHY010000062.1:0-15463 GCA_045641985.1 Candidatus Cryptobacteroides sp.
TCCGCAGAATCCTTCAACTCAAAACTCAAAGCCTTCAGAGCACAACTGCGGGGAATAAGAGACCTGCCTTTCTTTATCTTCAGAATCTGCAAGGTCTTCGGTTAATCAACATATCTCCCACGGACTTTTGGCGGTGAGCCCTTTTTCTCCAATCTTTGGGGCTCATCCCCACTATTTTCGTGAAAGTTTTCTTGAAATTGCTGCGGTCGTTGATGCCCACAGTCTCCGCGACGAGTTCATAACTGGTTTCGGGATGCTCTTTCATTATCCGGCAGGCCTCTTCTATCCTGAGCCGCTGCCTCCAGGTCCGGAAATCCTCTCCCTTTTTGTCCCTGAAGTAATCCCGGAACGTGAAAATGTCGGTTCCGAGTGATTCTGCAATCCTTGCGGTGGGGATGTCGGACTCCAGATAGGATTTGTCGGCAATCCATTTGAGCAATGCTGTTTCGAGCCTTTCGAACGCCGCTTGCCTTGCCATCTTGCCGGACAGGGGATTGTCGATTTCCGTCAGGCTTCCGGGAAGCTGCGGAGCGTTGCCGGCGACATTCATCCCGTCATACATTCTGGCAATCAGCCCTATCTGGAAGTTCTGCCGGATGAACAATATCGACACGAAGGCATAATACAGGATGAACATCGACCTCCACACTATGTTGGCTGCGGTGACGTAGGTGCCGGGATAGTGCCCCGTGAACGGAACCGCAATCAGCAGCGCCAGTCCTGCTATGATGGCCGCGTTGAACGCCCTGCGGTATCTCAGCAGATGGTAGAAATCATCCGAATAATACTCCTCCATTGCCTGTACGGCATTGTTGTAGGCCCGTACGGCTATCGAGAAGATGCCTATGCTCAGCAGGACCCCGGCCGTGAAACTTATTATGAAGATGACGGGGAATGCCTCCGTGAAGAAAATGGCGGACGAAATGAGCAGAAGATTGAAGAAGATATAGACGGACAGATTGACTGCTACAAAACGCCTGTCAACCACCGACGGATTGGCGAACAGGATGGACACGAAGCCCATCAGAATGTTCTGTGTGGAACAGGACCAGAAGAAGAAAACGGAGAATGCCAGTTCCGGAATGGCGAAAAAAGTGTTCAGCACGTTGCCGGCCATCGATATGACAAGAGCCGTGATTAGAAGTGCTCTGGCGGTGTTCTGCTTCCGGAAACGCCTGTAGTTGTCCGGGTGCAGGAACGTTACCGCGAGCGCCAGGATGAATTGCGCCGTGGCGGTGACGATACCCATTGTAGAAAATGTGACCATAGTCTGTAGTTTTTAATATTTCAAAATTACGTCCCTTCTTGCCCTGCTTCTGCAATTTCAAAAAAAATACCACAAACGGGGCGTCGGCGCCGACAAAAAACCAAACTGCATACAACATCTGTAAAAAGGTTTTGTCACACCTTTGCAGCGTCTCCGGAGGCCATAAGGGGCCGGGAGAAAAAATATGAAAGGAATTGATGAAATACGTTTTGCGCTCGTTGTCATTTTGGCAGGGCTTGTCATAATGCCGGACAGGGCATATGCGCAGCGTGCGGATGCGGAACCTGCCGCAACTCAAGCGGAATGCGCCCCCTCCCTTGCGTTGAGAACCAATATGCTGTATGATCTGGCGGCTGTTCCCAATATAGGAGTGGAACTGGGGCTGGGGCGCGGATGGAGCTATGGTGCGGACTTGAAATACGGCTGGTGGACCGACCATTACAAATTCTTCCATCGCACTTTCGCCTTCGGCCTGAACGTCCGCAAGTACTTCGGGGCTCCGGAAGGCGGGAAGCGCGATTTCGGCAGAGTCTATGACGGGCGCAGCCTGACGGGGCATCATATAGGTGTCTATGGAGGCTTCCTGACCTATGATTACGAACTGGGCGGCCGGGGCTATATCAGCGATTACCGTGAGGACTGGAGCCGATATGCCGGAATGGACTACGGTTACTCGCTCCCGGTGTCCAGGCATCTCAATCTGGATTTTACGATAGGGCTCGGCTATCTGGGAGGAAGATATAAGGAATATCTTCCGGATTGGGACAGCAGCTCGGGAACAATGCATTATGTGTGGCAGGCCACAAGGGACAGGGCATACTTCGGCCCGTCCAGACTTGAAGTTTCACTTGTATGGATAATAGGAAAATGAAAAGATACTCATTCATATTGATGATGTTTGCGGCAGTCGCCTGCCAACACAAGGACCTGTGCTACGACCATCCACATCAGTCGGGGCTTGAGGTGAACATCGACTGGACCAAGTCGCCGGATGCGGATGTGGAGACAATGGAACTCTTCCTCTTCCCGACGGAAGGGGGCCCCGCCATCCACCATACTTTCCAGGACAGGAAGGGCGGAAGGCTGACAATACCGCGCGGAACGTACAGGGCCATCTGCACCAACAGCGGCAAAGGCGCCAACAGATTCAGCGGCCTTGACACCCCGTTCGAAGAATTCGAGGTCACCACGCGTACGGTGAAAGAGGCGGAATCCTCGACCATAGAGCCGGATATGCTGTACAGCAGCAATCAGGAAAGCGGGATAGAGGTGCGTGACAGGCAGACGGGGAGCGTCACGTTCTACCCGGAACAGAGGACGCCGCTTTACACAATAATAGTGAAGAACGTCAGCAATCTGAAGTACACCACTGACTGCGTGGCGTCGATATCGGCACTGGCCCACGGATTTTATCTGGGGGTCAACAGACCCGAAAGGGGCAGGACCAGCCAGAACTTCCCGATGTTCCGTTCCGACGACACCACCCTCCGGGGATATATGACAATGTTCGGGCATTGCGGAGACGAGGCTACGGCGCATATCATTTCCCTTTACTTCACATTGTCCGACGGCACGAAGGCATATTACAGCTATGACATTACAGACAGAATGAACGATCCGGCAATTGAGGGAAAGTTGACTGCCACGATTGTGCTTGACCTGGAACTGGAGTTGCCTAAACCTATCACCAACGGTTCCGGCTTCCAGCCCACGCTTGACGGATGGCAGGACGAAACCATTGACGTGAATTCATAGAAACCATTATCAAACCATTTTAAATTTATCAAAAAATGAAAACAAGATTTGTTTTACTTACCGCCGCTGCAGTCCTCGGACTTGCAAGCTGCAACAAGGAAAGCGTGATTGAAATGTCCGCTCCCGAATCAATCGACTTCAACGCAAGCCTGGGATATGCATCCAAGGCCTCATCCAAGACTATGTTCGCCACGGGCGACAAGTTTGATGTGTGGTCCGTGTTCGACAATGCGGGCGCGAAGACCACCTACTTCCACGACAACTATCTCTTTGACGGTACAAGCTGGCACTCATCGAGCAGCCCTTATTACTGGCCCGAGACGGTGGATGCCACCCGAGTCCTCACTTTCCACGCCGTCTGGCCGGAAAGCGTAGCGCGTACCGCTTCCGCAGACAGCTTCAACTACACCGTGGCGGATGCCGCCGCTGACCAGAAGGACGTGCTCTACGCAAAACACGTGTCAACCTCAAAAGAGACAGCAGGCGTGAAACTCAACTTCCGCCACACTCTTTCCCTGATAAACCTGAAGGTCAAGAACAGCAGCAGTACGCTCAAGTTCGACGTCACCGGCATCAAAGTGGCTTTCGTCAACAAGGCCGGAACATTCACCGCAACTTCAGTGGCGGGCGGCGATACCGATGATATGAATACCGGTAACCTCGCCGGGACTGACTGGACCGCAACTGACGGTACAGCGGATGCTTCACGCAACTACAGCCAGACCGGACTTTCTGCGGCAGTGGCTGCCGGAGCGGCCGCAACGGGTGTCGGCTCTTCCTGGATTCTGATGCCTCAGGAAAAGGCCATTGCCACCGCCTATACTTCCAATTCGCTGGAAGCACCTGCCAACGGAGCATATCTTGCAGTCAAAATGACTGTCAGGAATGCTGCTGACGGCACTGTAATTGCCTCTGAAAGATGGTGCTGCTGGCCTGTTGCTATCAGCTGGACTCCCGGTTACAGATACACCTACACCATCGACCTTGCCGGCGGCGGCTACGAGGAGAAGAACGTTGACGCTGATCCCGAACTCGACCCCGTCCTCGGCGGACAGGAAATCATCTTCGTGGGTTGCACTGTGGATGCCTGGGACGAAATCAACAGAGACATCGTGATGTAGCTCATTTTATTTGACACTTGCCGCAGATGCGTGCGGCTGTCTCTTCCGGAGAGCAGCCGACGCTCGGAGGCAATAAGATGTAAAGAAGGGGATGACTTTCCAGTCATCCTCTTTATTTATAATTTCGGGAGAGCCAGACGAGGGGAGTGGTGCCTTCGATGGACTTGAACTTGCGGTTGAAGAGGTTGCCGTCCTTGAAGCCGCAGACCCCGGCAATCTCTTCCTGCGTGGCCTGAGGATGCGAGAGCATATATTCCTTGGCGAACTCTATGCGGCGGCGGTTCAGATAGTTGCGGAAACCGCTGCCGAAGGCGGATGTCACGACGTTTGTCATAGTAGCCCGGCTTACGCCCATCATCTTTGCGAGAGACTTGACAGTCAGGCTGTCATCCGTGAAGATATGGTCTTCATCCATCAGTTTCTTCAGCCTCTGCTCCAGCAGTCTGGAGACGCTTGCGGACTTTGGGGAGCCCTTCCCGTCACGGTTTGACCTTCCGGCCCCGGAATTGCCGTGGAAAAAAGAAAAGAGGCTGGAAAATCTGCACATATCAGTCAGTTTTCCCAACCTCGATTCAAATACCGTGCTAACGGCGTTTTGTCAGTCGATGTTCTCAATCTTCGCGGTCTCTCCGTTCTTGACGGAAACGCCGCCGCGCTTTGTCAGATGGAATTCATAGGTGAAATCTGCCTGAGCGGCAGCCTTGTCAGGAGAGGGAATGTTCTTCGTCAGGGCTGCGGGAACATCGTATGTCCACGACCAGTCCGTATTGGAAGCCGCGACGGTGTATGCGCCGGGTTCGAGTCCTACAACGGTACCGGAAGCCGGAGTTCCGCTGCGGCCGCTGAGCACAACTGTGCCGGCAACAGCGCCCGCTTCGTCGGTTATGTCGAAGAATACGCTTTCTCCGGCGGCGAGTCCCGTGCATTTCACTGTGATTGCGGAGAGAAGTTCGTTGCAGCGGTCGCAATACATTGTGCTGCCCAAGTCTGTGATGCCGTGGGCCCCGCCCTGGAAAGTATCCGCCTTACCGGGAAGATGGATGTCGTCTTTCCTGACGCCGTATTTGCGCACGAGCGCGTTCGTGCTGCTTGTGATGGAATGTATGTGCCCGTCTCCGTCAGTGTGGCCTGTCTGCTTGTCCACCACAACGGCGTCTCCGATTCTGTTGAGCGCCTCGTTGAAGCAATATCCGTTGACGTAATTACGCCAAAGGCTGATTTTCCCTCCGGTCATGTATCCGGACGGAACGTAAACGAGGAGGTCTCCGTTGCCTGAAGCATCGAAACGGGGCCTGCCGACGCCCTGCATCAGCATCCGGTTGTCGTGTACCCTGACGTCCAGCCCCGTTGCCGTGACTCCCGTGGCGAGTATCCAGTATATCCCCACGTATCCCTTGCCATAGACGGTGTTGTCCATAAATTCAACCACCGCGTCTTTGGCGGTGCACTGCGACACGGCAATCCAGGCCTGGTCTCCCTCGATGGGATGGGCTTCGCTGCCGAACACGTTGTCGCGGATGACGGCCCGTTTTGTCATCATACCGCCGTTGAACACACGCACGTTCCCTCCCTTCTGGCTGAGTCTGGTGATTATCTCATTGTCGTGGAAAAGGAATTCGTCCGTGGTGCCGGTAGAACGTTGCAGCCACTGTATGAAAGTGCCGCTGGCATATGTGGCGCCCACACTGCTCTTGTTCTTGAGAGTGGGGAATCTGGCGGTGCAGTTGGTGACGTCCGCCGTGCAGCCGGAGAACTCAAGCCTTCCGAAACCGCTTGCCTTGTTGTCAACTATTATGATGCTCTTGCCGCTGAAGCCGAGGTCGGAAACGGTATAGTCGGGTTTTGAGCCTGTTTTTGTCTCGAGTACCAGCACGAAATCCCGGAGCACCGGAACTGCACCGCCTGCGAGCCCCTTGATGGTGAGCGATTTACTCCTGGTGAACACCTCGGCGCCGTGGGAGGTGATATTGGAGACTGCATTGGTGGCGTAGTCGGAGCCGTATTCCCCGATGCCGGCGGGGCAGGGCTTGACATTGATTGTGGATGCGCTGCCGGAGGGAGCACTGTCGATGGCCTCCTGCAGAGTCTCGTATTCAGTGCCGTCATTCAGGATGAAAGGCTTGAATGTCTGCGCGCCGGCGGAAAAGGCCAGCGTGGCGGTAATGAGTGTAAAGAGGAACTTTTTCATAATCGGTTTTCCGGGGTTGTGCTTAATTGTGCCGCCACGTCGGCGCCCCAGGCGGACGTGACGGAAGTCTTGGATTCTTCAAATGGAACAATCTGCGCCATAATCCTGAACTGCAGCCGGGCTCCCGCGTTCGGGGCGGTGCCGGCGGCGTAACTGTCGAACAGAGTCTCTGAGGCGGAGAATCCCGCCTTCACGGGGAACTTATAATAGTAGTATCCGCCGATTTTTATCCAGTTCTGCTTTGCGAGGCCGGTGAACGTACCCTCGGAGTCGAGGTCGCAGTTGCGCAGAATGACCGTTTCATCATCTTCCGTTACCGTTCTTACCCAGTCTGCGGCCAGAGTGGCACGGAGATAGCCCGCCACGTTGCCGGTGTTAGTGACGCTTGCGTCGGTTTCGGCACCGTCCTCCACGGCATCGGTGATGACTGCTCCGGGCTCGGCGATTGTGACGGTGCAGGTATGCATCTGCCCTGCAAGCCACGATTGTCCGTCAAGAAGCGTTCCGAGGTCGAGTTCTTCCGTGCGTGAGCCTTCGCCCTCAACGGTGTAGCAGATTCTCAGTTTAGTGCCGTCTCCGGCTTTGAATGACCGTGGAATGCAGAATATCGCATCCCCGTCGGCAGGGTTGAGTGTGAAATCGGCAGTGGCCGGAGAAGCCTCGGGATGGCTCCAACTGACGCAGTCGGCTGATTTGGGTCCGGCGTTGAAATTGATGCTGCAGGTTCCGCTCGCCGGCATTCCCGTAAGGCTTGCTCCGGTGAGGGTGAACTTGCCTCCTGTGTTGCCCTGACGCACGCGTACGCCGGCAAAGACGTGAATGAAGTTGACGTCCGTGCTGACTGTGCCGCCCCGCACGAGGCTGATGTCCCTGCTCGCAAAGAGAAGGTCCTCCTGCTCCGCCGCCTCGGTGGGATATCCGTTTCCGAGCCGCAGAACCATTGCGGGGGCCGCCTTTCCTCCATCGGCGGAACTTGCAATATCTATGTAAGGAGGCAGGCTTGCCGGTGCGGAGAAATAGTAGCGCAGTCTGTTGTCGGCAGGCCAGTCGATGTCGTTGTAAACCAAAGTCCACACTTCCTCTCCGGGGACTTTCGAGAATGTGGCGCCAAGGTCGCCGCTCCTGTCCGTCGTGCCGGAATATACCGCAAAAGCGCGGAAGCCGTCAGGGAAGCGGGCCGCAAAATTGAGGGCGCTTACCGGAGTCCCCCTGGTAGGGAGGGCTTCAACTATGGGAGAAATGCTTTCCTGCACCACAATGTCCGCAGTCCCGGCAATTTCCGCGATGAGTTCGGGGGCTGCGGATTTCAATTCGGCGGTGCCATAGGATGGAACGATGCGCACGGCCGCCGCATTCTCCGGAACGGTGTCCGGCCCCTCGGGGACGAATGTGTCTTTCCCGCAGGAAATCAGGGCCGTGCAGTACATAATGATAAACAGTTTTCTTTTCATCTTTCATTTTTTTAACGTTGCAAAGGTAAGGTGGCCCGGGCGGGTTGGCAATGTCAAAATGACTTGTTTTCTGCCAAAATGCGGAAACAACAAAAAACACAAGAAAACACAACAAATCCCCCATTCTCGCAAAGGCAAGGAAAAGTGAAAAATAATTGTTAAATTTGCGCGATTGTGGCCGGTGTATGCCGACCCTGCAGAAACAGTAAGAAAAAAAATCCGAAATATGAAAATCCGCAAAATCCTGTCCGTTGCGCTCGGTGTGGTCATCACATTCAATGCTGGCGCCCAGAGTGCATCGGAAATCGCCGCCGCCAAGCAGATGGCAAAGCAGTACGGCTACTCCGACAGCGAGATCAACGCAATGATGAACGGCAAGAAGGGCACGTCGGGCCAGACTCCCGGCCAGAACGTGACGGCTGTCAAAGGAACCATAGACCCGCAGACGGGAGCCGTCATCACCCCGGTTGCGCCCCAGGATGTGACTGTGGTCACTCCTGAGAAACCGGCCATGGCCGATCCTGAGGCTATTTTCGGCCAGGATTACTTCAAGTCCCGCGGATTGGGAATGATACCCAGTTACAACGCTCCAGCCCCTGCCAGCTACATACTCGGCCCCGGGGATGAAGTCACGATAGATGTCTGGGGCAGCACGGTTTCCCACGTGGTCGCCACAATCGGGAACGACGGCAGCATCAACATGCCCGACCTCGGACCGGTCTATCTTGCCGGAATGAGTCTCCAGTCTGCGGAGAAATCCCTCAAAGCCCAGCTGGCGAAGGTCTTCTCCGGTCTTGGCGACGACAACGGCGAGACCTACCTGAAGATAGCCGTCGGCAAGATAAAGGGAGTGGTGGTGAATGTTTCCGGAGAGGTGGAGGCTCCCGGTGCATACACAATCCCTTCCCTGTCAACCATTCCGTCCGCTATCTTTATGGCTGGTGGAGTCCGTGGGAACGGCTCCGTCCGAAACATAGCCCTTTTCCGCAAGGGAAAGAAAGTGGCCGTTTTCGACCTTTATGAATTTATATTCGAGGGCAAGTTGGATGAACAGCTCCGCCTGCAGGACGGCGATGTCATCAGCGTTCCGGCTTATACCAGCGTCGTATCCGCAAAGGGGGCTGTTATGCGCCCCCAGCGCTATGAGATGAAAGACGGCGAGAATGTCATAGACCTTATCGGATATGCACAGGGTTTCTCTACCGATGCCCAGAGGACTGGCGTCAACGTGATGCGCAAGGGCGTTGACGGCGGCCGCGCATTTGACGTCACTGAAGCATCCTTCTCTACATTCGCCCTTAAGGACGGGGACGTGGTCAGCGTCAGGGAATATGTCAATCAATATCAGAACCGCGTGGAGATTGCGGGTCCTGTGAAATACCCCGGCACCTATGCGTTGGGAGACGGCATCAGTGACCTTGCATCACTTGTCAAGGCCGCCGGCGGCCTTGTGGAGGGAGCATATACCGGAAGGGGCCAGATTAGTCGTCAGGACGGCAACCGTCAGCCGGAATTCCTCGCTTTTGACCTTACCCAGGTGATGCAGGGAGGCAGAAAGATAGACCTTCAGAGGGAGGATATCGTTACCATATACAGTTTTGAGGATATGAATGCCGACCGGTTCGTCACCATAAGCGGGTCGGTTGTGAAGCCCGGAGTGTATTCATTTCGGGACAACTTGACTGTCGGACGCCTCATCAACGATGCGGGAGGACTTGCGGCGGATGCATATATCGCCAGCGGCCAGATAACACGCGAAGGCACCGACGGCCGTCCCGTGATTGTCCCGTTCGATGTACAGAAGGCCACGAGGGATACTCTCAAGTTCGGAATAATTCCCGGTGACGCCGTGCGCATCTACAGCATTAAGGAACTCAGGAAGAACGCTACCATTACCATCAATGGAGAGGTGAACGCTCCGGGGCAATACGTATATCGGGAAGGAATGACTCTTGAAGAACTGGTGGAACTTGCTCACGGATGCGCGCGGGGTGTGGATCTCACAAATGTGGAGATAGCCACCCGCGGAGGACGAGAGAGAGGCTCCGTGCAGACTGTCAATCTTGAGGAAAACGCTGATTTCTGGAAAGCGGAGCTTAAACCTTTCGACGTGGTCTCGCTCAGGCGTCTGACCTATTTCCGTCCGCAGACGGCCGTTACCGTGGAAGGTGAAGTCCTGGCTCCCGGCACATACGTGATTGACAAGGCCCAGGTGCGTCTGTCCGACGTTATGTCGCGTGTTGGTGGCTTCACCGACGACTCTTATCCCCACGGGGCGAAGCTGGTGCGTGTGCTTACGGAAGAGGAGCAGGATCGTCAGGAACTGGCAATGAAGATAGCCGCCAGCAAGATAGGCGGGAACATTCAGCTAGACTCCGTTGTCCTGGAGGACCGCTACAACATAGGTATAGACCTTGAGGAGGCGATGGCCAATCCCGGCTCGGTGGCGGATGTGATACTCCGTGCCGGCGACATCATTGAAGTGCCGCAGATGAACAACACCGTCAAGATATCCGGAGGCGTCCTTTATCCCAACACCGTCGCCTACAACGACAAGGAGAACTGGACATACTACATCAGCCAGGCGGGCGGATACACCAAACTCGCCAGAACCGGAAAGGTCTATGCGGTCTATATGAACGGCCAGGTGGCCCGGAAGGGCAGGATAAAGGCTGAGCCCGGAATGGAAATCATAGTGCCCGAGCGCAAGGAGTCCGAGGAACATCGTCTGACTCCGGCTGAGATAGCATCCCTGGCATCGTCCACCACATCCATCGCCGCCCTTGTAATGTCAATCATTAAGATGTTCTGATGATATGGAAGAGAAAAACGTAAACAACAACCCTCAGTACGTTCCGGAGAGGTCATACGAAGAGAGTGAGATAGATTTCAAGGCCATAGGGTTGAGGCTCTGGGCCAGGAGAAAATTCATTCTGCAGGTTTTCGCCGTATTCTGCGTGCTCGGTCTGGCGGCGGCATTGCTCCAGCAGCCCAAATATACCGCGACATGCACCTTTGTGCCACAAACCGGTTCGAAGAGTACCGGAAGTTCTCTTTCTTCCCTTGCCGCAATGGCCGGTATCAATCTTGGCGATATGTCGGCGGGACAGAACCTTTCCCCTATGATTTATCCTCAGTTGCTTTCCAACGTCGAATTCCGCAAGGAACTGATGCGGGTGCCACTGCATCTGAAGAAGTTTGACAAACCGGTGTCGATTTATGAACTGATGACCGACCCGGGATACAGGAAACAGACTTTCGGCGGATTCCTGGCCGGCGTCAGGAAATATACCATCGGTTTGCCTTTCACCATTCTGACCGCAATAAAAGGGGAGCCGGATGATGTCGTTGTCCCCATTGAAGCCGGGAAAGAATCACCGATAAGCGCTTACACGCAGGATGAGTACAAGTGTACCAAGGTATTGGACAAGATGATTTCCGTAACGGTTGACAAGAAGGAGGGGTATCTGACCATTTCGGCCACTTACGGTGAAAGCATCGCCAGTGCGGAACTCTGCCAGGCGGTGTTCGACCTGATGGATAAGTACGTGTCTGATTTCAAGTTGATGAATGCCCGCAAGAATGAGGCTTATATCCGCGACCGCTACGAAGAGGCCAGGGCGGACTACGAGTCCAAACAGCTTGCCCTTGCGCGCTTCGTGGATGCCAACCGCGGGAATCTGTCGGCGCTTGCCAGTGTCCGCAGGGAGCAGCTTCAGGCAGATTTCAATCTGTCTTCGTCGTTGTTCACGGAGATTTCCAAGCAACTGCTTCAGGCGGAAATGAAGGTCAAGGAGGATACTCCTGTGCTTTCCCCCGTCCGGAGAGTCAGCGTACCGATGAAGAAAAGCAACAGCCGCAGCAGGACTTTGCTGACCTGGGCGTTCCTCGGTTTCATTCTGGCCTGCGGTGCGGTTCTTGGCATTGACTGGCTGAAAGCCCAGGGCGTAGGCTGGCCCGAAAAATGGGATTAATTGCCTAAAATTCAGGCATATTGAGATATTTTTAAAAAAATCGATTTTCTTTGGCGGTTTCGGAATTAATACGTAACTTTGTCACTTGGAGTGTAGTATGCTTTTGGGGCTCCTGCTTCGGGTGTTATGCCCGGATTGAGGCCGAAGACGTTCGGGCGGCTCTTGAAAATCAGGGGTTCAGCAACGTAAGGGTCGCGCAAGGTGATTCACTGACGGTTGTTACCATTCAGAATGATGCATACAAGCTGCAGGCCACCGGAATAGCCGCAGCGGTGCGGACTCTCGAAAACGAGGGGATTTCGGAAAATGAAGTTGTGAAACTCATTGTTTTGGACTATGATGTCCCGCAAGTTACTTTGACATACAATCCCGCGGTGGGGGACTGGAAAGCCTCCCATCATCTGGACAAGGAAGATTGGAAGTTGGCCCGTACGGCGGTGAAGACCGGCAGTTCTTTCGGTAAGGTTGACATAGTTGTATATCCTCAGGTGTCGCTTATGAATCTGATTATCACTCAGGTTTACCAAAGTCTCTGGCAGCTCAGCCCCGCGGTCGAATTGACTCTCTGGCCCGGCTCCAAGTTCTCGTATCAGTTGAAGATTCCGGTCTATAATGACGGATACGGAGAACGCGAGAGCAAGGTTCATCCCGGAATGATTACGCTGTCGCAGCGTTTCAGGCTCCCGTACGACATTATGGGCAGGGCGTCGGCAGGAGTTTTTTCCAACAACCGCTACGGTGTTGCGCTGGATCTCAAGAGAAGGTTTGCGTTCGCCCCCTGGCTTATGTTGGAAGGAGGTTTCTCGATGTTGGGGCTTTGTTACTTTGACGGGTTCACCTTCCACGTTTCTCCCGAACTCAAGCCTTACTGGTATGCCGGAGGCAACATTTTCTGGCCGAAGGCTCAGACAGAGTTCCGAGGCAGGGTGCAGAAGTTCCTGTTGGATGACTACGGAGTGAAGGCCGAGATGATACGGCACTTCCGCCATTGCAGCATCGGCTTCTATGTGGAGAAGGGGCTCAATACCTACGCCCACACCAACGGCGGCTTCCGGTTTCAGATTGCCCTGCCGCCGTACAGGTACAAACGTCCCGGCTACTGGCCGAGGGTGACCACTTCCGGGCAGATGGGAATGGTCTATAACGCCAACAACGAGCAGAGATGGTATAAGGAAACCAAGTCGGAGGCGTCAGACAATATAATGAGTGACAATGCATTCAATCCTTATTATGTGGAAAGGGAAGTGCGGAGGTTGAATGCTTTGAAGGAGTAAAGACAAAATTGTAAATAAAATATAAAACTTAAACATTATTATCCAAATGAAAAAGTTGTTTAAAACACTGGCTCTTGTGAGCTTTGCGATTGTGGGTATGGTAGTCTCCTCCTGCACGGTTGAAGATATCAAAACCATTTTCACACCTAAAAACGCTGAAGCGGAGATTACGGTTCTTGTCCTTGACATTGTCAATGGAAAAGACGTCACCACTGAAGCAAAACTCAGCACCAACATCAACGATAAAAACGTTAAAGTTGAATCCGGTAAGATTACCGTTACAGGCGATCCTGATATAAAACAAATGTCTTTCAAGGCATTTGCCCAGTATTCCAACTATAAGTCCGGTGAAATTACCGTTGAAATTCCCTCCGTCCTCGCCGGTGGAAAATATTCTGCAACGAAGATTATTCCTGTTGGAGATATCGCGAAGGGTTATGAAATTGGTGAACCTGTCGAACCCCAGAAAACGCAAGAAACTGTAGGAACGTTCTACCCAATGGATCACACTGTTCCTTCATATAAACATGCTTACGGTCACGGGAGAGGTGATGGCAAATGGCTTTACAACGAAACGGAGTTCCTCCTTAACACTGAGGTGATATATCCCCTTTTATTCGAAATAAAAGTTGGAGAAATTGAATTTACGGAAAAAGCGACTTCGAAGGACAAAGAAACTCTCAATGAAAAGTACCAACTTTTAAGTCCCCTGTTCAATATTAAGACTGAATTAACAGATACTCTTGAGATACAGGTTTCCGCTTATGCAATGTATTCAGCATACGCAGTCAGGACTACTGTTTCTGCAACGATTCCCGTTCTGCGGGTGAATTCAGATGATAGCACTGATACAGTTGCCAAAGTTTCGGTTGAGATGACAGAAGGTACCCAAGCCGAGTATTGTGAAGCTCCGCTTCCAGAATACAGCCATCTCTATATTCACGGACACGGTCAGCCTGACGAACACGGTCAGCACAGCAGCAATGCAGGCGGCGGTATCATGTGGACTGAATAATTACTCTGTACTTGATATTTAACTTAATAAAGTAGAAAAGCTATGAAACTTAGATATTTTGCAATCGTTGCAGCAGTTTTGGCCACTGTATTTTCAGCCAATGCAGAAGAGAAGCTTGGCAATGACATTTGGATTGGTGTCAATGCCGGTGTAATCTCCACACAAACGACCCATTTCAATACACCTGCCCCCTATGTGGGAATTGAGTTGGGCAAATGGTTCACTCCCGTCTGGGGAGCCCGTATCGACATTGCCGGCCCCTGCCAGTATTTCGACAAGAACAATAAAGTTTTGATGAATGGAAACGACTGGTCGAAACAGCAGTATTTCGGAGAGTTGAACGTCGATGGAATTCTCAATATCAGTCAGGCTATCAGCAAGAAGAGCCTTCCTCTCGTTGATTTCTATCTTTTCCTTGGTCCTACTATGAACATTGCTTCAAAGTGCACCGAATTCACAGGTTCTCTTGACAACGACGGGAAATTCATTGTCGAGGAAGTTCCCGGTATGAAAGCCCGTTTCGGTGCGACTGCCGGTCTCGGACTCGGTTTCAATCTCAGCAAATGCTGCAATCTTGGTCTTGAGTGGCGTACGGGTGTTACACCTTCAGTGTTCGGCGCTGTCTCTTATCCCGGCGACAAGGCTCAGAACACCAACCGTTTCACCGTCCGTTTCGCGTACACCTTCGGCGGACGTCTCGGCAAGGACGGCTTCGCGAAGAAGCACGGCCGCGTAGAGGAGAAACTCGTGGAGGTTCCTGTAGAGAAGATTGTCGAGAAGGAAGTTATCAAGGAAGTTGTCAAGGAAGTTGCCAAGGAAGTTGCCAACCCTGCAGCCAGCTATGTGTTCTTCAAGATAGACAAGGCTAACCTCACCAATCCCGACAAGGTTCGTCTTGATGCAGTTGCTGCCGCCATCAAGGCAGGTGCGAAGGATGTTGTTTACACAATCTCCGGATTTGCAGACAAGGCCACAGGTTCCGCATCTTACAACAAGACTCTCTCCGAGAAGCGCGCAAAGGTCGTTTACGATTATCTCGTAAAAGCCGGTGTTGATGCAAACCAGCTCAAGGTTGAGGCTAACGGCGGTGTTGACAATATGTTCTTCAATCAGGCAAGTCTCTCACGCGTTACCATCATCGGCAGGTAATACTTTCTCTATATAAAGAAAAGCGGACGATTGCAAAATCGTCCGCTTTTTGTGTTTGATTGAGACCTTTTGTGCGGCTTACTCTCATTCGCGTATATGATTAATTTTGACAATAATGCGTATTTTAAAGGCTCACGTGCAAAACCCTGTGTTTGAGTAGATGAAAAAGTATGTACCTTTGAAGGAGGATTTAAAGGTATATACATATGTCTGATACATTGTCAATTTATCAGTCCCTGGCGAGACTGATGTTCCCGGAAGGTTTGTTG
>JAZUHY010000063.1:0-3908 GCA_045641985.1 Candidatus Cryptobacteroides sp.
TCGTTTGCGTCATTGCGGGCTTGACCCGCAATCCCCTTACGGAAGAGATGCCGGAGCAGGTCCGGCTTGAAGTTGTGTAAGAAACTAGTACTTACGCCAGCCCCCTCGCGTAGTTGCCAACATTAATTCATCCGCTCAGGCCAATGAATTTTCACGCAAAAGTATTACTCGCGTAAAAACAGACAATTTTCAGCCGGAATTTCCATCAATCTGTCTTTTACCTGCTGTACTTCTTCCGGTCCGAAAAAACCGAATCCAGAGCCCCGGATATCTTTTCTATCCAAGATTCGGGCAGAGAGTTCTCTCTTGCAAGGGACGGGAACTCCGAAACTGCAAGGCATACATCACGGAGGACGACCTCCGGATTCTCTATCTCGAAGTCTTCGGCGAACTTAAGAAGAAAATCCGCCGTGAAGTAACACCTCCTCTGGCTGACTCCTAACGAATGAGTGTCAGCATCAGTATCTTTCCAAACGTTAGCCGTGAAAGTAATGTCGTATGCGGGGGCCAGTTCCCAGTGACCGTCAGGGAACATCAGGAACGAAAAGTTCTTGTTGTGGTCATCTGTGTTGCCGGCTACGATGTTGAAGCACATCCTTCGGAACAATTCAACCCGTTCCGCCTCCAAAAGATGCAGCGAGCGGCAGAGGAAGAAAAGGTTCTCGTAGTCCGAAGCCCCCGGGGCAAGGGCAGCCATAGTCTGGGAAAGTATCTTCTGACCTCCCCTGCGGTCGAACCTTTCCGTGAGGAAATGGACGTTCCCGCGTATAGGGCACAGACGGCAAGGCATCATATTTATACCGGCTTTTCGTGCCATCAGGTAGTATATATATTCAATCTCCGATGACGGGACGGAGTAATCCTCCTTGAACTTGTGAATATACTGGGTGTATCCCGGTATCGGGTCGGTCTGTCCTGAGATGATGGTTTCGTTCTCATCGCTGAGTGCAATCAGCGTCTTGGGATGTGCCCCGCCCGGAGGCGATCCGAGTTTCGCGAAGGCATTGAATTCCTCCTTTTCTTCCGTTCCTAGACGGGCTTCCATCCTTTCGGTATATATCCTACTGGCCAGGGACTCCAGCGTCGAGAGGCTTCTGACGTCCCGGCCTTCATCGTCTATCTCAGGGAAGAACTCCAACGCTCCGATGCCCCTACGGCCAATGTATGCCAGCTTAAGCAGCGGATTGCACTCCTTCGAGTCAATGTTATTCTCTTTCGCCCACCTGTCGAACACGGTACTGCCCCAGTTGTCAGGCAGGGAATCTGCCAGAAAGGGCGGCAGGCCATGATACTTGTCGGAGATGTTGCCGAGCACAGGTGCAAGGGTCTTGACCGGCTTCGTCGGAAGCAGGTTGTACGGCTGTTTGAAGTATTCCTCCGAGAACTGAAAAGTGGCCACCCGGCCATATTCATCCCAGGTCAACCTCCCTATATCCGTGCCCCACAGGTGCACATTGATTTTCAGTGGTGCCATCATACCTTTCTAAGTCTGCTTGATATCCTTGTCATCTTTGTTCCGTCAGCCTTGACGGCATACGGAGAATCAGGGAGCTTCGGTACAAGAGTCCCGACTCCCTCCAACTGCGTCATGGAACGCAGGAGCTTGATAAGTATCGACATACTTATGTCCTGTGCGGCCTGCCCCTCTATCCTCTTGATCGTGGCTATCGACACACCGGAGCGCTGCGAGAGCTCCTCCTGCGAAAGACAGCAGCTCCTGCGCATCTGCGCAAGCCGCCTTCGAATCTCGCCAAGAATCTGCTCATCGGTGGATTCATATATCATCAATGAATCAAGAATATCCATATAGTATCTGTTTTGATACGCAAATATAATAGTATATTTTTAATTTACAAATTTTCAGTATCGGATTTGATACGCAAGCCAGCCAAACTGATGTTGGCACTTTACGCGAGTGACTCGTGTAGTTGCCAACGAACCCGTGTTCTGACGAAGACTCCCCAAGCATCCGGAGCTGGTGATTTGCGGAGCACTTGAGCCGAAGGTTTCTCAATTTCAGAAGGAGCCCATATCATCTGTGCTGACTTCCTGAAAGCCGATTTACCGCTTTTTGACTGCATAGTCGGCAATCCTCCGTACATCCGCTATGAGCAGATACCCGAGAGCGAATTGCAGACCTACAAGTCCATTTTCAAGACCTTTCATTACAGGGCTGACCTCTATGTCCTGTTCTTTGAAAAGACCTTGATGCACCTCAAGGAAGGTGGCCGTCATTGCTTCATCTGCGCCAACCGCTGGCTGAAGAACGAATACGGCAAGAAGCTTCGCAAACTTGTCGCATCTTCATTCAATCTGGAGAGCATCATTTCCCTCGAAAAGGCAAAGGATGACTTTCAGGATGATGTTCTGGCGTATCCAGCGATAACTCTCATATCCCGAGATACACCGGGACAAACATTCAGATACAGCGAGATTGACACTGTCCGCAGTCTCGGCGATTTGTCTTACGCATCACTCCCCTCTCCAACATCATCTGACTGGAGCGGCATCTTCAACCGCATCGATGACGACACCCTGCTCACCATCGAGGATATGGGCTTCATCGTCGGCATTGGAGTGGCCACGGGAGCTGATGCAGTCTTCATTTCCAAGGAACTCCCGGCACTCGTAGAAAACGAACTTCTGCTCCCGGCACTCAATGCCAAGGACATCTCCGGCAACAGCATCCTCTGGTCCGTTATGCCACAATCCTAGTTATGCCACAATCCTACAGAAACCGATATGTGCCTGTGCATTCTTACGATATTGACCCCCATTCTTATGATATTGACCCCCTCGAAGAGGGCAGGGCTTTCAAAGAGCAGTCTCTGTTTGCTTGCAAACAGGCAGCGGCGTAGCCGCAAAGATATTACTTTTTCTTTCTCATAGACTCTCCTTGGAGAGTTATTTTGTGTGATGTATTGTTCAGTCTGTCTATAATAGCATCTGCAACAGTCTTGTCAGATATTACATCATACCATTTCTCGAAGGGTAGTTGCGAAGCGATGATGGTCGTCTTCTTGTAGATTCTGTCTTCGAGTATTTCCAGAAGCATCAGACTTGTCTTGTGGTCAAGGACCTCCAGTCCGAAGTCATCGATTATGAAGACGTCCTTCTTTTCGATTTTAGACATTTCCTTGATGTAGGAACCGTCAGCCCTGCATATTCGCAGTAAGGTGAAGAGTTTCTGTGCGTTCCTGTAGAGGACTTTCTTCCCCTTGAGACAGGCCTGATGTCCGAGTGCCGTGGCAATGTAGCTCTTGCCAACACCCGTGGCGCCGGTGATGACTACGTTCTCGGCCCGGTCTATGTATGAACAGTCGGAGAGCCTCATCATGAGGTTCTTGTCCAGCTTGCGTCCGGGACTGTAGTCTATGCTGTCAATGAAGGCCTGGTAGCGGAAGGCGGCGTTGTTCAGACACCTTTCGATTTTCTGGTTCTCCCGGTATTCCCATTCCGCCTGTATGAGAAGTTCCACGAGTTCGTCGGCAGTAAGGCTGTCATTCTGTACGCCTCCCATTATGCCTTTCAGGGCGGTCTCCATTCCCCAGAGATGCATCTGGTTGAGTTTGTTCAATGTTGATTGATCCATGGCTGTATGATTATTTGTTTGACATTATTTCGGCATTTCCGCGTATGTTTTCGTGATTCGGCAGCGGGAGGTCGGATTCCTCGTCCATCCAAAGTTTTTCCGTCCTGTTGGTGAGCGTGTTCTTGATGAACGTGTAGTTTACGGCACCGACCTTCAGGCCTAGCTTGCAGGCGTCGATAAGCCGGTCGTTCCCGTGACGCTTCCCCAAAGCCAGAACGCCCATACAGGACTTGTACAGCTGTTCTGAGTACTCCTTCCTTGCAAGTATCATCTCGATGTATGCCTTCACGTCCACGGAGATGTCTGCGGCCATCCG
>JAZUHY010000064.1:0-5686 GCA_045641985.1 Candidatus Cryptobacteroides sp.
GACAATGTATCAGACATATGTATATACCTTTAAATCCTCCTTCAAAGGTACATACTTTTTCATCTACTCAAACACAGGGTTTTGCACGTGAGCCCCAGTTCCTTATGTGAGCAAGTTCACAACTGGCCCGGCCGTAAACAAAGTTAGCACCGCAAAAGCGATGCTAACTCATTGATAATCAATTCATTATCTTGCGGAGAGTGAGGGATTCGAACCCCCGGACCCTTGCGGATCAACAGTTTTCAAGACTGCCGCCATCGACCACTCGGCCAACTCTCCTTTTCCGGATGCCGCCTGCCGGCGACTTGGGGACTGCAAATATAGATAATTTATGCAATATCCCAAAATTTAAGAAGATTCCGGTTTTTACTCCGCCGTTTCGAAGCCAAAGTACTGGCCTTTACGGGAGAAGGGGACACCGGTTTTCATCCAGGCCGGCATCGGCTCTCCCTTAAGGTAGTGGTCGAAGAACTGTTGGAGCCTGCGGGTGAGGTCTTTGGTGTTGCGTCTCTGCACGGGGTTATGCTCTTCTCCGTTGTACTGGAGCAGCCAGGCGGGGTGCCCGAACCGGCGCAGTGACATGAAGAATTCGATGCCCTGATACCAGGGGACTGCTCCGTCTCCGTCGTTGTGCATTATCAGCACGGGAGTCGTGACGTTTTCGGTATGGAAAACGGGGGAGTTCTCTATGTAGAGCTCAAGCCCTCCGTCTTCCCACATCGATTTGCCTATGCGGCTTTGTCCCTTTTCGTACTGCACGGCGCGCACGACTCCGCTTCCCCAGCGTATGCCGCCGTAAGCGCTGGTCATATTGCCCACGGGGGCTCCGGAACCGGCTGCCGCGAACATATCGGTCCTGGTAACGAGGTAGGCCGTCTGGTATCCTCCCCAGCTCTGGCCCTGAATGCCCATCTTGCCCCTGTCGATGAATCCGAACTGTTCACACATCGCCTCTGCTCCGGCGCAGATGCAGTTGTATGCCGACTCGCCGGGATGTCCGTCCTTGTAAACGATGTCGGGGACGAATACCACGTAGCCGCGGCTGGTGTAGAACGGGAAGTTTATTATGGAACGGCTGGGTACGGGCTCGTAGCGGGTGAACAGTTCCTGCGAATTTTTCTCGTAGAAGTAAACTATCATCGGGTACTTCTTTGTGGTATCGAGATCTTCAGGAGTGTAGAGCAGGCCCTCGAGAGGCGTTCCGTCATATGCTTTCCAGGAAACGAGCCGTACGTCGCCCCAGTTGTATCTGTCCTGCTGAGGCCTGAGGTCGGTGAGTTTCTCTTCGGTCTTCCAGTAGTCGGAGGTGACGTAGAGGTCCATGGGGTCTGTGAAGTTCCCCTTGGTGTAAACGACTGTGCTGCCCGCAAAGGCGTGGGCTGTATTCCTGAAAGAACAAGCTTCAGTCAGGGCTTCGATGATTCCGGGCCTGACGGCTGAGAGGGATGCGTAGCCGTGTTCCTTGCCTGTTCTGCTGAAGCTGGTGAGCCATACCTTCTCTTTCTTTCCGATGGGGATTGTAAGTCCTGCCTTCCTTTCCTCGGGAGTGATGTCTTTGGGCACCAGCCCCGTGTATCTGTACTGTACGTTGTCGGCTTTCCCCTTGCCGCAACTCATATTCACCGCCTTGCCGCCGTCGGGCCTGATTTTCCAAATGTCGAATTTGTCGGCCAGCAGGAATGCTTCGTCATTCTCCAGCCAGTGGGGGCGGTCAAAGGAGGGCTTCGTGTCGGGGTGGTCATCCTCGTCGTTGTAGAAGATGCCGTCCAGCCCTGCAGTAAGGTTGAATTCACGGCCGGTGGCCATTTCGTAGCTGTGCCATTGGAGGTCGTCTCCGCTGTACCAGGTAAGGAACTTTCCGCCGGGACTGACGGAAGGATTGCCGTTCAGTTTCGTGAAAAGAGTCCTGCGGCTGCCGTCCGTGAGGCTCACGGCATAGACGTCGCAGAAGTCGTTTCCGTCCCAGGTGCCGCTTATCTGATAGGGCCTCCTGTCCTTGACGAGCGCCCAGTCCGCTTCGCCGCCGCAGACGGGGGATATCGTTTCCTCCACGGCACTGCCAAGCGGAATTATGGTATGGGGATTCTTGAGGTCGATGGCGGACAGACAGGTGGCGGAGGCAATGCGTTTGGCGTTGGCCTTCTGCATAGGGGGAGTCATATAGACATCCCAATTCCAGATGTCCAGCCCTGCGGTCTCGAAATCGACTATGGTGGTGTCTTTCGGTGGCAGGCACTCCGCTATTCCCAGCAGGATGCGGCTTTCCCTGACGGAGAATACGGGGTCGGCGTGCTCTGTGATGAAGAGCCCTTCGGGAAGGCCTTCCGTGAATCCCTGCGGAATGAGCTCTTCCGAAGTGACGGTTCTCACCGCCTTCTTCCCCTTGCCGGAAACCTTGTCTTCTGCCATAAATAGTGCACAATGCCTGTTCCCCGTCTTTGCGGAGTCGGTGGAAGCCAGAAAGAGCATCCTGTTGCCGCAGCGGTTGAAATTGGGGGTGGAATAGTATTTGTGCCCTTCGGCCAGCACGTGCTTCGACATATCGTCAAGCCTGAAAAGGGCGATTTCGTCTTTGCTCAGGCTGTCTTTTTTGTTTTTCTCGAATACTGCCGCCAGCCTTTCTCCGTTTTTGTCGAAATGGTATGACTTGACATTGCGTAAGGTGTCGCGGCTGTCGGTCTCCGGGTTCACCAGAACGAGAATTTTCTTATCTCCGTCCTTGGTCTCATATGCCAGCGCCGGGCGGCCGTCGGTGCTGACCTTGTAGGAAGAACAGGCTCCGATGCGTGTGACGGAAAAGTCCCTGAGGTTGATGCAGGCCACCGTGTCCTTGGGCATCTTGTCTTCTTTCGTTTTCTTTATTTTCGCTTCGCGCGACACTTCGTAGGGAACTTTGATGCTGCAGAACGCCCATTTGCCGTCGCGCGACATTCTTATGCCGCCGCCGCGCTCCATTTCCAAAACTTTTCCGTCGGCCAGTCTTTTGAGAAACAGGGTGCCGTCGCCCTGCTGGGGAGCAATCTCCCAGGCGACAATGCCGCCGTCGGAAGAGACGGATGCAGTCCTGACGCTTTTCCAGGAATCGAAAGCATCGTGGTCGAGAATCGCTTTTTGGGCGTGCAGAGGCGTTGCGACCGACATCGCTGCCGTAAAGGTGGAAATCAAACGGAACAAGTTTTTCATAAGTGATAAATTTTAACAAAAATAATATTTATCTTTGAGAGATTAATGATTTCTAAATAACATTATAACTATGGCGGAAAAAAAATCTTATGACTGGCAGTACGTGTCGGTCGGTGGCGTGGTCAGAGTGAAGCTGACGAGCGGGGAGGACATAGCTCATCTGGGAGAACTCGACCAGAAGAAATGGACTGTGCTCAGCTGCCCGGTTGACGGACTTGAATTTGACCGCAGGGCTCTCGAACTGCTGGATGCGGACGGGGACGGAAAAATCCGTGTGCACGAGGTTGTGGAGGCTGCGGAATGGCTGACTTCGATAGTCCGCGACAAGGACCTTATCCTGAAAGGTGATGACGTGCTTCCCCTTTCCCAGATAGATGATGCTACGGAGACGGGAAAACGGTTGAAGAATTCCGCGAAACAGATTCTGAGTAATCTCGGTCTCGAAAAAGACAGCATATCACTGGCGGACACGTCGGACAGCGTGGCGATTTTCGCCAAGACAAAATTCAACGGCGACGGCGTGGTAACGGCCGCTTCAGCCGATGATGAGGAACTGGCCGGGGTAATATCGTCCTGCGTCGAGACTTTGGGAGGGGTGCCGGACCGTTCCGGTGTAGATGGAGTGGATGCTGACAAAGTCGAGGCGTTCTATTCCGCCCTTGAGGATTATTCGGCCTGGAAAGCCGCGGCCGACGTGGACAAGGAGTCAATATTCCCTTACGGCGACAATACCGAGGCGGCGTTCGCGGCCTGCGAGACCGTCAAGGACAAGGTGGCCGATTTCTTCATGCGCTGCAAACTCATCAATTTTGACGGAAGCGTGTCCGCCGCCGTGGATGTGAGTGCTGAAAAAGTGGCCGCCATCAGCGACAGGAATCTCGGAACATGCCTTGAAGAGATTGCCGCATATCCCCTTGCAAGGCCTACAAAGGATGGAGTCCTGCCTTTGGACGCCATCAATCCCGCCTGGCAGGCGGCGTTCGACAGCGTGAGGTCTCTTGTGCTTGACGTGGATTTCCCCGGCAGCAAAAGCATCAGCGAGGATGAATGGAAATCCGTACTGGCCAAATTCGAAGCATATACTGCATGGAAAGCCGCCAAGAAAGGCGAGGCAGTGGAGGCTCTCGGCATCGACCGTATCAATGCAATCCTGAAATCGGACAAGCGGCAGACTCTTCTGGATCTCATAGCGAAGGACAAGGCCCTGGAGGCTGAATCGGCATCCATTGATGAGGTTGACAAACTCCTTCGCCTGTACAGGCATTTCTTCCGCTTCCTCAACAACTTTGTCGTATTCACCGATTTCTACGGCAGGAACGATACTGTAAAGGCTGTGTTCGAGGCGGGAAAACTCTATATCGATGAGCGTTGCTGCAATCTGTGTCTGAAAGTGAACCCTTCAGGCAATCACGCGGAGGCTGCATCTTTGAGCGGGATGTTTCTTATTTACTGTACCTGCACCTCCAAGAAACTCGGGAAGACGCAGAATATAGTGGCCGTGATGACCGGGGGAGGCGTAAAGAATCTCCGCCCGGGCAAGAATGCCGTTTTCTATGATCTGGAAGGGAATGACTGGGATGCAGTGGTGACCAAAATCGTGGATAACCCCATCAGTATCAGGCAGGCTTTCTGGAGTCCCTACCGCAAGCTCGGTAAGTTCATTACGGACAAGATAGAGAAGAATGCCGCTGAGAAGGATGCGGCGGCCACTTCCGATCTGCTGAACAAGGTTGACGGTGTCGATCTCACCAAAAAGGACGCCAAGCAGGCAAAACAGCCGTTCGACATAGCCAAGTTCGCCGGTATCTTCGCCGCGATAGGTATGGCGGCCGGGTATATAGGAGCCCTTTTGAAAGATATTATCGCGGGGGCGACGAGCGAACCTCTCAAGGCTCTCATCGTCCTTGCCATTCTTTTGCTTTGCGTTTCCGGACCCGCCTGTCTTCTTGCGTGGCTCAAGCTCCGCAAGCGCAATCTGGGGCCTGTTCTCAATGCCAACGGATGGGCCATAAACTCTGTGGTTCTCGTGAACATCCTGTTCGGTGGGACTCTGACCAGCGTTGCGAAATATCCGCTCGTGAAGACTCCGGACCCGTTCAAGGTGAAGGTTCCTGTATGGAGGAAAATCCTCAATTGGCTCGCTGCTGCCATTGTGGTGGTGTTCGTGGTCCTTCTGGTGGCGGGGAAGAAGGGATGCTCCTGGTCTCCTTTCTATAAGGAACCCGCCGTTGAGGTGGTGGAGGACGCGGCTCCGGCTGTGGAAGAGGAGGCTGCGCCCCTTGCCGAATAGGCACCATTTCAAAACCGGTTCCTAGTATTTGGTGGATTGCGGGAAATTTCCTATATTTGCCGGACTTTTGGCCACGGTGGCCATTGGTAATTAACAACAACTAAAATTTTTTTGCAAAATGGCTGAATATCTGATGCCTGAAAAAAAGCAAGAGATTTTCGCGAAGTACGGGAAGTCTAATAAGGACACCGGCTCTCCTGAGAGTCAAGTTGC
>JAZUHY010000065.1:0-4984 GCA_045641985.1 Candidatus Cryptobacteroides sp.
GAGGCGGGGAACGTGATAATGTCCGCCGACTATTCCCAGATAGAACTCCGGATAATGGCTCATCTGAGTGCGGACAGGCACTTGAGGGAGGCTTTCCGTACAGGCATCGACGTGCATTCCGCCACAGCATCGAAGATATTCGGCGTGCCGGTGGAGGCGGTGACGGCTGACCAGCGCCGCATAGCCAAGACCGCCAATTTCGGCATAATGTACGGTATCTCCGCCTTCGGACTCAGCCAGAGGCTCAAATGCTCCCGCACCGAGGCGAAGAAGATAATAGACGATTATTTCGCATCATTCCCCAGCATCAGAAACTTCATTGACGACACACTCTCCTCTGCGAGGGAAAACGGTTACGTCGAGACTATTTTCGGCCGACGCCGTTATGTGCCCGACGTGAACAGCCACAACGGTACGGTGCGTTCGTTCGCTGAGCGTAATGCTGTCAACGCCCCTATCCAGGGCAGCAGTGCCGATATCATCAAACTTGCGATGACGGGTGTGGACCGCAGGCTCAGGGAGGAGGGACTCAAGGCCCGTATGGTGCTCCAGATTCACGACGAACTCCTGTTGGAGGTGCCGTCGGACGAGATAGAACAGGTAAGGAATATTTTGGTGGGAGAGATGGAGAACGTAGTGGAACTCTCCGTCCCTCTGACAGTTGAATGTAACTATGGCAACACTTGGCTCGAGGCCCATTAACGAATTGATACGCCTTGCGATGATAGGTGACGGCACGGCTTTCACCGAGCTGTGGGACACGCACATTGCCCAATTGCGCTCATATATCAAAGGCTGGCTCAAGCAGTTGGATGATTTCCACGTGGATGATATCTGCTCGCGCAGTTTCGAGAAGGCGTTCAGACAGATAAGTACCTATGACCCGTCCAAGAGCCAGTTCTACACCTGGTTGCGCACCATCGCACGCAATACCGCCCTGGATATGCTGGAGTGGGAGACGCGCAACGGCGGAAGATGCGTTTCCCTGGATGACAACTGCGGTCAGGCTGCGGAATTGGAGAATATCGGTGACGGGATGGACACTCCGCTCGAGAGCATCATCAGGACGGAAGACCGCGCGCAGACGGAGAAATACATCGATGGATTGCCGGATCTGTACAGGGAGGTGGCGCGTAAGAGGCTTCTGGACGGCTTGCAGTACAAGGAGATTTCCGACGAACTTGATATGGAGCTGAACACTGTACGTACCCGCATCCGCCGTGCCAAGGCTTTGATAGACAAGATGAAAGAAGATCAGATATGAAAAAATTGCTTTTTGTTTCCGCTGCCATTATTATGATGGCCGGCTGCGGTACGGCAAAAAAAGCGGCCGTGCTGCCTGAGTATGATTTCCCTGCCCTGAACCAGGGAGGGAAAATTGCCGTTGCCGCCCACCGCGGTTTCTGGAAATGCGAAGAGGCCCGGATGAGCCAGAACAGTATCGCCTCCCTTTCCGGAGCCATCGACAACGGGTTCTGGGGCAGCGAATGTGACATCTATCTCACTTCCGACGATGAGATAATAGTCAATCACGACAACAGGATTGATGGCCTGAAGATTGTGGATCACACTTATGCAGAGCTGTCATCGCATCTGCTTCCCAACGGGGAGAAACGTCCTTGCCTCGACGAATATCTGGACAGGGCCTCGAAGTGCGACGGGAAGACCGTTCTTGTAGTTGAATTCAAGGGACTCGGTGACGAGGAACGCGAAGACCTGATGGTCTCCAGAACTTTCGACGCACTCAATGCGCACGGAATGTTCGACCCGTCCAAGGTGATGTTCATATCGTTCCAGTACAACATCTGCAAGACCGTGGCCCGCCTGGCTCCCGAGTTCGTGAACCAGTATCTCAACGGCGACATCGCCCCGTGCAATCTTGCCGCCGAAGGCATCAACGGCATCGACTATGAGAAGGGCGTGTTCCACGTTCATCCCGACTGGGTAAGGCAGGCTCACGAACTGGGAATGTCCGTGAACGTGTGGACGGTGGACAACCCGAAGGAAATTGACTATATGATAAGACTCGGTGTCGATGCCATCACGACCAATGTCCCTCTCGTTGTCCGGGAGCATCTTGGCCGGAAGGAATTCAGAAAATGAAGGAATATGACGTCATAATCATAGGAGGCGGCATAACGGGTTTGGGAACGGCCCGGGACTGTGCCCTGCGTGGCCTCAGGACTCTGCTTGTCGAGCGTTTCGACCTGACCAACGGGGCTACGGGACGCAATCACGGCCTGCTGCATTCCGGTGCGCGTTACGCCGTTACCGACAGGGATTCGGCCGCGGAGTGCATCCGGGAGAACAGGATACTCAGGCGCATAGCTTCCAATTGCGTGGAGGAGACGGAAGGTCTCTTTATCACTCTTCCGGATGACGATCCTGCTTATCAGGACAAGTTTATCAGAAGTTGCCTTGATGCAGGAATCGGCGCTAAGGCCATTGACCCCGAAGAAGCCCTGAGGATGGAACCCTCCGTGAATCCGGCGCTGACCGGAGCCGTGAAAGTGCCGGACGCGTCTGTGGACCCTTTCCGTCTTTCGTCCGCCAACGCTCTCGATGCAAGTATCCACGGTGCCGAAATACTCACCTACCACAGCGTCGTCTCTTTTGTAAAGGACGGAGACAGGGTGGTGGGAGTGAAGCTGCGCGACGGCCGCAACGGAGAGGAATTCGAGGCCAGGGCGTTAATGACTGTCAACGCCGCCGGAATATGGGGCCAGAAGATAGCCGCAATGGCGGGGGCGGAAATCAGGATGCTGCCTGCGAAGGGCTCTCTGCTGGTTTTCGGACACCGGGTGAACAGGATGGTGATAAACCGTTGCCGCAAACCTGCGAATGCGGATATTTTGGTTCCCGGTGATGTGGTGTGCGTGGTCGGCACAACCTCCGACAAGGTTCCGTTTGAGGAGTGTGACGACATAAGGGTCACAGCTGCGGAAGTGAAACTGCTGCTTGAGGAGGGAAGCAAGCTCGCTCCGTCCCTTGCCCACACCAGAATTCTGAGGGCCTATGCGGGAGTGAGACCATTGGTGGCGGCGGATGATGACCCTACGGGGCGCAGTACGAGCCGTGGCATAGTCCTGCTGGACCACGAAAAGCGCGACGGTATTCCCGGATTTATAAGTATAACTGGAGGGAAACTCACAAGTTACAGACTTATGGGGGAATTGGCCACAGATTTGATTTGCAGGAAGTTGAACGTGAACAAGGCTTGCCGTACCGCGGAACTTCCGCTCCCGGGTTCGGAGAGGAAGCTGAACCCCGCAAAAAGGGATGCGCTGGCCTTCAAGGCGGCGGAGGGAAGACACGGGACGGGAATACTGCATATGGATTTCGCAAGCAAGAGCGAGGTCCTCTGCGAATGCGAACACGTTACCCGTGCCGAAATCGCCTATGCCGTGAAATATCTTGACGTTCACAATCTTGTGGATCTCAGACGGCGTACGAGAATCGGGATGGGCACCTGTCAGGGAACTTTCTGTATGGGCAAGGTGGCAAAAGCTCTGGCGGAAGAGCTCGGATGCCCGGAGAAAGAGAAGGAATTCATTGAGCAGTATGCCCGGGAGAGATGGAAGGGAATGGCTCCTGTATGCTGGGGGGATTCCCTGCGTGAAGCGGAATATATGAGAAAACTTTACACGAAATGAGGTTCGACGTAATAATAATGGGAGGTGGCCCGGCCGGAACGGGAATCGGACTGGCATTGCAGAAAGCGGGACGGAAATGCCTTGTGGTGGCGGAAGGACTGAGTATCAATCCCTCCAAACGCTCCGAGTTTGTTGCCTGCGGCGGGACTCTGCTTCCGGGAGATTCCGTCGTGGGAGGGGAGTTCGATGGGAACGTGCTCAGGAATGTACGTACGGAAAACCTTGTGGGGACGATTCTGGAGGCTGATTTTTTTGTCCTTGCCACCGGAAGGTTCTTCAGCCGGGGACTCGTTTCCACGATGGACGGCATATTCGAACCCGTGTTCGGCTGCGATGTGCGGTATGAGCAGGACAGGGAGAAATGGGTGAATCCGGATTTCTATGCGGACCAGCCCTTTGAGCAGTTCGGAGTCGTGACCGATGATTGCGGTCGAGTGAGAGTGGAAGGGGTGACGATTGACAATCTGTATGCGGCCGGGGAGATTCTTGCCGGTCCGGCGGACATCGAAGGCAGTGCCGCCCTTGTGACGGAACAGATAATGGGGAGGAAGTGATATGCAGGAGAAGAACACCAATGCAAGCAATTTCGAGCAGTGCCTCAAGTGCAGCATCTGCACCGCCGTATGCCCGATGATGGAGGCCAATCCCCACTATCCGGGGCCCAAGCAGGCCGGCCCGGACGGGGAACGCTACAGAATCAAGGATCCCGCTTTCTATGACCTGACTCTGAAATACTGCCTCAATTGCAAGAGATGTGAGGTCTCCTGCCCTTCCGGTGTCAGAATCGGTGACATCATTCAGTCCGCGCGCCTGAAATACGGGCGCAGTTCCAATCCGGTGAGGGACTATATGCTGGCTTCCACCGACCTTGTGGGGAGTCTTGCCTCGCCCTTCGCCCCCGTTGTCAACAGGGTGTTGGAGATGAAGCCTGTGAAGGCCGTGATGGACGGGGTGCTGGGTGTGGACTCCCGCAGAACCTTCCCTGCATACAGCGGCCGCAAATTCGAGCAATGGTTCCGTTCGGAGGCGGCCTGCCGTCAACTGGGCTTCAGACGCTTCATAAGCTATTTCCACGGATGCTACGTCAACTACAACTATCCCCAGCTCGGAAAGGACCTGGTGAAACTCGTAAACGCCTGCGGTTACGGGGTCCATCTGCTCGACCGCGAGAAATGCTGCGGCGTGGCCCTCATTTCCAACGGCTTCGGCAAGCAGGCGAAAAAGCAGGCCGAGACCAATCTGATGTCTTTCAGAAAGGCTGTCGGCAACGGAGAGACCATACTTACGAGCAGTTCGACCTGCACCTTCACAATGAGGGACGAGTACTGCAA
>JAZUHY010000066.1:0-54353 GCA_045641985.1 Candidatus Cryptobacteroides sp.
CCGAGGCTCACGTAGTTCATGAGTCCGTATCGTTCCTCCGCTCTCAGTGATGTCCTGATAAAACTTGGCCATAGGCATATTGTTCGCAACAAATATACGGCTAATTTTTGAAATAGCCGTAATTTTTTATACTTTTGTAAGAAATGGCTGCGATATATGGATAAAGATAAAATGAGATTATATCAATCAAATAATCGGCATTAATTTCAAATATTGCCGATTATTTGCAACAATGCAAAATATTTGAGAATTTGCTGATTATCGTAAATATACTCCGTGATTAACTCCAAAACTGCCAATACAATGTCATGTGCCTGTGGAACCGCAAGCAAAAATGAAGTGACGACAGATTTCTATATCTCGCCAAAATGTCGCCAAAAATCGAGACGCAAAAAAAGCCAACCATTGAAAATCAAATAGTTGGCTCATAATTTCGTGCCTCGGGCGGGACGCACGGAAGTGCGGTAGAATACTGGAGAATCCAGGGGAATACCGCTCATTAATAATATTGTAAATTGTTGATATAGCGCTAAATAATTTGGCGTTAGATGAGTTTTGAATCAGTAATCCACCTATTTTGTTTTTCCTTTATTTGATAAGATGTTGTCCAAATGTTGTCCAAGTAAAAAGGATTGCGTACCTTTGCTCTTGGACAAATATGGATGACGTATGACGATAAGGTTTGAGCTCAGGACAACGAAGAAGACGGTGGAAGGCGGGAGGGTTCCGCTGCATATCAGTGTGTCGGACGGTCGGGATTTCCGCAAACGGCAGGTGACGAAGGTTCTTATCGACCCCACCTGGTGGGACGCCAAGACAGCGGACCTAAAGAAGCGAGTACTCATCCCGGATGCAGAGCGGCAGGCCGTTACAAAGGAAATGTCGACCCTCAGGACCTATATCTCAGAAGCCTACGCCATTGACAAGGAGAAAGACAGGGTCGGCCCGCTGTGGCTGGAGAAGACGGTGGAGAACTATTATAAAGGAAAGAGTCTTGCGCCTAAGGCTCGCAAAAGCCAGAATAAAGGTTTTGATGACTTGTTCTATCTGTTTTCCGACGGACGCGAGCTGTCCAATTCCCGTGTTCGCCATTACCACGTCCTGCAGCGTCTTATTCATCGCTACGAAATCTATGTCCGCGCCTCAATGCCTCGGATGGGCCGATATGTCTTTGACATCAACGATGTGACGGTGGACACGCTCAATGACCTTCGGGATTACATCAAGAACGAGTACCTGTACGTGGAGAAGTATCCGCAGATAATGGAGGCTCTTCCGGAGAAGCGCGGGTTCAGTGAGCGCAGCGAGAACTATCTCCACGGCCTTTTCAAACTGATTAAAGCCTTCTTCTCCTGGTGTATCAAAAACGGTTACACCAAGAACGGGCCCTTTACCGATTTCGAAATGCCGAAGGAGGAATACGGAACGCCCATCATCATGACGCTGGACGAGGTGGAAACCCTCTACCGAACGCCAATGCCAACCAAGGTACTGGAAGAGCAGCGGGACATTTTTGTGTTTCAGTGCAATGTGGGCTGCAGGGTGGGCGACCTGATGTCCTACACTAAACAGTCCGTTCAGAGCGGTGCCTTGGAATACATCGCCGCCAAGACGCTGCATTTCAGCGGCCGGACGGTGATAGTCCCCCTTAACTCCATTGCCCTCGAAATCGTTGAGAAATACAAAGACCGCCCCGGCGACCAGCTGCTGCCCTTCATCAGCGAGCAGAACTACAATGACAACATCAAGGCCGCCTTCAAAGTGGCCGGCATCACCCGCCTGGTAACGGAACTGGACTCTGTCACACGCAAGGAGGTCAAGCACCCGCTGAACGAAATAGCCAGCAGCCACCTTGCCCGCCGAACCTTCGCCGGCAACATCTATCGGCAGGTCAAAGACCCCAACTTGGTCGCCTCCCTCACCGGCCACGCCGAAGGTTCCCGTGCCTTCAACCGCTACCGCGAAATCGACCTCGGCATGAAACAGGATCTTGTGAAGATTCTGGAGAATAAGAGGGGCTGAACAGGAAATAATCGTTATCTTCGCAGAAATGTTGTTTGTATGAGAACACTTGAAGAACAATATGAACTCTTAGAAAGCCTGCTGGATATAGCCCGAAAAGGTGGAGAGAACGGAGAACTTGATTGGCTTGAGTTTAAAACCAATATCGCTGAACAGAAAGCCAGTATTACCTATGAAGGTGTCGGCGAGTACATTTCGGGCATGGCAAACTCTGCATGCATCAGGTACAAGGACTATGCATACCTTGTGCTTGGTGTTGAAGATGCCACATGGAAACCGGAAGGTACAAATCTTTATATGCAGAGTGCAAAGCGTGGCAACCAGGATTATCAGCTTTGGCTTAGGACGTCTATATCGCCACGTATCCGTTTTGAGTTTGAGGAGTTTGAATATAAAGGGGCACACATCGTCATTTTCGAGATTCCTGCCGCTGCGGGCGAGCCGGTTACTTTCAATGGTGTAGCATACATCCGAATCAACAGCAACCTTACCAAATTAAAGGGTTATACTGAATACATCCGTCAGATTTATTCGTCCCAGCAGGACTGGAGCGCCCAAATCGTCAAAGACGCAACATTGGACGACTTGGATCCGGCTGCAATCAAACGGGCAAGGGAATTGTACAAAGACAAGCATCCGGATTTGGCTGACGATGTTGATTCATGGAATGACAGAACTTTTCTAAATAAAGCAAAAGTTACACGCGGGGGAAGAATAACCAATGCGGCTATCATTCTGTTGGGCAAGGAGGAGAGCGAAGTTTTCATATCTCCTGCCGTATCGAAAATCCGCTGGATACTGAAAGGTACCGATGGTGTTGAGAGGGATTATCGAATCTTGCCATGTCCAATGGTACTTGCCGTAGATGAGACATTCAACTTGATTCGCAAACTAAAGTACAGATACATCAATCCAAATCTGCGTACTTTGTTCCCGGATGAAATTGATATGTATGAACCGTATATCATTAGGGAGAGCCTGAATAACGCCGTCGCCCATCAGGATTACTCAAAAAGCGGGATGGTGAATGTGGTTGAATTTGATGACCACCTTCTTTTTACGAATTTAGGCAGCTTTATTCCAGGGTCCATTCAGGCTGTTTTACAGGCAGACTCTCCATGGGAGAAAAACCGAAACAGGTTTCTGGCACAGGCAATGGTTGAACTGAAAATGGTAGACACCATTGGAAGTGGCATAAAGAAGATGTTCCGTTTACAGAAGAAGCGTCTTTTCCCCTTGCCAGACTATGATTTCAAGGGTGGTCGTGTCACGGTGACCGTGTATGGCCGAATCATCGACATGAACTACACAACTCTTCTGATGCAAAATGCCGACATTACTTTGGGCGAGGCGGAAATGTTGAATCGAGTGCAGCTAGGAAAGCCCCTGTCGGACTACGAGGTTGCGTATTTACGCAAAAAGAACCTGGTTGAGGGGAGGAAGAATGCGCTGGTATTGGCAAAACCTCTTGCTCAAGCTGCAGGGCAAAAAGCGGAGTATTCCCGCCACAAAGGATTGAGCGATAAAGCGTGTGAATCTCTGATTTTGGAAGCGCTCGATGACCATAAGGAGTTGTCAAGGAAAGAGATAAATGAATTACTGTCAAAATCTTTATCAGATATATTGACAGAAAAGCAACGGTATGATAAGATTTCAAATCTGTTGAGGAAAATGAGATTGAGAAGAGATATTGTAAATAGAGGTGCGGGTAATGTATCATATTGGAGCAAGCCCAGCCATTCGTAATTACAAACAAATTACAAATGGAATACGAATGGTTTTACGAAAGGAATTTGTGTTAATGTTCTGAATTATAATCATTTATTCGTTTGTAGGAAGGGGCTTATTTGAGAGAAATACGAAAGGAAGCCCTTCGGGATGCTTACAAGTTGATGGCTTATTACCGTACACGGGTGTCGGCAGTGGTTTTATCCGGGTGCAGGAACTGGATGACAAGATAGTACCTATGGATTTCCCTTCTCAAATGATTGCATTCATCCATGCCGGTGCAAACATATACATACATGTCTTAATGCAAGCCAGTCCTCCTTGTCATAATGAGTGTAATCATTGCCACATTGAATACGATTATGCAATCATGTAAGCATGAGATTCCGTTAGTTCAAACTGCGAGATGTGCGTTCGTGACACGAACGCGGCTCAAAGAGCCACATTTTGCGCCTAACGGCGAGCATATCTGGCTCCAGAGTCGCCGTTTTGATTAGAGTTAATGTCTCACTCGAAAGGTGACTTTCGGAGAAACCAAAAGAAATTATTAAATTTGCATTTATTGCACTTACGAATATTAGCTACAAGATAATAATATGGATAAGTATACCTTTTCTGGCCATGAATCTTTCTTCTGTAAGCCATTATGGCTCAAGAAAGCTTACGACGCTAAAGCGGCGGGAGTGGATTTTACTTCACCTGAAGCCGTGGCCACTCTTGGTGTTGGCAAAAACATGGTCTCTTCTATTCGTTATTGGACTCGTGCTATGGGATTGATTGAAGATGATAGGAATACACCTTTTGCCTCTTTCTTATTTGATTCCGTAAAGGGAGTTGATCCGTATTTGGAGGATGAAGGGTCTTTGTGGCTTTTACACTATATGTTGGTTACAAAAAAGGTGTCCACATTGTATTATCTAGCTTTTCTCGGTTTTAAACGTGAGAAAATTGATTTCTCTAGGAAGCAACTCGATAGTTATATCTTTAGAAAATGTCTTGCAGCTAATCAAAAAAGTGTTTACAACGAGAATACTATAAAGAAAGACATCAGCGTTCTCATTCATAATTATGTGCTGCCATTAGATACTAGAACAAACGATGACTATTCTGCGTTATTTTTGGATTTAGGCCTTATCAAGAATATTGGTTCTGACCGGTACGCCTTCAATGATACCGACCCCAGCCATATTCATCCCGACATCCTTCTCTACGCCCTCCTAGACTATAAAGGTGAAGACAATACAATCTCTCTGGACGGTATGCAGGAAGTCGCTCTTATTTTTGGTCTTTCGCTTACAAATCTCATTGAATTAGTTCGTGAGGTTATAGCACAGCATCCGGAAGACTTGTCTTACACCGATAACAGCGGAGTGAAGAACCTCCAGTTCATTCACGACATCGATGCAGCCGCCGTTCTTAATCATTATTACACGGAGGCATGAGATACAACGCATCAGTAAATATCGAGATTGGAGTCCAAGAGGATTTCCAGTATATCGTAACGCCCAATGTGCAGCGTGTACTTGGAGACATTGTTTCCAGCGTTTCTACCGGCGTTCATTCCTTCTCTGTAATCGGCACCTATGGTACCGGTAAATCCAGTTTCATTATGGCTCTCGAAAGAGGCCTGCTGGGTAAAGATGATGCTCTTATCAAGAAGAAGACTGTTTTCTTTGGCCTGGAATCCTTCGAGATATTCAACATCGTCGGCGAATATGATTCCCTGCAGGGTCTTCTTGCCCGCAAACTGAAAGTCGAGAACCGGAACGCTTTGGATTCTCTCAAACTGTTCTGCAAAAAGGCTGAAGCCAAGAACAAGGCTGTCATTATCGTCATCGACGAATTCGGCAAAGTCCTCGAGCATGCAGCTAAGAATAACCCGGAGGAAGAACTGTATTTCATCCAGCAACTTTGCGAGTTAGTAAATGACCATCGCCGCAAAGCAATCCTGTTATCTACCCTCCACCAGAACTTCAGTTCATACGCCTCCAAACTGACCGAATCCCAGCGGAAAGAATGGCAGAAGGTGAAGGGCCGTTTCAAAGAGGTTGTCTTTAGCGAGCCTGTTGAGCAACTCCTTTATCTTGCCGCAGAGCAGTTGACTCTCGCTCCGGAGCAGAAGGCTGATGAGACCGACTTTGCCACTGTTTATGCCCTGGCAAAGCAGTGCCGCTTCATATCTGACAGTTTCTCAGAAGAGACAGCCCGCAAGCTGAATCCCATTGACCCCCTTGCAGCTTCTTGCCTTACGTTGGCCATCCAGAAGTACGGACAGAATGAGCGGTCGCTCTTCTCATTCCTTACGACCACTGGACAGTATTCGATACTCAACTATATCGGGAAGCCACACCAGACTTATAACCTGGCCGACGTATATGATTACGCCATTTACAATTTCTATTCGGAAATTTCACAGGTGAATCTAGAATCCTCCGGCTGGTCCGCTATCAAGGTCGCCCTCGGGCGCATAGAAAATGGCATCCTTGCCGATAAGTTTATTGCCGATGCACAGAAGGTGGTCAAGTCTATTGGCCTGCTTAGCATCTTTGGTTCTTCCGAAACTTCCCTCAACCGCGAGGCTCTTGAAAAGTACTGTCAGTGCGCCCTTGGAATAGAAAACGCTGGCGAAGTCATCCGGGAACTGGAAAGAGTTAAGGTAATCAGGTACGCCACATACAAGTCCCAGTACATTCTCTTTGAGGGTACTGACATCAACATCGAGGCAGAACTGCTACGCGCTGCCACAATGGTTCCCACACCGTCTGCCACGGCAGATGAACTTCGGGATTACATCAAGCCGCGCATTGTTTCTGCGTCCGCTGCTTTCTATGCCAAAGGAACGCCTCGGTATTTCTCGTTCATTGTGCTGAATGAACCGGAGGCAAAGGTCCCCGATGGCGACATTGATGGATTCTGCGAACTTATCTTCCCACTTGAGGATGGATGCTTGGATCAGGTCAAGGCAGTATCTGCCTCCAGCGAGGAAGCGCTGCTCTTTGCGGTGTTCAATAATGTCTTAGACATTGTAAAGCACCTCCACGAAATCAAGAAACTCCAATATATCACCGAAAAGGTTGCCGTTGATGACCAAGTGGCGAAGCGGGAGATTTCGAATATTCAGGAGTTTGAGAAGAATTGCCTGAATTCTGCCTTGAATGACTACTTGTTCGATGGCAGCGGAAATGTCACATGGATATTCAAGGGAAAGGAATGCCAGATTCGTTCCAAGAAGGATTTCAACAAGCTGCTTTCTACTGTTTGTTCCGAGGTCTATTCCGGGACACCGGCTATTCAGAATGAACTGTTCAACAAGCAGAAACTTAGTTCTGCTATTTCTCTGGCTAAGTCTAATCTGCTTGATAGGATTCTTGCATATCCAGACCAACCGGACCTGGGCTTTGGAGAGAACGAGTTCCCGCCTGAGAAGACGATATACATCACGCTCCTCAAAAACACCGGCATTCACCGCCAGGACGAAGACGGAGCATATGTATTCGGCGCTCCTACTGATGAGAAGGTAATGGAGTTCTGGAACGCTTGCGAGTCGTTTGTCGCAAAGACAGTGGATCGTCCCAGAAAGGTCAGTGAACTTATCAAGATATTGATGTCTCGTCCCTTCAAACTGAAGCAGGGCTTCATCGATTTCTGGATTCCCATTTACCTCTACATCAAACAGCAGGATTTCGCCATGTACAATGCAAGTGGCACCTATGTCATGAACATTAACCGCGAAGTCATTGACCTGCTCTGGAAGCACCCGGGGGAATACACCATCAAGGCCTTTAGCGTTAGCGGTGTAAAACTGGAGTTCTTTAGAAAGTACCGGCAGTTCTTAAAGAAGGATGATGAGATTGCGCTGAGCAAAGACTCTTTTGCCAACACATTCAAACCGTTCTTGTATTTCTTCAAGAACCTCAATGAATACGCCCAGCATACTTATAAATTCAGCAATCCTAATGTAGCGAAGTTCCGTGACGTGCTTGCTAATGCAGTAGATCCTGAGAAGGTGTTCTTTGAACTGCTTCCGGAATCACTCGGCTACCGCGGAGATGCATTGGACGATGACTTCATCCAGGACTATCTGGAAAAGATACGTGCTGCTGTTCGGGAACTGAACGCCTGCTATCCGGAACTTATCAAGAGGATTGAAGACCGGCTCGTCGAGAAACTTGGTCTTCCTGCCGATTATGAATCTTACAAGGCTGTCTTAACCACGAGGTATGCCAATGTCAAGAAGCACCTTCTCACCCAGAAAGCAAGGTCGTTCCTCGACAGAGTATTAGCCCCGGCGGAAACCAACAAGGAGTTTATTGAAAGAATTTCCAGTGTTGTCCTTGACAAGCAGTTATACAAGTTGAGGGATAAGGAAGAAGAAGCCCTCTTGGACAACATCATCTTCCTCTTTTACGAACTTGACCGATATATCGGTATTTCCGAGGTGGCAGATGCAGAATCGGATGACACGCTGTATAGTTTTGGCCTGTTGAACACAAACGGCGTTAACGAGCAGCAGAAAACCTATCGTTTGCCGAAACCCAAGCAGGCAGAGGTACAGAAGAAGAAGGCAGAGCTGGAGAAACTCCTTTCTGGCGATTCCAACTTGGACGTCTGCATCCTTCTTGAAATGCTGGCAGACAAGATTAAGAAATAACATTATGGTAAGACATATACTCGGCATATCAGGTGGTAAGGATAGCGCAGCCCTCGCAATCTACATGAAGAATAAGTACCCGGACCTCAAGGTCGAGTATTACAATTCTGACACGGGATGCGAGTTGACTGAGACGGAGTTGCTCATCGCTCGTTTGGATTCATACCTTGGCGGCATCAAGATATTGAGAGCAGCCGAGGGCAGCCCCGAGCCCACTCCGTTCCACCATTTCCTCAAAGCAAGCGGCAACTTCCTGCCTTCACCGCAGGCTCGATGGTGTACCCAAAAGATGAAATTGGCAGAGATGGAGAAGTTCGTTGGAGAGGAACCGGCAATCTCATATGTTGGCATCCGCGGCGATGAGGACCGCGAAGGCTATATCTCTACAAAGCCGAACATACAGGCTATTTTTCCGTTCAGGAAGAACATCTGGAGCCTTGATGTCATTAATAAGGTGTTGAACAACGACAACATTGCCCAAATCCATGAGTACTATGAGACGATCTGTCCGGATGACATTCGCCAGGAGGCCTTGAAAATCGTTGATACACCTCTTTCCAAGACATTCTTCTATTCAAAGAAGCTAAACGCACTTTTGGACCTGGACGTGAGGGTATTTAATAGAGTCGTATTCGCTTTCCTGAAGACTACAGACTATCCTGTTGGCCAGCTTGATGAATTCCCGCTGGTGGACAACGATGATGTTCTTGTGAAAGACGATATCTTCCAGATTCTCGAAGACAGTGGCGTTGGCGTTCCCGCATACTACAAGCCGATTGTCTTTGAAGTGGATGGGAAGAAGGGCACTTACAACCGGAGCCGCTCTGGCTGCTATTTCTGCTTCTTCCAGCAGAAGATTGAGTGGGTGTGGCTCTATGAGCAGCATCCGGACCTTTACGCGAAAGCAATGGAGTTCGAGAAGGATGGCTATACCTGGAATCAGAACGAAAGCCTTGCTGAACTCTGCCAGCCCGAACGTGTGCGGCAGATTAAACTTGATGCCATAAAGAAACAGGAAGCCAAGCGCGCCGGTGCCAGTTGCCGACTCATTGACAACCTGGATGATAATGATGCTTTTTGCGCAAACTGCTTTATTTAGTCAATGAATAAATAAACGAAGGAATATGGCTGTACTAAACATCGAAAAGTCTTTCTTGACTGAAAATAGAAGTGTTCTTGATTTCTTAAATCAATCTGGACAAGGGCTTTACATCCCTCTGTACCAAAGGGATTATAGCTGGGATAGCGATAATATTGATCAACTACTAGAAGACCTTTCTCGAGGTATTCAAAGAATTGCATCAGGAGAGGTAACTGATGACAGTAAAGAGATTCGCTTTTTAGGAACAATTATCACCGTCGTGGAACCGAATAGAGACCATATTTATCCGGTTGAAATCCAGGCGGTTCCTCCAAGAATTGAGCGACTAATTGATGGTCAGCAAAGGGTGTCAACTATTGCTCTTATGGCGGCTCTATTAACGAAACTGTTGACTGAGATTAAGAGTAAGGTAAAAGTGTCTAATCCGATATATGAGCAGGTTAAAGAGATTTGTGAAATATGGGTTGACCAGAAACTAATAAAAGTTTTTAGTTTTGATTTAGGTAGGGGAAAACCTAAACTGAAACCCAAGATAATAAGAGGGGCGAAGGATTATTGGACAAGGGAAGATGATGTTGATGTGGCTTATAAATCAGAGCTGGCTAATTATCTAGGCCACTTTATTAAAGCATATGATGACAAATCAACACTTCCGAGTCTAACAAAAGAAAACAATGGTAATAGCTTGCTATACCAGAATGCTCGTCGTATTGAATCCTGGTTGAAAAAAGTGGTTTCCACGGCCCATGAAGGGACTAATGAAGATGAGTTTGCATCAGCCGATAAGATATTAACGACATTTACCCAAGAGCAGATTTGGGAGTTTGAGCGCCCCGAATTAGTATCCGCAGTCCTTGAACGAAAATATGATGATAAAAAATCAGATTCGTACATTCTTAGTGAATTAGTTCAGGTTTTGTCTGTATGTCATTATTTGCTTGATCGTTGTTGTTTCACAATAATTCAGCCCACAGATGAAGACTGGGCTTTTGATATGTTCCAGTCGCTTAATGCAACAGGAACACCTTTAACTGCGATAGAAACATTTAAACCTACTGTTGTTACAACTGTTGATAATCTCAGCGACCAGTTCAAAGATTCAGATAGCGATATTTCTTTTAAAAAAGTCGAATCCTTTTTATCTGAAGCCACTACTGCTCAACAAAAAAACAAAAGAACTAATGATTTTTTGACGTCTTTCTTCGTTTCGTTTGATGGGAGAACTATGTCCACTCACTTTAGTTACCAGAGAAAAGTCCTAGATGGTGTGTACGGACAGTGCGGCTCTCTTGTTGACAAGGAGGCCTTTATCAGTGACATGGGCAATTATGCTGAGTTTTACCAAAAATGGTTAAAATTCAATGAGTCAGATTATTCATTCCCCTTGATTGACTGTACGGAGGCGTCTTTTATTTCAATGCTCATTCTCTTTTTGAAGTCATCAAATCATAAAATGGCGATAACGGTACTCGCGAAGAGTTATGATGCTGTTATCAAACAAAAGGGAAATGCTGTAAGTGATTTTTCCAATGTTGTAAAGGCAATAGCTGCTTTTTATTTTCTATGGCGTTCATCATATTCTAACTCTGGATTAGATTCTACATATCGAGAATTCTTTAAGTTAAAAAATGAAGTGACTCCTGAATCGATAAAAGCGTTTTTTGCAAAAGTTTTGACAAATAAGGGAATAGGTACTAAGGATAAATGGATTGAACGAGCAAAAGACTATTGCAGATATGACATTACTGGTCGAGATGTTATTCGGTTTGCTCTCTTTGTTGCTTCTCACGATACTATTCCAGACAATTCTAATCCTGGATTAATGAAGGAGGGAAGAGAAGGATGTTCGACATATCTTTCAAGAGAGAAGTGGATAGACTCATCGTTGAAAACTATTGAGCATGTGGCTCCACAAACAAATCGAGACAACCAGTGGGACGTTGCTTTATATGACCAGCATCTTCCTGCAGTTCAATCCTTAGGGAACCTTACTCTTCTTCCTCAGGACCTTAATTCTTCCGCCGGGAATAAAGGATGGCCTGAGAAACTGCTATATTACAAGAGTGTCTCTGAAAATGACCCAGAAGTGTTGCAAAACATTACACAATTGTCGAGGCAGTTGGGAATCGACCTCAATATTGAAACTCAACTATTGTTACAGGATGCTTCATATAATGATCACCTATCGCCCATTTCACAGCTAGGTGTAGATACATCCTGGAATAAGGAACTTGTCGAGAAACGAACGGAAAGAATGCTTTCTCTAATATGGGATAGAGTTTCATTATGGCTATTTGCTGAGTAATATGGATAAGCAGGCTTTTCTTTCTGAGGACGATAATAATTACAAATATGTTTTGTCCTATTATCATTATCCATCAAGGTGGTTAATGCATCAACTTAATGAAGGTAATCCAATTAGAGATGAAAAGAATTGGTCTCCTCAGTATAAATACCTGAATTCAGATGGAAGCGATGTCTCTGAGTTTATTAAACGATTACCAAACAATACCGGAGGAATATATGTGTTCGAATTGAAAGGGATTACTCTGCCGTTTATTGAGAATTATATATTATATGTCGGTAGATGCCAATCTACGGACAAGCAAAACATCCGAAAGCGAGCCAAAGAATACTTTTATAAAGACCGACGAGAACGCCATTTAATAAAGGAAATGTTTGATCGGTGGGGAGATTATCTGTTCTATCGTTACTGCCCAGATGATAACAATGATAGGATTATTGAAACGGAGCGTTTATTAATACGTTCCATCCTGCCACAGTATAATGCTGAAATACCGAAAAACGTAATAATTAAGACTACAATTTCTGCTTTTAAATGAAAACCACAATTCCGGCTATTAGGGGACAAATAGGTGAAACAATCTATTACTCTACGAGTTTTACTTTTCGACAGATTGCTGAGATGGTAAAACGGGTGGATGACGAATTGCATACTGCGACATCTCTTAAAGAAGAGATTCAGAGGTCTTTGAATAATAATTACGTTAAGATTAAAGAGTATATTTTAACCAAGCCTGATCATTTTTTTAATTCTTTAGTGCTTGCTGTATATGATGGAGATCCCTTATGGACGGAAATTGAGTTTGAATTGAATGATGTTCAATATCCCAATGTGGGCATTCTGTCTTTTAATGGAGCAGAAAAAATTTTCCCCGTTGACGGTCAACATCGAGTGGAGGGAATTAAAAGTGCGCTAGAACATAATGAATTGTTGGCCCAGGAAACGATAGGCGTGATTTTGATAGGACATAGTACAACTCCATCTGGAATGGAGAAATCGCGCCGTATTTTTTCCACGCTGAATCGGTATGCAAAGCCTGTTAAATTAGGCGACATTATTGCGTTGGATGAAGATGATATCGTTGCTATAGCGACCCGGATTCAACTTGAAACCAATCCGTTGTTTTTGAAAGACAGGGTAAAATCGTCAAATTCTAAATCAATTCCTCCTTCTGATAAACGTTCTTTTACAACTCTTATTACACTTTATGAATGCCATAGAGAATTGTTTAAGTTATTTCATTACAAGCAGACTGGTGTTTTTTTAGGACAAACAAAGCTAAACGAGTATTTGAAATATCGCCCAAATGATGATGTTATTTCTAAGTTTAATCTTTTTCTTACTTCATTTTGGCAGTACTTCTCTGACGCGTTTCCTGAAATTAAGTCATATATTAGTGATGAAAGAATAAATGCTGCCGAACAATTACGCTCCGAGGATTCCGGTGGTAATATTCTTTTTAGACCCGTTGCCTTAGCTCCTTTAGTTTCGGCCATTGCTTCAATTGCTTTTCAGGCTAATAATGTTGAGATTTGTAACGTTATTAATATTTTCGGCTCGATTGAAAGAAGGGTGTCTGCGGACCCATGGACACTTGTAATATGGAATCCCAGGAATCATAGGATGATAGTTAAAAATAGAACTCTCATTCGGCTGTTAATGATAAGGTTCTATGGTAAAGCATACCTTTCCGAAAAAGAGTTGAACGATATGTATTTAAGATTCTCTACGGTTCATAACATTACAGTTAAAGAAGCCGAGATTAGAATTGAACAATTATTTAATCAAACTAGAGATGCCAAGGAGTGTTTATCTATCTAATGATGAGATCCTAATGGGCTTTGTGGCATCCTGCATAGAGGATGTCGCAGAGAAGCTTGGCGTGGATTATGCAGTGGTTTACGAGCGCATGAAGGCTGTGGGGATGATAGAGAATTATATCATTCCGCATTATGATGTGCTGCATACGGAAAGCCGGGAGAATGTGACTGCCGGAATGATTGAAACGTTAAAGCGATGGGAGGATAAGCTATGATTGTGTATCACGGCTCAACCACGAAGGTGGAGCACCCGATATGTTCATTTGGAAGGCCGAATCTGGATTTTGGCCAGGGATTCTATATCTCCGATATCCGGGAGCAGGCCGAAGAATGGGCAAACCGGCAGGCCGATGCCAGAAAGGAGTCCCCGCTCCTGAACGTTTATGAGTTTGACAGGGACTCAGCAATCCTGGAGTATCGTTTCCTCCATTTCCCGGCCTATGATAAGGCATGGCTGCATTTTATCGTTGACAGCCGGAACGGACTGAAGCCGTGGGACGGTTATGATATCATTGATGGCGGTATCGCCAACGACCGCGTTATTGATACGGTGAACTTGTATTCATTGGGCCTGATGGACGAGGATACCGCTCTATCCCGCCTCTCCGAACATCAGCCAAACAACCAAATTTGTATTCTGTCGCAGGAGGTTGTCGGGAAGTATCTCGTATTCAAGGAGGTGATTTCGCTATGAGTGCAAAAGAACACAGGCAAGTGAGGAACATTATCCGCTGGGGACGCATCGGATGCATTGTCGTAAGAATGTCGGAACGCTTTCACGTTTCCCTGACAGAAGCCTTGGATATCTTTTATAAAAGCGATACCTGCCGCAGGTTTCATGACGAAAAAACGGGGCTATACCTGTATGGAGACAACTACATCGTGGACGAATTGATGCGTGAGTATCAAAGCTAGTCGTTGTCCAAATGTTGTCCAACTAAATAAAAACAGCCCGTAGAACTCACTCTACGGGCTGTTCTTGTGCCTCGGGCGGGAATCGAACCCGCACGGACATTTCTGTCCAAGGGATTTTCTTGCCACTATGGCTTTCGCCACCGGATATTACCGTTCGTAGTCCGGACTATTCCTTCACCTTTGACTATTTGTCTTTAGGTGCACCGTGTCTAGTCTCTGCACCTTCCTTCAAATGAAGGCTTGGCTCAAGATTACCGTCAGCATAACCTGTTAGGGCTTCCTTGAATTTACGGTGTTCTACTTCTCTCCTTTCGGAGAGAGCACTCAATTGTGCTTTTCCTCGATAATTATTAGTCAGCGCATGACAATTTGGACATAATAGCACAAGATTATTAATGCGATTGTCTGTGTTAATGCCATTAACATGATGAATTTCCAATGGAATAGCTTGACCCATCCATTCGCTTAATCCACAATTATGACAAGAAGAAAACCCTGTTGCTTTCTTATATCTCTCACGTAGTCTCCAAGAGCATTTATATGGAGAATCCTGAATGAAAATCTCTGAATCTTCCATGCCCTTGTTAGGTTTGAATTCAAGGCCAACATTCCAGCCTTGACCAGTAAAGTGAGAAGTATCAATATCTAATGCTCTGATCAGCCGAGAAATTGTTCTATAATTTCCTCCGATTGGACGCAGTCCCAATTGGCGCAGAACTCCTGCAATAGATACATTATCAATTACAGCGGAGCGCAATTCCTCATCTGAATACTTTCGTCTCATATTATGATACGTAAAGTTAAGCATTCCTTATGCGTTTAACAAATAATTATGTCAAAGAGCGCGTCTAAGTCCCTCGTGTCTACCATTTCACCACCAAGGCTTGCGGCGATATCGCATCGCGGATGCAAAGATAAACTTCACCGGGCACAAAAACAAATTCAAGGAAATGAATTATCTTTGCATAATTGTGAAAAAAGACAAAAGGGTAATGACAAAAGCTGTGATACTGGATATGGGAGGGGTCATCCTCGACCTGGACGTGGAACTCTGTATCAGGAACTTCAAGGAGAAGGCCGGGTTCGAAGGGATTGAGGAATTTCTCGACATCTACCATCAGAAAGGTTTTATCAGCGATTTTGAAGAGGGTCTCCTGGACGAAGACGGTTTCTATGCCGAATGTCTGAAGCATTGCCCGGAAGGAACGTCTCCCAAAGTCATAGAAGAAAGTCTCTACTCCCTTCTCTGGAGGGCCAAGCCCGATATGGTGAGACAGATAAGGGAACTCTCGAAGAAATACAGCCTGTACGTGCTGAGCAACAACAACCCGATATGCACCCGCCGTTTCCTGCGGATTCTGGACAGCGAGGGCATCCGCGACTGCTTCAAGCAGTGTTTCTTCTCTTTCCGGATGAAACTTCTGAAACCGGGGAGGGAGATATACGACAGAGTTGTGGAAAACATCGGCTTCAAGCCCGAAGAATGTCTGTTCGTAGATGATTCCATTGCAAACGTGGAAGGCGGCAGAGCGGCAGGTCTCGATTCAGTGTTATATAAGGACGGATTAAAAATAAGTGACTATGTCAAGTGAAATAAGGAACGCGGCTCTCTGGCCGGACGGAAATCTCAAGATAGAATGGGTAAGACATCATATGCCCCTTCTCAACGGACTGGAAAAGGAATTCAGTGAAGAAAAACCTTTCAAAGGGCTGAAAATAGCCCTCTCCGTACACCTTGAAGCCAAGACGGCATATCTTTGCCGGGTGCTGGCCGCAGGCGGAGCCGGGATGTACGTCACGGGGAGCAATCCGCTCTCGACGCAGGACGACGTTGCCGCGGCGCTTGTCCACGACGGGCTGAACGTCTTCGCCTGGTACGGCGCTACGGAAGAGGAATACAAACGCCATTGCCGCAAGGTTATCGAAGCGGGGCCCAACGTCATCATCGATGACGGAGGCGACCTCGTGAACACCATCCACGCGGATTTCCCGGAACTCATCCCCGGCGTCATAGGCGGTTGCGAAGAGACACCGACCGGCATCCTGCGCCTCCAGCGCCTTAACAGGGAGCATAAGTTGGGCTTCCCGATGATGCTGGTGAACAATGCGGAATGCAAGCATTTCTTCGACAACCGCTACGGCACGGGACAGTCCGTATGGGACGGCATCAACCGCACCACCAACCTCATAGTCGCAGGCAAGACGGTAGTGGTGGCGGGCTACGGCTGGTGCGGAAAGGGCGTTTCGATGCGCGCCAAGGGGCTCGGGGCCGAAGTCATCGTCACCGAAGTCAATCCCGTGAGGGCGATGGAGGCGGTGATGGACGGTTTCAAGGTGATGAAGATGCACGAAGCCGCGAAGTACGGAGACATTTTCGTTACGGTGACAGGCTGCGACGGAGTCATCACCAAAGAGGATTTCCCGGTGATGAAGGACGGAGCCATCTGCTGCAACGCGGGGCACTTCGACTGCGAAATCGACGTCGCCGGACTTTCAAAGATGGCGGTTGAAGTCAAGCCGGCAAGGAAGAATATCGTCGGCTACACACTCGGAAACGGCCGGAAGATATACATTCTGGCGGAGGGCAGGCTTGTGAATCTTGCAGCCGGGGACGGTCATCCGGCGGAGATAATGGATATGTCCTTCGCCATCCAGGCTCTGAGCGCCCGATATCTGGTGCAGCACAAGGACAGTATAAGCCGCGAAGCCGGGAAGATGGTGCAGGACGTTCCGGAAGAGACAGACCGCACCGTCGCGAACCGCAAACTCGCCGCCTGGGGCCTCGAAATCGACAGCCTCACTCCCGAGCAGCACCGCTATCTATACGGAGAATAGCCGCCTAGAAATACTTCTTCTCCTGACGGTTGAGGGCGATGAAAATGAAAAGCATCGTCGTGAAGGCAAGAAGGGAAGAGCCTCCGTAGCTCATAAATGGCAGGGGGATGCCGATTACGGGCATAAGGCCGATGGTCATTCCGATGTTGATGAATAGATGCATGAAGAGGCAGGAAGCCAGGCAATACCCGTAAATTCTGGTGAAAGCCTCACGGCTCTGGTCTGCATCCTGTATTATCCATAATATCAACAGGGCATAAATCAATATGACCGCAAGACAGCCGACAAAACCCCATTCCTCCCCTATCGTGCAGAAAATGAAGTCCGTGCTCTGCTCCGGCACGAAGCCGTATGCGGTCTGGGTCCCCTGAAGGAAGCCCTTGCCCGTAAGGCCTCCCGAACCTATGGCTATCAATGACTGGTGCACATTGTAACCGGCTCCGGACGGGTCTTCCCTGAGGCCGAGCAGAACTTCAATCCGGGCGCGCTGGTAGTCCTTCAGCACATTGTTGAAGGCAAATTGGGTACAGAAGACGAATGCCGTTCCCACTATCAGTCCCAAAACGGCATTACGCCACACATCCCTTTTGAAACGGCGCACCCTCTTGTATTTCCTGAGATAAACTGTCAGCAGTACAATGACTATTGCCGAAAGCACAGCCACCGAAACCCAGGGATTCGTAATCAGGGTGAGGACAAACAGGAAAATGGCCATCACGATGATAAAAAGCAGCCATCCCGTAAGCCCCTCCCGATAAAGGGCGAACAGGAAGCCCAGATACACAAGGGCCGAGCCGGTCTCGCTTTCCGCCACAATCACAAGCATCGGAACCCCGACAATCAGCGACATTATGAGGAAGTTGCGCTGATTGGTTATCTTGAAGTTGGGGCGGCTCATATAGGTCGCCAGCATAAGCGATGTGGTAATCTTCGATATTTCCGCCGGCTGGAATTTGACAGGCCCAAACTCGAACCACGAATGGGACCCCTTGGTCTCCTTGCTCAGGAAGATGACCGCCACCAGCAGGATGAGGACAACAAAATATGCCGGCGAAGAGAATACCTCCCACAGGCGCGGACTGATTACGAAAAGAATGAGGACCGCCGCTACCAGCGAAAAACCGAACCAGAGGATTTGCTTGCCGCTGCGCGACCCCAGATCAAAAATGGAAACCGTATCTCCGGAATGAACGGATGCGTAAATATTAATCCATCCTATCAGTACGAGAAGCAGATAGCAGACCACCAATTTCCAATCGACGGTCTTTCTGAGTCCTCTGTCAAATTGGTTTTTCATTGAATGAGCCTTGTTTCAAGTATTCTGTCTTCCACCGGTTTGCGTACCTCCCTGATGGACCCGGTGAGATATTTTTCAACCAGCAGAGAAGCGATGGGACAGGCCCAGGTGGCTCCGAACCCGGCATTCTCGATATAGGCCGCGACCGCTATCCTGGGATTGTCCTTGGGGGCGAAGCAGATGAACACGGAATTGTCTCTGCCGTGCGGGTTCTGCGCCGTTCCCGTCTTGCCGCAGATATCCAGTCCGGGGACAGCCGCCCTCAATGCCGTGGACCCCGCACTGCCACCCCCGTTCACAGCCATATACATTCCTTCCACGGCCGTCGCAAAATGGCAGGTGTCCACTTTGGTATATTGCTTCTGATGATATTTTTCGTCTATCGTGACACCCTCCGAATCCTTGACCAGATGAGGAATGTAATAATATCCCCTGTTGGCCATAGTCGCCGCAAGGTTTGCAATCTGGAGAGGCGTCACACCTATCTCCCCCTGACCTATGGAAAGGGATACTATCGTGGGGAATCGCCAGCTTCCCTTCCCGTAAATCCTGTCATAATACCCCGATTCGGGGATATTGCCTCCGAGTTCCGAAGGGAAGTCGCTGCCCAGTTTGTGCCCGAAGCCGAAACTCAGGACATAATCCCTCCACACGTCGAAAGACTCCTGAATGTTGCCGTATTTTTCGTTTTCAAGGATATTGCGGAACACATAACAGAAATAGCTGTTGCAGGATGATGCGATGGCGTCCTTCAGCGCAAGGGGGGAGGGATGGATGTGACAGCCGAGCTTGTGGCCCCTGGAATAATAGAATCCCTCGTAACAGGGATACATATACCCGGGCTTCAGGACACCTTCCTGAAGACCTATGAGGCCGTTCACCAGTTTGAACACCGAACCGGGAGGATAAGAAGCCATCACGGTCCTGTTGAACATAGGTTTGTTCTCGTCCTTCGATATTTCGGAGTAATAGGAACCTATGTCGGCCAGTACATCCACGTCTATTCCGGGGCTTGATACCATTGTCAGAATCTCCCCGGTAGAAGGTTCTATCGCAATCAGACTGCCCTTCTTCCCTTCCATCAGCTTCTGGCCGTACTGCTGGAGCGGGGCGTCTATGGTGGTGACGATATCGTGGCCGACCACGGCGTCAACGTCGTATTTGCCTTCCATATAGGAGTCCTGAACCCTGTTGCGGGAGTCCCTCAGGAAGATATGATATCCCTTCTGCCCCCTCAGGTCCTCTTCCCTCGCGGCCTCAAGTCCTGTTTTCCCGATATAGTCGCCCCTCTTGTATTCGGGATGTCTGGAAAGGTCGTCGGCATCGACCTCGGATATGTAGCCGAGAAGGTTGCCGCCCGCGTTGAAGGGATATTCCCTCACGCTTCGCATCTGCATCCGGAACCCGGGATATTTGTATTCCTGCTCCGAAAAGCGCGCGAACACGTCGGAGGAAACCCTTTTCACAAAACATCTCTCCTGGAATCCGATGGAACTGCGATACTTTCTGTAATAAGCCATCCTCTCCCTGACGAAGTCTTCCGGGACATTCAGAAGACGCGCGAGAGCCAGGGTGTCAAACTCCCTGACATCGCGTGGGCGCACCATCACGTCATAGCATATCCCGTTGCCTGCCAGCACATTGCCGTATCTGTCGTAGATTATGCCTCGCGGAGGAAATATGTCGTTGAAAACCATCGAATTGTTTTCCGCGCTCCGTTTGTATTTGTCGTCGAGTATCTGGATGATGAACAACCTGACAAGGAGGATGAGAACCGTCAACCCCAGGCCTATCAGCAGTTTGTTCTTCCGGCTTGTTTTCATTTTGAATTCTCTTCGCCCGTCAGCAGGGAGGCAATTAATGCAGACACCAGAGAACTTGCCGCAAGAGAGCCCGCAAAGCGGATACCGTTGAACTCAAGAGAACGCATTCCGGCGCCGTCCAGCCAAAGATACACGACAAGGAACAGGGCAGTGCAGACAATGATGGCCAGAAACATCTTGAAGAATCCCTGACGGCGGAAGGAAAGGCACTCCTCCCTCTCGATAACTTCCTCCCCGAAGATAATGGAAATCACGAACCTGCGGCAGAACGCGACGGGAAGAATCGCGGCACAGGTCAAACCCAGGATTCCGTGTGTAAGGAAATCCAGCGCAAGAGAGGCGGCGGCCGAAATGAACATAAGCTTCACGGTGCCCATACCGGTGGGGAAACACAGAACCATCACCGGCAGGAACGTCAGCAGAACAAACTGCGACAGGTTGAGATAGTTCCAGACAAGAATCTGGGCAATCAGCAATATAAGCATTGTCAGTCCGTTCCTCATAAGCACTCCTCCTTCATCTCAAGATTTTCTATTTCCTCCTTTCGGGGATTGCAGACGACGGTCACATACCTGACGGTCGAGAAGTCCTGAAACAGTCTGATTCCCGCTTCCTTGGCCACTCCATCGACATTTTCGGTGCCTTCGACCACGCCCAGGGGAATGTCTCCGGGGAAAATGTCCGATATTCCGCTTGTGCGGACAGTGTCTCCGGGATTGATTTCAGCCTGCACCGGAATATTCCTGAGCAGGCCTCCGTCCGTGCCTACACCGTCCCACACCAGGGGAGCGACCACGCCTTTCCCGCCGACTCTGGCGCTGACGCTCACCTTCGTGTTCATCAGCGAGAGGCCGTATGAGTAATGCCTGTCAACCGCATCCACGATACCCACGACCCCGTTTCTGGTGACAATTCCGGAGTTGGGTTTCACGCCGTCCTCGGACCCTTTGTCCAGGATGATATAGTTGTGCTGCGAGTTGCGGCTTATCTTGACTATTCTGGCCGGGATATATGAGAAATCATCGTCCTCCCCGGCTTGGACGGCGTTTGCGTTTTCCTCGAGGTAGAGATTCCTGTAGCGGTCCAGTTGCCTGGACAATTCAAAATTCTCCCTGGCAAGTTCCTCGTTCCGGTCGGCCAGCAGAAAGTAATTCCTCACCGTTTCCGCTAGGCCTCCGGTATATACCGTCACCCGGTGCGAGGTCCTGTTTATCCAGACATTCCGGACGGCGGATGTATGGGAAATCAATTCAATGGCAGCAATCTCCAGAATGATGAAGACTGTCGCCGACAAGGCTTTCGATATTCCCGAAATCCTGGCCATTACCTTATGAGGAAGGAATAATGGTCTGTGTTCTTCAATGCTTCGCAGGTTCCCCTTGCCACGGCGTGGAGAGGATCCTCCGCAACGTGGAACTGAATGTTCACCTTGTCCGTCAGACGCTTGTCGAGGCCACGGAGAAGGGCACCGCCGCCCGACAGGAATATTCCGTTCTCAACGATGTCGGAATAAAGCTCGGGAGGAGTGTTCTCCAGGACGTGAAGAATGGATGTCTCTATCTTGGCTATGGACTTGTCGAGGCAATGGGATATCTCGTCATAGGTGATGACGGCCTCTACGGGATGCGCCGTCATAAGATTGGGGCCGCGGACGACGAAAGGCTCCGGTTCCACCTCGAGTTCCGGAATGACAGCACCCACGGCAAGCTTGATTTTCTCTGCCGTTATTTCGCCGACCTTGATGTTATGCTGCTGACGGAGATACTGCTGGATGTCGGCGGTGAACACGTCACCCGCAGTGCGGATGCTGTCCTGCTGCACCAATCCTCCGAGAGAAATCACGGCTATTTCCGTGGTTCCGCCACCTATGTCAACGACCATATTCCCCTTGGGAGCCTCGACGTCAAGCCCTATGCCCAGGGCCGCGGCCATAGGTTCGTACACCAGATACACATCCCTGCCTCCGGCGTGCTCCGTGGAGTCGCGGACGGCGCGTATCTCAACCTCCGTCGAGCCCGACGGGATGCCCACCACAATTTTCAGATTCGGAGTAAAGAGGCTGCGGTGCCTGCTTCCGACCTGCTTGATAAAGCCGCGGATCATTATCTCCGCAGCATTGAAGTCGGCTATCACTCCGTCCTTGAGGGGACGTATTGTCTTTATGCCGGGGTTGGTTCTGTCGTGCATCAGCTTTGCCTTCTGGCCGATGGCGATGCACTTTCCGGTATTGTTGTCGATGGCCACGATGCTCGGCTCGTCCAGCACAATCTGCCCGTTCTGGTAGATGATGGTATTGGCGGTGCCGAGGTCTATGGCAATTTCCTGATTGAAAAACGATGAGGCCATATAAACGCTTGTTAGTATTCTTACAAATATACGTAAAAATAGTTAAATTTGTCCAAATTATTTATTGGAACCTGTTTTAAAATGGAAGGGGAAATCTATGCGGTTTTCGTAGCCGGGGGCAGCGGCACAAGAATGGGAGGAAAGACGCCCAAGCAGTTTGTTGAATTGCGGGGGGTTCCCATTCTCCAGCGCTCCATCGAAGCCTTCCTCAAAGCCTGCCCGGAGGCAAGGATAATCACAGTCCTGCCGGCCGCCCACGTCGAAACCTGGAAAGACCTGTGCAGGAAGCACGCGCTGAACGCTCCCCAGACGATTGTCTGCGGAGGAATGACAAGGTTCCATTCCGTCAAAAACGCTTTGGACAGGATTCCTGACGGAGCTCTTGTCGCCGTGCACGACGGCGTCAGACCGTTTGCCAGCGCCGCCCTGATAAGGAAAATGCTGGCAAAGATGGATGACTGCAAGGCTCTTGTGCCAGCGGTGCCCGTGACGGATTCCCTTAAATTCAGGGACGGGTCGCTCCCGGAACCGGACAGGACGAAGATAGTGGCGGTGCAGACCCCCCAGATGTTCCGTTCGGAAATCCTGAAAGATGCCTACAGGCAGGCCTATCGGGACTCCTTCACCGACGATGCCTCGGTAGTTGCGGGGAAAGGCGTGGAAATATCCTTCACCGAAGGGGAGAGACTCAACATCAAGATTACCACGCCGGAAGACCTGCGGCTTGCGGAATCAATCGCTTCCGCTACACCTTGACGTCCACCTCACGGTCGAAGGCGGTATCCAGCACAATCGCGGTATCCGTCGATTGGACGTAAGGGATATTCTGGATATTTCTGATGACGACGTTTATAAGGTCATCGTTGCTGCGGCAGAAGGCCTTGATGAGGAGAGCGTACCTTCCCGTCACGAAGTGGCACTCCACTATTTCCGGAATCTTCTTCAGGGCGTCCACAACTTCAGCATATTTGTCAGCCTCCGAAAGGGAGATGTTAATATAGACGCAGACTCCCAAATCCAGAGCATTGTACTTGACCATCAGACGGGAACCGGCAATCACTCCGTTCTCTTCGAGCTTACGGATTCTCTGATGGATGGCGGCGCCGGAAATACCGCACTCGCGGGCTATCTCAAGGTAAGGCTTTCTCGCATTGCCTATGAGGGAAGCGAGTATTCTTTTGTCTATCCCGTCGATGTGATACTGTCCCATATCTATTTCGTTCTGAATTTGCGGAACTTGCGCCCGGTAGGGCTTGAGCCGGCGATTATCGACTTGCAGGCCTCCTCCGTCAGAGCCGAGGCGTCAGTGCCCGCGGGAATTTTGTAGTTCCCTCCGTCGTGCTTTATGTAGGGCCCGTATTTCCCTTTCATCACGATAATGTCCGAGTCTTTGAATTCGCTGATTACGGCTGTCTCCGGGGTTTTGGTCAAATACGCCTCAATGAGTTTCACGCTCTCTTCGAGGCCGATTTTGACTGGATCGGCACCGCGGGGAAGAGTAATGTTCCTGTCTCCGTATTCGAGATACGGACCGAAACGCCCCTTTCTGGCGACGATGTCAATTCCGTTGTAACTGCCTACCGTGCGCGGGAGCTGGAAAAGTTTCAACGCCTCCTCCAGGGTGATGCTTTCTATCAGCTGATTCTTGGCGAGGCTGGCGAAGACCCTGTTGTCCCCTTCACCCTTCTGCACGTATGGTCCGAACTGCCCGAATCTGGCAACCACGGTCCGGCCGTCCGCCGGGTCCACTCCGAGTTCCCTGGAAACGTGATTGAATTTCCCGTCCGCCATCGTTTCCTCCACGCGCTTGTGGAAGAAACCGTAGAAATTCGATATCAGTTCGTTCCAGACCAGCCTGCCCTCCGCCACCTTGTCGAAATCCTTCTCCACCGTGGCGGTAAAGTCATAGTCCAGGATAGTGGCGAAATTGTCAACCAGATAGTCCGCAACTATCAGGCCCAGATCCAGGGGCAGAAGTTTGCCCTTCTCCGCACCGATTGTCTCTTTCTTCCTGACGGAACTTATCGTGTCCCCCTTCAATGAAAGATTCTCCACCTCAACCTTGCGTCCCTCCTTGTCTCCCTGCTCCACGTAGCCGCGGACTTTGGTGAGAGTGTCGATGATGGTCGCGTATGTGGAAGGCCTTCCTATCTCCAGCTCCTCGAGCTTTTTCACAAGCGTGGCCTGCGAATAGCGGTACGGAGGCTGGGAATATTTGCATTCCGCGTTCACGGAAACACAGCCGAGGGGCTGCCCCTTCCTGAGCGAGGGGAGGGAGGAAATCTCTTCCGGGGTCTCCTCGTCGTCGGAACTTTCCATATAGAGTTTCAGGAACCCGTCGAAAATCACATCCACAGCCTGCACGTTATAGAATTCGCTCCGCTTGTCGGACAGGACTTCAACGTTGGTATTGACAACTCTGGCATCAGCCATCTGGGAGGCGACGGTACGTTTCCAAATCAGGTTGTAGAGCTTCTGCTCCTGGGCCGTTCCTTCAATCTCCGTGTTCCCGATGTATGTGGGCCTGATGGCTTCGTGCGCCTCCTGAGCCCCCCTCGCCCTGGTCTTGTACTGGCGGGAATGGGAATACTCCGCTCCGAAATTGTCGCAGATGAACTTCTTCGCCGTCCCGAGCGCAAGCGATGACAGGTTGGTGGAATCGGTACGCATATAGGTGATGAGTCCCCTTTCGTACAGGGACTGCGCAACCCTCATCGTCATACTGACCGGGAAATGCAGTTTGCGCGCGGCTTCCTGCTGCAGGGTGGACGTCGTGAACGGAGGTGCCGGATAGCGCACGCCGTCCTTTTTTTCAACGCCTCGGACGCTGTATGCCGCGCCTATGCTGTCCTGAAGGAACTTCCTCGCATCTTCAATGGAAGTGAACCTGGTGTTCAGCGTGCCCTTTATCCTGTTCCCGTCAGCGTCGAACTGCGCTTCCACCCGGTATGAAGCTTCCGGCACGAATGAGGCGATTTCCCTCTCACGGTCAACCACAAGCCTCAGGGCCACGGACTGCACACGTCCTGCGGAAAGACCTTTTCTGATTTTTCTCCAAAGCACGGGAGACAGCTCGAAACCCACCAGCCGGTCGAGCACCCTGCGCGCCGTCTGGGCCTTCACCAAATCCATATCGATGTCCCGGGGATTGGCCAGAGCCTCTTCTATGGCATTCTTCGTCACTTCATTGTACGAAATGCGACGGGCCTTGCCTTCATCGAGGCCGAGGACCTCCTTGAGATGCCAGGCGATAGCCTCCCCCTCGCGGTCCGGGTCGGATGCCAGAAGAACGATATCCGAATTTTTCGCCAGGGTTTTCAGCTCCCTTATTATCTTTTCCTTCCCGGGGGACACGGCATATTCCGGCTTGAAACCGTGTTCAACGTCGATGCTCAAGCCCTTCTCCTGCAAATCTCTGACGTGGCCCTGACTCGCCCTGACCGTATATCCGTCGCCCAAATATCCCTGAATCTGTTTTGCCTTGTGTGGAGACTCCACTATCACAAGCTTTCCCGCCATACCTTGATTTTTTTTGTTTCAAACTGCAAAGAAAAACACAAACTCGGAATTTTTCAAAATTTAATGAGTATTTTTGGCAAATAAATGCAGAGCAGATGACAGACAACACGAAGAAAAAAATAACCAAATGGTTCTGGATAATACTGACGGCACCTTTCGCCGTGCTGTTCCTGATGCTCCTGCTGGTGTGGATGTTCGCACGCATCCCCTCCTTCGAGGAGCTTGAGCATCCGGAGAACAAACTTGCCACGCAGATTATTGCCGATGACGGCAGAACCATCCTGTCCACGTTCCACATAGAAAACCGCACCTATGTTTCCTACGAGGAACTGTCGCCGTATCTGGTGCACGCGGCGGTTTCCACCGAGGACGCCAGATTCTACAATCATTCCGGCATCGACACCAAAGGTCTGGCCAGAGTGCTCGTGAAGACACTGCTGATGCGGGACTCAAGCCAGGGAGGAGGTTCCACCATCACCCAGCAGCTTGCCAAGACCCTCTACCCCAGACGCGAAGTCAAGTGCAAGATTCCGGGATGGTCTTCTGTCGTGATGGTATGGACAAAACTCAAGGAGTGGACCACAGCCGTCAAGCTCGAAAGGAACTACACCAAGAACGAGATTCTGGATATGTACCTCAACTCGGTATTCTTCGGCAGCGGAGCCTACGGCATCAGGGCGGCGGCAGAAACCTTCTTCGCCAAGGAACCCGCCGATCTGAGCGTCGAGGAGGCCGCAACCCTCATAGGAATGGTCAACAAACCCACCAGATACAATCCCGTCCTCAACCCCGAGAGGTCTATGGCAAGGAGGAATTTCGTGATTGGAAGAATGCAGAAGAACCATTTTCTGACAAAGACTGAGGCCGATTCCATCTGTCTCATTCCGCTGACGGTGGAAAAATATCAGGTGCAGGACCACAACTCCGGCACCGGCCCGTATTTCCGCGACATGCTCCGCCGGTATATGAATGCCGAAAAACCGCGCAGGAACAGATACAGCACGGTCGAGGACTACTCCGCCGACTCTTTGAGATGGGCTCAGGACGAGCTCTACGGATGGCTCAACAAAAACAGGAAGGCCAACGGAGAGAAATACAACCTGGACAAGGACGGGCTGAGGATATACACCACCGTCAACTACAAGATGCAGAAGAACGCCGAGGAGGCCGTGGCTGAACACCTCGGAAAAGACCTCCAGAAAGTCTTCGACCGCGAGGTGAAATGGAAACGGAACAGGCCTTTCTCCAACGATGTGGACCAGAAGACCGTTGACCTGCTGATGAGCAATGCCCGCCGCTGGAGTGACCGCTACCGCAGCGCAAAGAAGGAAGGTCTTTCTTCCTCCGAGATTCTGGCCCAGTTCGACAAGCCCGTCAGTATGAGGGTGTTTTCCTGGAACGGCAGGGGCCACATCGACACCGTGATGACTCCCAATGACTCCATCCGCTACTACAAGAGCATCCTCAGGGCCGCATTCGTGGCCATCGAGCCTTCCACGGGTCATATGAAAGCCTACGTGGGAGGTCCCAACTACCGTTATTTCAAATACGACAACGTCAGTCAGGGCAAACGCCAGGTGGGATCCACCATCAAGCCTTTCCTTTATACCCTTGCCATGCAGGAAGGATTGGAGCCCTGCCACAAGGTTGTGAACGTGCCCCAGACCTTCGAGGTGCAGGACACCACCTGGACTCCCAGAAGCACCGACAAGGAGGAATGGATAGGCCGCACCGTCACCCTGAAATGGGGCCTCACCCACAGTTCCAACAACATCTCGGCCTACCTTATGGGGCAGTTCGGGCCTCAGGCAATGGCCCAGATGATGCGCAGGATGGGTATCCAGAGCCACATCGACGAGGTCTATTCCCTCTGCGTCGGGCCGGCCGACCTCTCTCCCCTCGAAATGGTTGCCGCATACAACACCTTCCCCTCCAAGGGAGTCTATGTATCGCCTCTCTTCGTCACACGCATTGAGGACAGCGAGGGCAACGTGCTGTCCGAATTCACCAACAAGAAAAGGGAGGCCATCAGCGACAGGACGGCTTTCCTGATGGTGAATCTGATGCAGGGCGTAATTAACCACGGCACAGGAATAAGGCTCAGGGCCAAATATGGGTTGAAAGGCGAAATAGCCGGCAAGACGGGCACGACCAACGACAACTCCGACGGCTGGTTCATCGGCTATACCCCGAGCATTACGGCGGGCATCTGGGTCGGAGGCGAAGACCGCCAGATTCACTTCCAGTCCCTTGCCTTGGGAGGCGGTTCCAATATGGCTCTCCCCATCTGGGGCATATTTATGACCAAATGCCTGAAGGACGGCATCTTCAGCGAAGAGGACAGATTCACGGCGCCGGCAGGTCTCACCCTGAACCTCGACTGCGAAGGAGGAGACATAGAGGAAACCTCTTCTTCCAAACAGAATCAACAACAGAATTTTTTCGACTGATATGGGCAAATACAATTCAATTGCAGTTATCTACGGCAGCGACTCCTCCGAATGGGAAGTATCCTGCCGTAGCGGTGAATTCGTCGCCTCGCGCATAGACGGCAACGAATACGACGTTTACGAAATCTTCGCGCGCTTCGGACGCTGGCATCTCGTTGCCTTCAAGAAGAAGAACGCGATGAGGGTCACCTTCCCCGAAGGCTCGCGCCCGGAAATTGACAAGACCGATTTCTCCGTCACGGCTTTGGGAGAGAAAGTCAGGTTCGACTATGCCTACATAGTCCAGCACGGGGCTCCCGGAGAAAGCGGCGAACTCCAGGGCTATCTCCAGATTCTCGGCATTCCGTTCAGCACCTGCAGCGCATCCGTCTCCACTATCGCATTCGACAAATATGCCTGCAAAAGCTATATCCGCGACCTCGGGATAGTGAAATGCGCCCCGGATGCGCTCGTCCGCAAAGGCAGTTCCGACATAGCCGGCGTCTGTGCCAAGGCCGGCGCGGAAATGAAGTTCCCCGTTTTTGTGAAACCCACCATCGGAGGTTCCAGCTTCGGCGTCACAATGGTAAGGAAAGCCGAAGACCTGCAGAGAGCCGTTGAATTCGCCTTCTCGGAGGGACCCGCCGTCCTCATCGAGCAGGGAGTCCACGGCCGCGAACTCACCTGCGCCGCATATTTCGACGGGAAAGACATTCAAACCCTGCCCATTATCGAGATTATCACGGAAAACGAGTATTTCGACTACGATGCCAAATACAACGGACACAGCAATGAAGTGTGCCCGGCGGAAATTTCAGATTCCGAAGCGGAGCTCGTGAGCGGGACAACAAAGAGACTCTACAGATTCCTCGGTTGTGCGGGAGTCGTCCGGATGGACTACATCCTGACGGAAGAGGGCCTCTTCTTCCTTGAGGTCAACACGATTCCCGGAATGACCAGCGCCTCCCTGGTGCCGAAGATGGTACGCACGGCCGGTCTGGACATCACGGATTTCCTGAGCACAATCATAGAAAACTCATAGATGCGGCTCGCAGACTTCATCCGCGAGAGCACTGCCACTCTTGAAAAACTATATCCCCGCGAAGAAGCACGGAATATAGTTTTTCTTGTATGCCACAAGAGGTTCAGGACGGGAAGATTCTCACACATCCTGCACCCCGACTTATGCATTGACGAAAGTCTGGCCGCTCCGGACATCGCCCGCCTTATGAAATGGGAACCCGTCCAATACATTCTCGGCGAGACTGAATTCTGCGGGAGAACGTTCAAGGTCGGACCCGGAGTACTGATTCCCAGGCCGGAGACGGAACTGCTCGTGGAAAAGGGGCGGGAAATGGTCAGGGGCATCGGGAGGCCGAAGATTCTCGACCTCTGCACGGGCTCCGGCTGCATAGCCTGGACCCTGTTCAAAGACATACCCGGCGCTTCGGTCTGCGCCGTTGACATCTCGCGGGACGCTCTGGACATTGCCTCCGGACAATTCGCCGGTCCGGGACCGTCCTTCGTCGAGGCGGACATATTGGAAGGCCCTCCTTTCACAGGCCGGTACGACCTCCTGACTGCCAACCCCCCGTACATCTGCAACTCCGAAAACACCTCTATGAGGCCCAACGTCACGGACTACGAGCCGCCGCTTGCCCTCTTCGTATCCGACGAGGATCCCCTGCTCTTCTACCGGGCCATAGCCCGCTGGGCGGAACGCCTGCTCGGCGAAGACGGCTGCGGAATCGTCGAAATAAATGAAAGATACGGAAAGGAAACCGCGGAAACTTTCTCCCGGGCAGGGTTCCGCAACGTCTTGACAGAAAAGGACCTGGCCGGCAAAGACAGGTTCGTCACATTCCGTCACTGAAAACTAAACGTTTGATTTTTAGGACAAACGGCTGTTTTTGCGTCACTTTGCAGAAAAATGCCGTTATGAGAAATTTATGCTTTGTTATGGCAGGCCTGCTCATTCTCCCGGCCTGCACCGGATTCGCTCCGGACGGGAACACCGCCCGACAATTGCCCGAGGATGACATCAGCCTCCGCTCCGTGGCGAAGATGCTCTCTGAACTTCCTCTGGAGAAAGAGCATCTGCAGGAGGTTTACAATGCCGCCGGCTCCTCCGCCGGGAACGGTTACGACGAGGAATATCTTGTGAAGGACATCTTCCAGGCCCCGGGATGCGGTGTGGGGGATGACGCGGAAACGAGAGCCGCCACCCGCTCCACCTATTCGCACCCTCTCCGCGAGCTCATCAGGGAGCATCTTGAGAAGACACGGAGCACCAAATCCGGAGCATCCGACGTGGAGGACTACATCAGGAGGCTCGAAGACAGCGGATATCAGCTGTACATCCCCTACTCGGACGACTGGGACGGCGAGACTCTGCCCATCATCACCTTCGACCCGGGATATGGCGCGGAGTCCAACTACGGCTACGAGATGATACGGACCGGCGAAGGCATCAGGGTGGTGGATTCCGTGTACGTTGACGAGGCTGTGGCGATGGAACGTCCCGTATGGGTGGTGAACACCAACGACGACAGCGCATTCACCCCGCTGGAACTTTATTCCAAGAGCGGCCCCGTGCCCGGAACCAAGGGAGTCACCAGAAAACTGCTGCTCAAATCCTTCAGGATGCTGAGGCACTACGACAGCTGGTTCGGGGGCGCGAGCGAATTTTTCGTAAAGCTCGGCGCCGTGGACCGGTTCACGGCCAAGACGGAGGCGGATATGCGCCTGTACAACCCCTCCGTCACGGACTTTATGATTGTCATAAGAAGGTGTGAGAAAGGGAAAGAGGTGCCCTTCAATACCATAATGCTTTCCGACTTTTCCAACCAGCTGGATATGATGGCCTTCCTCGTGACGGAAGACGACGGGGGCACCACTACCAGCTGGAAGTGTTCCGCAACCGTAAAGATAAACTCCAAATCCTACGGCTTCGACCTCGACATCCCCTATAACGACAAGGATGACATCGTGTGGAGGGGGCAGCTGGCCGCAAGCTTCTTCCAGGAAGAGGATGTGGTTACCGGCCGTTTCGGCGACGTGGAAATCAGTTTTGCTCTAGAATAAGTTTATTGCTATCTTAGCGGAATCAAAATCATACGGATATGTTTTCCAAGGAAACTTATGTCAACCGGCGCAAGGCCCTTCTAGAAAAGATGAAAGGAGAGGACGGCATAGTCCTCTTCATTGGAAATGTGGAATCTCCCGCACAGTGCAAGGACAATCCGTACAAATGGAGGCAGGACAGCAACTGGCTGTACTTCTTCGGCATAGACGAACCCGGATTCGCCGCCGTGCTGGACCTTGATTCCGGCAAGGAAACCATATTTGCCGATGATTTCAGCATAGACGATATAATATGGACGGGTCCTATGGAATCCGTCGCCTCCCAGGCCGCCTCGGTGGGCGTAGAAAACACTCTGCCGACATCCAAACTGTCCCGGGCAGTGTCTGAGGCCATAATCAAGGGCCGTAAGATTCATTTCCTGCCCGTGTCGAGGTACTACAATGCAATGCGGCTGGCATCTCTTGTGGGGCTCGAACCGGCACAGACGTTCAGCAACGGGAAGGCGGGATGCCCCGCAGCGTCCGAAGCTCTCGTCAAGGCCGTCATTTCGATGCGCCTCGTCAAGACTCCCGAAGAGATACGGCTCCTGGATGAAGCGGCCGTGTTGGGAATGGAAATGCACACCGTCGCCAGAAAGGGCATACGCATCGGCAGGATTGAACAGGAGATTGTGGGAGAGATGGAAGCCGTCACCCTTGCAAAGGGATGGGGGACCAGTTTTACCACAATCCTCACACAACACGGTGAAATATTCCACTGTCATTCGCACCAGATGCCCATCGAACCCGGGAAACTTCTACTCATCGACGCAGGAGCGGAAAACAACGAGCATTACGCATCGGACTTCACCAGGACATATCCCACTTCCGGCAAGTTCAGCTCAAGGCAGCGCGACATCTACAGCATAGTCTGCGACTGCAACAACCTGGCTTTTTCGCTTGCAAAGCCGGGGACTGCATATCTTGACGTCCACAAGGCCGTCGCGGAACTGATGCTCGAACGCCTCGCCTCACTCGGTCTGGTGCACGGCAGCATCGGCTCTATGATGGAAGAAGGCGTCGCCGGGCTCTTCCTCCCTCACGGACTGGGCCACAATATGGGTCTGGACGACCACGATATGGAGGACCTTGGAGAAAACCTGGTAGGATACGACGCCGACCAGCGGCGCTCTTCCCAACTCGGCCTCGGCAGCCTCAGAATGGCCCGCAGGCTCGTTCCCGGAAATGTCATCTCCGACGAACCGGGCATCTATTTCATTCCCGCCCTCATAGAGCAGTGGAAGAGTGAGGGCAAGGCGAAGGCTTTTGTCGATTATTCCAAACTCGAACAATATTACGACTTCGGCGGCATACGCCTGGAGGATGACCTGCTCATCACGGAAGACGGAGCCAGAAGACTGGGTGGGAAACGCCTCCCCATCAGTCCGGAAGAAGTTGAAGAGGCAATGGCAAACGACTGACACTATGGGACTATTGGACGGAAAAACGGCGCTCATCACCGGAGCGGCCAGAGGAATAGGCAAGGCTGTCGCACTCAAATTCGCTGAAGAAGGCGCGGACATCGCCTTCACCGACCTTGCAATCGACGAAGCGGTGCGGCAGACCTCCGACGAACTCAAGGCATTCGGGCACAAGGTCAAGGCCTACGCCTCCGATGCGGCATCATTCGACGAAGCACACTCCGTGGTGGAGCAGATACTTTCCGACTTCGGAAGAATCGACATCCTCGTGAACAACGCCGGCATCACCAGAGACACCCTGATGCTCAGGATGGAAGAAGCGCAGTGGGACGTGGTCATCAGCGTCAATCTCAAATCCGCCTTCAATTTCATCCACGCCGTCACTCCCGTGATGGCAAGGCAGCGCGGAGGCAGCATCATCAGTATGAGTTCCGTTGTGGGAGAGCACGGCAATGCCGGGCAGTGCAACTACTCGGCATCAAAGGCAGGTCTGATAGGGCTTACCAAATCCATAGCCAAAGAGATGGGCCCCAGGGGGATACGCGCCAACTGCATCGCTCCCGGCTTCATCATATCGGATATGACCGCCGCGATGCCCGATGACGTACGGGAAGCCTGGATAAAAACCATTCCGCTCCGGCGCGGGGGCACCGTGGAGGAGGTTGCCAAAGTCGCGCTCTTCCTCGCCAGCGACCTCGCCTCCTACGTCAGCGGCCAGGTTGTCAACTGCTGCGGCGCTATGTCGTGCTGACGGCAGGGAAAATCCTCAGAAGCATCGCGGACCTGTCGCTGCCCAGCAAATGCGCGGTATGCGGCCGGGAGCTCATACTTGCGGAAGACACTGTCTGCATCCGTTGCCTGGCGGACCTTCCCCTCACCCATTTCTGGGAATATGTACACAACCCTATGGCCGATGCCCTCAACGGACGGGTCGAGGCCCCCGCGGGAACGTACCTGAATGCCGCGGCGCTCATCTATTACAAGTCGGGCTACAGCTCCATTCCCAAAGGACTCAAATACGGAAGGGACTTCAAGGAAGGGAAATACTTTGCGGAGATGCTGGCCCGTCGTCTCGCGGCCGCCGACGGCTTCCGGGACATTGACCTCATTGTGCCGGTGCCGCTCCACAGGCTAAGGAAATGGAAAAGAGGCTATAATCAGGCGGAAATAATAGCAAGGGCGATGATGCCCGCCTTCTCCGGCGCGGCTCTGGACAACTGCTCGCTTTCAAGGACAAGGAACACCCGCACCCAGACCGTTCTCGATGAGTCCGGACGGGAGGAAAACGTCAGGGACTCCTTTTCATTCAAAGAGACCTCCCCGGGAAAGAGGCCCGGGCACATCCTGCTTGTAGATGACGTTTTCACCTCGGGCGCAACCACCGCCGCCTGCTGCAGGGCCATCTTCAAAAATTACGGCGGCGGAGTCAGAATTTCCGTCGCCACCCTCGCCTATGCAGGCGAAGACTAGAACTCTCCGTTCATTCGGTATATCTTTCGCGCAGAATCGAGATATCTTCCCGGGTAAGGCATAGGGGACCCGTAAGGAAATTCATCAACGACCCGTACTGCGCTTCCAGCAGGTCGAGGGCATGGCCGAAATAACGGGGGTTGACCCCTATGAAAGTCCATATCACTTCACGCTCCTCCTCCGTTTCCACAAGCGCGCAGTAGCGGGCGACGTCCTCTCGATAGAACTCGTTGGAAATGCCGTAATCGGCCATTATGAGATCTCTGCCTGCACCGAGAGCTGTGAGGACAAGGGCCGCGGCGATGCCCGTCCTGTCCTTCCCCTGCGAACAGTGCCAATAGACGGCTCCCGAAGAAGTGTTGACTATGTTCTGGAGAAAACCGGCATACTGCATCCGGGTGAAGTCGTCCGTCACCAGCCCGGCATACATAGCCCTGGCGACCGACTGCACCTTGGCGGATTTTGCATTTTCCACAAGCCACCCTCCGAGATCGACGTAAGCTTCCCGCGGAAGAACCATCTCAGCCATTTTACTGCTTTTCTCATTGAATGCGGGCATCCAGATGTTTCCGGCTCCGGGAACTTCCCTGTCCGGCAGACTTGTAACCTCCATACTTGTACGGAAGTCAAAGATTCTGGCAAGGTGATACCGGTCCTTCAGAATGGAGATGTCTTCATCCGAGGCCCTGGCAAGGTCTCCACCCCTGAGCAGCAGGCCTCTTTTGACGGTACGGCCGTCAGGAAGGACGTAACCGCCCAAATCCCGGGCATTGATTACAGTGCTCAGTCCTATGCTCTGTGATGCGAAATCCATCTACAGGATTCTGATGATGTTCGAGAATCCCGTAATGTCGAAAACTTCCTTTACCTGAGGCCTCATGTTTGTCATCACCATCGACCCTCCCTTGGAAGAAACGCTCTTCTGGAGCATCAGGAAGAGTCTCAGCCCCTGGCTTGAGGTATATTCCATATCCGTACAGTCAATCTCATAATCGGGCTTGGCCTCTTCCATCAGAGGAGCAATGTCCTTCTGGAACTGATCCGCATTGGTGGTGTCAAGCCTTCCTGTCAGCTTGACAAACGTCTTGGCGTTTTCCTTTCTGATTTCTACGTTCATAATTATTTGATTTTTTTAACCATCGTGAGAATATTACTGCCGTTTTCATATCTGTAGGACACGGAATCCATCATCTCCTTGCACAGGTAGATTCCGAGTCCGCCTATCTGCCTCTGCTCAAGGGGAGCGTTGATATCGGGATCCTGTCTTTTCAAAGGATCGAATTCCATTCCTCCGTCCTTGAACGTTATTTTCAACTCATCCGTTGCCGCATTCACGTGAACATCCACCCAGGTCGTCCCCGAATAGTCCAGGATATTCTCCTCAATCTCCTCCACGCACAGACGAACCTTGAACTTCACATCCTCCGGCAAGTTCACAACTTCGGGACAGTTCATCACAGTCTCGATTATTTCCGCATTTTTTCCTTCAACAGGATCGAATCTTCTTTTCATACTGCAAAAATAAAACTATCCTCTGAAAACTTCTTCTATCAGTGCCGAAAATTCCGTATAGGCATCCGTTCCCTCGAGTTCGGAAAGAGCCTGCGCGAGTCCGCGGTAATGCCACTCGTGGTCCGGTTTCCCTCCCGGAGCGTGGAAAAGGTCCCACAATCTGTCGCCGGATTTCCTGTAATCCCTGGCAATCGCCCTCATATTCGAGAGTTTGTCGCCGAGAGCCACAGTCTTTGCGTCCTTCGTCGCCGCAGAAAGCCTTGCTATGGCGGCTTGTTTGCGTGACCTCCAGCTCTCGGTCTCACCGACACTGCTGTCCATCACGTCGGACTCCGCCTTCACCAGAGCCGCAACCCTTTCCCCGAAGGCGGACCTTATCTGCTCCTCCGTCACCGCTGTATCCTCAATGGTATCGTGCAGCGCCGCCGCGGCCAGAAGCTCCGGGTCATTGGTCATCGTGGCGACTATTTCCATAGCCTCCAGCACGTGAATCACATAGGGGAAACCCTTCCCCCTGCGTTCCGTATTGGAGTGGGCATCCACGGCAAACTTTATCGCCCTGTCCACAAAAGACGTATCCAAATACCTGTTTGCCATAATCATCCGTTCATAAAAGGTAACTGCTTTGCCGTCTCCACAAGCCTCTCAGCCCTCTTCTCGTTATAGTCCGAGTAACCGCCGAGAACATCAAACATACGCTTGAGACCTCCCACGCCGCCTTTCCTTTTCAGAATGCATACAGCGCAGAGATTCTGGACGGCAACCGTGGACGAAATAATATCCAGGTCCGTATTGCCTATCTGGTAAACGGCCAGCTTGTATGCATCCTCGCTGTTCTCCTTGACAAACCTGTCCAAATCTCCCAGAGTCTCGAATTTGAAATGGCTGAAAACATTGAGGTAGGGCAGGAACGAGGACTCATAGACCTCAGCCTGATTGATGGCCGCTATTCTCTTTACCAACTTGTCGAAGGGCTTGAGCTCAAGATAGCTCTTGAAAGAATCTCCGTTGAGCGGCACGTCGTCGAAACGGCCGCTGGACACAAGTTTCCGGACCCCGCGCCTGTAGTCGTTGATGTTGGTCCTGATGAGGCTGAACTGCTCGTCGGCCAGTTCCATCATACCCGCAAGCCTGTTGAGATTGCGCAGGTACTCTCTAGGCACCTCCACCCCCGATTTGTATCCGGTATCGTGGTACATCGTGGCCCAGACGTGCTGCAGGGCCGTACGCATCTGAATCTCCAGCCTGTAATTGTTGATTTCGGGATGCTCCGGGTCATAATACAGCGACCTGGGTATCCTGCAGACGTAATGCAGGGAATTGTAGCCGAAACTGTCGAGCTCGTGCATCTTGCGCTTGTCCACGCTGTTGGCCCAGTCAACCTCGAAGAGTCTGTCAACCATTGCCGAAATCTTGTCCACCTCGTCGCTGTAGAACGTGATGACCCTCAATCCCACGATATCCGTGATGTCCTCGAGGAAAGAATACTTCGACCCCTTGAGCTCCAGTTTGCCGGCCAGACTTTTCTCCGTCTTCACCCTGGATTCGATGGCATTGAGATATATCCCGTTGTCGGAAATGTTCCTTTTCAGAATGTCACGGGCCACGTCCATCATTTTTCCGAAAATCTCCCTATTCTCGCGGTATTCCTCGAGAATCATTATGCCGTGAAGGTCCAGGCCGTATTTTTCCAGGCTGTCTGCCATACTCATTTCACATCTTCCCTGGCCCACTCGTCGGAACGGAACGGGGCCGCCGGAATTCCATAATTATTATATACCGATCCCTCGCTCCAGTCGCGGAAGCAATAACGCACGGCCACGGGCTCGGGGACTTCGGCGCAACTCACCACAATCACTTTGTTGTCCTTGCCGTAAAGCACGCCTGTCGCCTTGTGGTACACCTTGTCCGCACCGGCCATCTCGAAACCTCCCAGTTCACGGCCCATAGGAGAAAGCCCCATATCGGTCTTGAACGACACATAAGCCTTGCCTTCCTTGAATTCCACACCATTGAAGACAGGCGCGTCGGCCTCCAGAAAGTCGAAGCCGTAATCGTGCTTCATCGCCAGATAGGCAAGTCTCTGACCCACCTTCCTCTTCTCGCAGGGATGGATGGTGCCGAACTCGCCTATGTCGCAGAGGACCGCCATACCGCTGTGGGGGATGACGTCAAGGGACTTCTGCTGCGCCTCGTTGAAATATCCCAGTTCACACTCCGTGCCGTCGCCATACCTGTACGGAGCAATCTGCGCGAAGTAGAACGGGGCATCGGGAACTTTGAAAAGAGTCCTCATAGCCTGGACATATGCCGCCTGAAGACGGATATACTGCTCGGGGCGGAAGCGGTTGGTCTCTCCCTGATACCATATCATACCCTTGAAAGTAAAGGGCACGAGGGGAGCCACCTGTCCATTGAACAGAAGGCTGGGAGCCTGATAGTTGTGGACTTCGATTGTAGGGTCGTCCAGAAAAGCGAGGTCGAACTCGGGGAAATCCTTCGCTATCACCTCGCGGGGAATCCAGGTCTCGATGCTGCTGCCGCCCCAGCTCGACACGATGATGCCCACAGGTACGTCAATGGCGGTCTGCAGGGCTTCGGCGAAGAAATAGGCTGTCGCGCTGGTGTTTGCCACGACCACCGGGGTATGCTCTTCCCAACTGCCTTCGGACTCCTCCTCCACGGTTCTGGAGGACTTCTTTCTGATGTTGCAGATTCTGATGGGACGGGATGGCTTTGCGCCCACGATGAACTCTGTGGCGTCTTTCGCCGGCTGGGAACCGTATCCCTTCACGGGCATCTCCATATTGGACTGTCCGGAGCAGAACCACACTTCCCCTATCAGAACGTTCTTCAGGGTCACGGACTCGCCGTCGCTCACGTTGATGTCATAGGGACCTCCCGCGGCGGGTGTATCTACGGTCACGCTCCACTTTCCCGTCCTGGCATCGGCCCTGGTCCGGAACAGCTCGTTGGACCAGCCGGTGGTGAGAGTCACTGTTTTCCCGGGAGTGGCCGTCCCCCACAACGCAACGTCGGTGCGCTGCTGAAGCACCATATTGTCACTTATCACCGAGGGGAAAGTCACCTTCGCCCCTGCATTCACGGCCGCCAGAAGACAGAGAGCCGGAATAATCGCAAGCAGTTTTTTCATCGTCCTAGAACTTGAGGGTGGCGGTTACGGGATAATGGTCCGAGATATAAGGGATGCCCGCATAAGACTGGTTCACAACCTTGAAATTGTCGCAGGACTTGAACCCGGAATAATAGATGTAGTCAATCACAGAGGATTCCTCCTCCTTTCCCCAAGCGTTGTAGGTGATGCTGTTGTCAGTGTGCGGAGCCTCCACGCGGGCGCTCTTCATCATCTTGTCGAGGTCTTCCAGACAGGGATTGTCCGCCGTTACGTTGAAATCGCCCGTAAGAATCATCGGGAGCCCGTCCGGGTTCATAGTTCCTATCCTCTCCACAATGAGTGCCAGGCCGTTCTTCTGGGCAACGGGGCCTATGTGGTCGAGATGGGTGTTGACATAGAAAAATTCCTTGCCGCTGTCCTTCATTTTCATCTTTGTCCAGGTGGCCGTTCGGATGCAGGCGGCATCCCATCCCTTCGAAGGAACGTCCGGAGTCTCAGAAAGCCAGTATGTGCCCCAATCCAGAAGTTCTATCTTCTCCGTGTTCCAGAAAATCGCCATAGTCTCTCCCTTGCCCGCTCCGTCATCGCGTCCCACACCCACGTTGCCGTAGATGGGGAGATTCCCGTTGATGTATTTTATCTGGAAATCGAATGCCTCCTGAAGGCCGAAGATGTCCGGCTGCCGGTCCTGAAGCATCGCAACTGTCGCGGGGCAACGGTTAGGCCAGGAATTCTCTCCGTCATTGGCAACCCCCAGACGGATATTGAAAGACATAACCTTGAGTTCCGCAGAGGAACAGGCGGCCACCATTATGGCCAGCGGGAGCAATAGCAATTTGCGCATAATCACGTGGTTTAAAGTTTATAATAACTGCTGAGGATGGCCGAGAACCATCTTGCAGGCAGAATCCGTTTGAGTACAGTGGAAAGGAACTGCTCGAAAGTCGAAATGACATAGGAGCAGGCGGGGCGTTTCTTCATCACTATCCTGCTTATCTTCGCGGCGAGGTATTCCGGTTTCAGGCCGGTCTGTTCGTCTTTCTCTATGCTGGCCAGGGATTCGGCATAGGTTCTGTAAACCCTGTATGCCTCATCTTCCGTCACCGACTTGCGCTGCGACGTGAACTTCGTGGCGAAGTCGCCGGGTTCTATCACCACAACGTCTATCCCGAATGCCTTCACCTCCATCCGGAGCGCCTCGCAGTAACCCTCTATGGCAAATTTGCTGGCGCTGTACAGGCCCTGGAAAGGCAGGCCCATCAGGCCGCCTATCGAACTGAAGCAAAGAATCTTGCCGGAGCCCTGCCGCCTCATCACGGGAATCACGTAATGCAGGAAGCGTACCATTCCCATAAAATTGGTGTCCATCTGGAGCTGCGCATCCGCCGTGGAGCAGAACTCCAACGGGCCGCCTATCCCCATTCCGGCATTGTTGATGAAGACGTCTATCCCTCCTTCCGCGGCCACGACGCTGTCAACCGCGGCCTTGCACTCCTCCTCGTTCCTCACGTCCGCCTTGAGATAAATTACCCCCGGTATCCTGTCACCCTCCTTGCGGAACGTGCCATACACCTTGTGGCCGTCGGCGTTCAGCCTTTCTGCCATCGCCCTGCCGAATCCGGAAGTTATGCCCGTTATCAGAATAGTCATTGCCTACAAATATACTAAATTCTTTCCATAATCGACACTGCCGCAACATAGGCAGTACTCCAGGCCGCCTGAAGGTTGAAACCGCCCGTGACAGCGTCCACGTCCAGCACCTCCCCCGTGAGGAACAGGCCCGGGACCCTCCTTGCCTCCATCGTGGAAGCGTTGACCTCCGAAAGATCCACCCCGCCGCAAGTCACGAACTCGTCCCTGAAACGGCAGCGCCCCGTTATCCTGTAAACGTCTGACGTGAGATACGCCACGCACCTGTTGATTCCCTTCGAGCCCAGTTCCGCCCAACGCAAATCCTCCCGGATGCCGGCCCGGGAAAGAATATGCTTCCAAAGACGCGCGCTCAGCCCTTCGGGATGCACGCTGCCCAGCTGCTTGAGCCCGTTTGCCGCGGCGGCCGCCCGAAGCCATTCCCTGACCCCGCTTTCCCCGGTTCCCAGCCAGTTCACTGCCAGATCAGCCCTGTATCCCTGCTCCGCCAGCCATCGGGCGGCATAGGAACTGAGCCGCAGAACCGCCGGTCCGCTGAGTCCCCAGTCGGTGACAAGAAGTTCTCCCTCGGATTTGAACCCGGTGCCGGCCAGCCCGAGCACGGCCGATGGAGCTACAGAGCCCATCAACGGCCGCAACGACCTGTCTTCTATTCTGAATGAGAAAAGGGAAGGAACCTGCGGGACTGTTTTCAAACCTATGCTTCCAAGCAGTCCGGCAGTTCCGCCGCCGCTCGCAACCACCACCGTATCCGCCTCGAACGGGGGTCTGCCTTCAATGTCAACAATGAATCTGTCTTCCTTCCGGAGCCCCATAACCTTATGCCTGCAACGCAGTTCCACACCGCTCCGGCGCATTCTCTCCGCCAGCAGACCCACTATCTCCATAGCATCATCCGAAACGGGGAACACCCGGCCGTCGGGCTGGGTATAAAGCCGGACACCTTCCTTTTCGAACCATTCGCGGCAATCATCGGGGCCGAAAGACGAAAGCACGCGCTTCATCAGATTGAAGCACCGAGGATAGACGTCTCGAAGATTTCCTACGCCGGAAAAAGTGTTCGTGAGATTGCAGCGTCCGCCTCCCGTAAGGGCCAGTTTCGCCATCGGCTTCGGACCGGCCTCAAACACGGTCACATCCGCACCGGGACTCGCCGCCTTGATGCAGACAGCGCAGAAACAGCCTGACGCTCCGGCACCGATAATCGCTATTTTCCCCACGGATTGAAACTCTCGGGCATAGACAGTTTGAACAGGTTGCGGCGATGCATACCGTCAATTTTCTCCTTCACTGCCTCGTCATCGCACTCCCCGGTCCTTATATAACGGTCCAGCACCTCATAGGTGAAACCGAATTTCTGCTCATCCGAGCAACTGTGGGGCAGTCCGTCATCGGGAGTCTTGTCAACCCATTTCGAAGGTATGCCGAGCGCGTGGCCGATGCCACGGATTTCCTGCACCACAAGTCCTCCAAGAGGGCTGAAATCGCCCACGCTGTCGCCCCAGCGGGTAGCGTAGCCCACCCAGTCCTCCGACAGGTTGCAGGTGTTCACCACCCTGCCGTTCAAAGACTGCGACACGGCATACAGCACCGTCATCCTCACCCGCGGCGGGATATTCTGCTCCGCCTGCTTCGAAAGAGTGACTGCTTCCGTTTGTTCCGGGTGCAGCCCCTCCGTTCCGGGGGCAAATATTTTCTGGCTTAACGCCCCCATCACGGAGGGCCTGCATCCGGAAAGTTCGGGCCCCTGCGTCTCAGCCGACTGTAAAGTCTCTGCGATGGGGGCATTAGCCCTGATGTCATCCGTTCCGGCCGACTGCAGAATATCTGCGATGGGGGCATTAGTCCTGATGTATTCTGCCCCCGGAGCAGATATTCTGCAGGAGGCAAGAGTAGAAAACGAATTGATGATGCCTCCTATTGGAACACAGAGATAGCGGATGCCCAGCCAGCGGCATATCTCATCGGCATCGTTCAGACTCTGCCCTTCCGCCGGCATCGCCACGCCCACCACCCGGTCGCGGCCCAGAGCCCCGGCGCACAGCGCGGCGGCAACCGTGCTGTCCTTTCCGCCGCTCATTCCCAGCACGGCGCAGCAATCCTTACCGTTCCTGTCGAACCAATCGCGTATCCATGACACGCAACGGTCCTTGATTTCAGAATACTCCATATCGTTATTGGAATTTTACAAACAGCGGGGCTCCGAACTGCCTCTTCTCAAACTTGAATTCAAGCGCCGGGGCCTTTTCTTCAGGGTTCTCCGCTTCGGCGACCGCCTTTATCTCCACACCGTTCAGCAGGAAATCCATTTCAATCTCCCGCAATTCTGCGGACGCCCTGTCCAATGCCGCCCTCAGCGTCGTCAATGCCATTTCCCCCTCCATCAGGCTTTCCGCCAGCTTCGGCTTCTCCTCCTCCGCGGCGGCGGCATAAGACGCCCGCATCCTGTCGAGTTCCTCCGCCTTGCAGGCAACATCCTGACGGCAGATGCGCACCGCAGACACCTTTTCCATATATATACGGGTATGCTCGTCCACGTTTTCCGCTGAAGGCTGCGCGGCGGGCTCCGGATTATCGTCAGCGGAAGGGGCAAGCGCCGCCATTTCCCTGAGCTTCGCGGGATCGCTCACCGCACTGTGAACGGGATTCGGTTCGTACTCCAGCACATACACGTTCACGCTGTCGGGAGGGCACTCCCTGTCCGAGGCGAAGATACTGAACTTTCCGTCTTCCGTATTGATAAACAGGTAGTCATTGTAAGGCGACGAATACGGGAATCCCAGATTCCGGGGTTCGCTCCAGCATCCCGTCTCCCCGTCCAGGCTCTCCACATAAATGTCGTAACCTCCCATACCGTGCAGGTCCTGCGAGGCGAAATACCGCTCCTTCCCGCAAACCATAGGGAACAGCCGGAGGGAATCACTCCTGTCGAGACAAAGGGTGTCCCTCGCTCCCGAAACGTCATAGACCACGGCGCAGGTATCGTTGCAGACCTGATGCCAGGCCTTGTCGCGGAGCGGATAATAGAGGAAGAACTCATTCCTGTGGAAACGCCTGCGCGCGATGACAATCGGCTGATGGCAGTATTCCGTAAGGCTGATTCCGTTCTCGGCGCATTTGGCGGCCTTCATAAACGCAGCCATCCTCAACGAGTCGGTGCAATTCTCAAGAGAATCCCTGTACTCGGCAAGGGCCCCGTCAAAGTCATAAGAAAGCATTTTCTGCAGATTCTGGGCATAAACCGCGACTCCGCAGAAGACACAAATCAGGAGGATTATAGACTTTCTTTTCATCGTTCTTGCAAATTTATTCATTTCTTTGAAAAATTTGAGTATTTTTGTAGGCTATTTTGCGATTATTGACAAAATAAATAACATACAAAACAATTATGCAAAGCAAAGGTGCAATCAGACTCGTAGCGATTCTGCTCATCATCGCCTGCCTATGGCAGCTGTCCTTCAGCCTCGTTTCAGGACTTGAAGGCAAGAAGGCCGTCAAGGCCGGAGAGAAAGCCGTGGCGGAAGCCATCAAAAGTGTTGAATACAGCAAAGTCGCAGCAGAAGACCAGGCGTACTACCTGGATTCCATCAGGAAAGAGCAGAGCAGATGGTACACAGACTCCGTCTCCTCTGAGAAAATTTATTTCAACTACACCTACAAGGATGTAAGGGCCAAGGAAATCAACCTCGGACTTGACCTCAAGGGAGGTATGAACGTTATGCTGCAGGTCCAGCTGGAAGACCTCGTGAAGGCTCTGGCAGGCAACAATGCCGACCCCGGCTTCCTGAAGGCTCTCGCTCTCGCAAAGGAGCGCAGCGTGTCTTCCCAGTCAGACCTCATCACCCTCTTCGGGGAGGCCTGGAAGGAGGTTTCCGGCGGTGCGCGCCTTTCTCAGATATTCGGAACCTACGAGATGCGCGACCGCATCAAGCCCGAATCCACCGACGAAGAAGTCCTCTCCGTCATCAAGACAGAGGCCGAAAGCGCGGTAGCCAACTCGTTCAACGTCCTGCGCAACCGTATCGACCGCTTCGGTGTCACCCAGCCTTCCATCCAGAAGCTCGGCAACAGCGGACGCATCCTCGTCGAACTTCCGGGTGTGAAGGAGCCTGAGCGTGTACGCAAACTGCTCCAGGGCACCGCTTCCCTCGAATTCTGGACAACATTCGACAACCAGGAAATCTATCCCTACCTCGTTGAGGCCAATGAACTTCTCGCCGAGATCAATCAGGCGAACGCCGTCGCGGAAGACGCTGTCTCCACTCCCGAAACGGAAGTCTCCGACCTCGTGGCCGAGGAACTCAAGAACCAGAATGCGGAAGACGCCGCCAACATCAGGGCTTACAGGAAGGCCAACCCTCTGTTCGCCGTTCTGCAGCCTTCACAGGCCCGCGGAAACGCCTGCATCGGATACGCCAATGCCATTGACACCGCCAAGGTCAACAGGATGCTCTCCAACCCCAGGGTAGCTGAGCTCTTCCCCGCAGAATTCCGTCCGATGTGGTCCGTCAAGCCCGCAACCTACATCAACGACAACACCTATGAGCTCGTGGCCATCAAGGCTTCCAGCCGCGACGGCAAGGCCCCTCTCGACGGAGGTGTCGTGACCGACGCCCAGGTCGTCTATGAGCACACCAGAGGCGCAGAGCCTTCCGTTTCGATGTCTATGAACGCCGAGGGCGCAAATGCCTGGGCAAGACTCACCAAGGAGAACATCGGAAAGCAGGTCGCCATCGTCCTCGACGGCACCGTTTATTCATATCCTACCGTCCAGAGCGAAATCTCCGGAGGTTCTTCTTCAATCACCGGCCATTTCGACGTTGAGGAGGCCACCGACCTTGTGAACGTGCTCAAGTCCGGCAAACTTCCCGCTCCCGCAACAATCGTCCAGGAGCAGGTCGTAGGCCCTTCACTCGGAGCAGAATCCATCCGCAGCGGTCTCATTTCCTTCGTCATCGCCTTCCTCCTCGTCCTCGTCTATATGATTCTGTTCTATCAGGGCGCAGGTCTGGCGGCCGACATCGCACTTATCACCAACGTCGTCCTCCTGTTCGGCACCCTCGCATCCTTCGGCGCCGTCCTTACCCTGCCGGGTATCGCGGGTCTCGTGCTGACCTTGGGTATGGCAGTGGATGCGAACGTCATCATATATGAACGTATCAAGGAGGAACTCAAGGCAGGCAAGGGTCTGGGCAAGGCCATCCACGATGGATACAACAACGCCTACTCCGCCATCATCGACGGTCAGGTGACCACCCTCCTCACCGGTCTGGTGCTCTTCGCCTTCGGTTCAGGCCCCATCAAGGGCTTCGCAACCACCCTCATCATCGGTATCATCACATCCGTCCTCACCTCCATCTTCATCACCCGTCTCATTTTCGAAAGCCGCGTGAGCAAGGGAAAGAGCATCACTTTCGAGAACAACGTGACAAAGAACTTCCTCAAGAACACACACGTCAACTTCCTTGGCGGACGCAAGTACTCCTACATCATCTCCGGAGCACTCATCGTCATCGCCATCGGCTCCATCTGCATCAAGGGATTCACCTATGGTGTCGATTTCACCGGAGGCCGCACCTATGTGGTACGCTTTGACCAGCCCGTCCAGGCCGAACAGGTACGCGAGGCCGTTCTCGACGTGTTCAACACAGCGGCAGCCGCAGACGAGAACGTCGCCAACTCCTCTGCGGAAGTCAAGCAGTTCGGTGGAGAAAGCCAGATGAAGATCACCACTTCCTACAAATATCAGGATGAATCCAGCAGCGTTGACGCAGAGATTGAAGGAATGCTCTACGAGGCTCTGAAGGGACTCTTCAAGGACGAACTCTCTCTCTCCGACTTTGTATCGACCCTCGACAACCCCAACGGTATCATCAGTTCCGACAAGGTGGGCGCTTCAATAGCAAACGACATCAAGCGTTCCGCAGTGATTTCGGTGCTCCTCGCACTGCTCATCATCTTCGGCTACATCGCATTCCGTTTCAAAGGCTGGACCTGGGGTCTCGGCGGCGTGGTCTCTCTTGCCCACACCTCCATCATCATCATCGGATTCTTCTCCCTGTTCAGCGGAATCCTGCCGTTCAACCTCGACGTTGACCAGACCTTCATCGCGGCCATTCTGACCATCATCGGTTACGCCATCAACGACAACGTGGTTATCTTCGACCGTATCCGCGAGAACCTCACGCTGCATCCCAACGGAGACTTCAAGGAGAACGTCAACACCTCACTCAACCAGACCCTCACCCGTACGGTCAACACCTCGGTGTCAACCCTCCTTCCTATGGTTGCCATCGCTATCTGGGGCGGTGAGAGCATCCGCGGTCTTGCAGTGGCCCTCATCCTCGGTATCTGCATCGGTACCTACGCTTCCATCATGATCGGTACTCCCATTATGTATGACTCGGCAATGAAAGCCGCGGCAAAGAAGGTTGCCAAGAAGAAATAACATTAACTCTCAATACAAAGAGGATGATTTCGAAAGTCACGGACTTTTCTGTCATCCTCTTTGATTTTTTCAAATACAACACACTATGAAACGAATTATTGTATTATTGGCAATTAGCCTCGGCTTCACGGCCGTTTCATCCGCACAGGACGACACCAAGCTCGAACCCGGAATCTACGCAGTCGCAAACGGAGTCAAAACCCCGCTGCCGTACACCAACGGCATCACGTCCAACACGTCAACCAATATAGTCGGCGTAAGTATCGGCACCCGTAAATACAATTACAAGGGCGAGACCGCCGGCGTACAGGCCAAGGACACCCTCATAATGGTAATCAACCCCGAGCAGAAGAATATCAAGAGAACTCCGAAAAAGTACGAGCCCTTCATCGCCACGATGACTCCGGACCTCATCCGGATTGTGCCTCTGGAGGTCAGGAAGAACAAGCGCGTCTTCGACGAGGGCCTGCTTGTGGCCGGCATCAACACCGAGAAAAAGAACTTCGTGCCCTTTGAATGGGAACTGGTGGACGAAAACACCTTCCAGATTACCGCAAAGATGGAACCCGGCGAGTATGCAGTCATATTCCAGCCCACAAAGCTGGGCAATTATGATGTCAGCGGCATCTTCGGCTTCTGCGTGGCTGGGGAATAAAGAGAACCGTCAGTTCAACTGAAAAACCCCCTCCCGGGTCCGGCCTCGCAGGCCGTTTCTCCGGGAGGAAGTTTTTTGGGGAGGGGATCCCGGGTCGGAGCCCGGGATGACGGGAGGAGCCCGACATAAGGGTCACTGAATGGTATGTCGATAACCCGGGGTGTGCACAACCCTCGGGCGGTGAGGAGGGATGTGCACGCGGAGGAAAGTCAACTGGTTGGCAATCAACGGAATGGCAAAACGGGGTGTGCACAACCCCCATGCGGTGAGGGGGGATGTGCACGCGGAGGGAAAGTTAACCGGCTTATTGGACGGGAACTGGCGGAGATGTAGCGGCAGTGGAGGTAAAAATGAGACAAGGACCGGGCTGGATTTGCAGAATTCGGGAGAATATTTTTATATTTGAGGCTATACAAGCATAACTGGAGAACCCGGAAAGAACAACCCGAAGGGGCCCCAGCGAGTTCCACTATGGAATACCTCTGCCTCATCCGGAAGAGGATTTGTGGGTACTCGTATGCACCAAGAGAATATGGCGACAAAAAAATTGATAGTGTTTTTCTGCCTGCTGACTGCAGGAGCTCTGATGACAGTCTCCGCACAGGGGAAGGACACGTTTGGCGGCTGGGAGCATCTGGACGTGGGGATTCCTCTCGGCAAATCGGGATGGGACGTAAACCTTTACCTTGAGCACGACAACCTGGAGTATCGGAGACTGGATATGTTTTTTGCGAGTGCCGGTGTGGGATATAAGATTACGGACTGGCTGAAAGCCGGAGTCGCTTATGATTTTATGGTGGAGCCCGAGGCGTTGGCCCACAGGGCTGTCGCCTACGTCACCGGCACCCTCAAGGCTGGCGATCTCACGGTCAGTCTGCGCGAGAGATACCAGTACATCTGGTCCGGTGGAGTCACTCGGGCCAATGAGCTGAGGTCGAGGCTAAAAGCGCAGTATGCCATCCCCGGTAGCCGTTTCAGCCCGTATCTTGCCGTGGAAGTTTATACTTGGGACAAGTGGCTGAAGACAAGGCACTACGCCGGCACCACCTTTTCCATCACCGACAAAATCGCCCTGGAAGCTTATTATATGTATTTAGTGTTCTCCTCCAGTCCGGCGCGGCATATTATCGGAGTGGGGATCAATATAAATCTATAGGTTATATGTTTATTCTGGAATTGATAGTTGTTCTGGCCTGCCTTTATGCAGGCTCCAGGTTTGGAGGTATCGTATTCGGACTGATGTCCGGAGTGGGTCTGGCCCTCCTCGTCTTCGCTTTTGGGCTTACGCCCGGAAATCCCCCCACGGACGTGCTGTACATCATTCTGGCCGCTGTCACCTGCGCGGGTACTTTCCAGGCTGCCGGAGGTATGTCGTGGCTTACCCAGCTCGCGGAAAAACTGCTCAGAAAGCATCCGCAGTACATCACTTTCCTGGCGCCCCTGTGCACGTTCTTCCTCACGGTGCTGGTAGGCACGGGCCACGTCGTATATACGCTTATGCCCATCATCGTGGACATCGCAATCAAGAACGGGGTGCGTCCCGAGCGTCCCTGCGCGGTTGCTTCCGTGGCATCGCAGCTCGGAATTATGGCCTCGCCGATAGCCGCCGCCGTGGTGGCTTTCTCGCTGATTTCCTCCCAGAACGGCTTCGACGTGACCATCCCGCAGATTGTGATGGTCTCTCTGCCGGCGGCCTTGACGGGGCTTCTGGTTGCGGCGGCGCTGTCGATGAAGAGGGGCAAGGATTTGGACAAAGACCCGGTTTTCCAAAAGTTGATAGAAGATCCCAAGCAACGTGACTTCGTTTACACCTCGTCTTCCAGCACCCTCAACGCCAAGGTGGGCCGTAACGAGAAACTCTCCACCTTCATCCTGCTCGGAGCCATTCTGGCAATCGTGACCCTCGCGGCCTGCGGCTACAAGACCGTCAAAATGAATATTGTTATTCAGATAGTGATGCTGTTCGCCGCCTGCCTTATGGTCATTTTGTGCAAGGTGAAGGCCGCCGACATTGCCAAGAGTGACGTCTGGCGCAGCGGAATGGTGGCCGTGGTGGTGATTTACGGTGTGGCGTGGATGGCGGACACGCTGTTCTCCAACTATATGGGAGTTTTCAAAGAGTCTTTCGGAGGCATCATAGAGGCACACCCCTGGACAATTGCCGTGGCATTCTTCCTTTCTTCCATCCTGCTCAATTCACAGGGGGCCACGGTGGTGGCTATGGTGCCCATCGCATACGCAATGGGAGTGCCGGGATACATCATTCTGGGAGCCCTGCCCTGCACATATGCCTATTTCTTCATCCCCAACTACCCCTCAGACATAGCTACGGTGAACTTTGACAAGACTGGCACGACCCGCATAGGCAAATACCTTCTGAACCACAGTTTTATGATGCCCGGCCTCGTGAGCGTGGGCGTCGCCACCTGCGTGTCGATGCTGCTGTCAATTCTGATTTTCGCCCGGTAAGGAAGAGGGAGCCGGTAGTGAAGCAGGTAAAAGAAATTGGTTTTTCTTTGCAGTTTTGCTTATATTTGTCCGGTTTATGTCTGAAGGAAAAAACAGAACAAGAATCATTGATTTGACCTCTCTTTGTAGTAGGGGGGGGTATAACTCATTAATAAATAGCAGGTTAGCACTACGGCTGGCTAAAATTGCCGCCTGAGGGCCCTTCAAGGGTTTCCAGGCGGTTTTTTGCGTTTATTGCAAATCGGAAAACAACCAAAATAACTCAAAACATCAGAAAGATGAAAAGAAAAATTTTTACACTTGCTCTCGCAGCCCTCACATTGGGATTGCTGGGCTCCTGCTCGAAGATTAACGGGCGTATTGACAACCTCGACAAGAGGGTTAGCGACATTGAGTCGAGCATCGGTTCCATCAACTCCAGTATTGAGGACCTCGGCACCATCAGACAGAATGTTCAGACCCTGATGAGTACTGTTTCTCCTGCCAACGTGCAGAAACTCCAGGAAGCGAGCGATGCCCTCGACAGGAGAATCAGCGAACTTGAAGAATTCCTGGACGGGGAAGTTACTTCTTACGCCACAATCGAGCAGCACAACAAGACCGTTGAGGATCTGACGACACTGAGCACCAAGGTTACGGGTATTGACGATAAACTCACCCAGCACATCAAGGATGCGACGGATAACATCAAAAAGGCGATTACTGAACTTCAGGGCAAGGTGGAAGAACTGATGGCTATGATTCAGACAGTCACGATTGTCCCTGCCTACAAGGACGGAGGCGTTGAGGCTGTCGACGACACCGTGACTATTGAATTCATAGTAAGTCCCGCAACAGCAGCCGCTGCGATTGAGAAGGAAAATATATCGGTGCTTGTGAACGAGGTGAAGACCAAGACTGTGAGCGGCGAGACGGCCCCAATAGTCGGGTTCTCGAAGGATGCCGCCAAGGGGACAGTATCCGTGAAGGCCGACCTCAAGGAATTCGTTCCCGCTGAGGCCAGAAAGTCTCTTACCGTCGCCGTCAATATTGCCAGCGGCGTCTCGAATTACACTACGGAATTCGTGCCCGTGGCCCTTTCCTATACGATAAATGACGTTCTCCCCGGCGTGTTCAGCGTAAGCGCAACCAAGAAGGTCCAATTCCTCAGGGGCAACCTTTGGTATAATTCTTCTGATAATTCCTGGCACATAGAGGACAAGCAGTATTATACAGAGAATGAAGGATATGGCGAAACAAAGACACTCGAAAATGTGACTTTCTGGAACTATTATGACAGAGAGCACCTGGTTGCATTCTATTTCCCCTCAAGTGTCCAAAACTCAAATTATGGTACAAAAGACCTGAGATTCATAGACAGAAACACCTCTAATGACGTGTTGCATAACAATTTCGGACTTCCTAGCGATGATCATCATTGCGTTGACAAAATCGAGTGGGGAGAAGTTTATGGTAGGGGTCACACCTTGTCATATGCCGAATGGGGTTATCTGTGTTCCGTAGATGCAACGCATAATATGATTAATGGTATTGATTATTCAAACGGTGTCAGGGCAGGCAGGAACAGAGATAACGTCACAGTTGTAGGGTGTAAGGGACTGTTGCTGGTCCCCGATGATTGGGATTTGACCGAAAATCCTCTTGTGGACACCTACACGAAAGAACAATGGGCTGTGGCAGAGGCGGAGGGAGCTGTGTTTTTGCCTTATGTTATGGGAGAAATATCGTTAGGAATTATTGATTGTGGTAAAGTTTTCTCTAATTTTATGTTTTTATGCGGAGACTCCTATACAGACGAAGACGGAGATATCGAGTTCGGCATTTACACAAATATGGGTTTTGAAGACGGGGAAAGTGGCCTGTACTCTTTCTATGAAGGAATGGGAAGTTCAGTGAGGCTGGTGGTCTATACGGAAGAATAGCAGGCAGTCTGATATTTTTTGAAAAAGTGGCCCGCTGCGGCGGGCCGCTTTCAGATTCGGATGACGGATTCCAGGAATAAGGGGGACAACAGGTTGTGGGTTCGCGCTCTTGCGCTTGCCCTCGTCGGTCTGGTGTGCAATCTCCCGTTTCTCGGGCATATATCGGGCACAGGAGGCTCACTTTTGCGAACCTCCTTTTTGGCCTTTTCCCTGCTGTCGTTTCTTTATGCCGGGGTGTATTTCCTTCTGTTTGCCGGAAGGACGGCGGGGCGTGTGATTCTGACTCTTCTGACCATCGTCAATGCGGGTTGCCTGTATTTCATAAGGGCCTATGGCATAATGCTTGACCTGACAATGCTGGGAAACGTTTTCAACACCGACTGGAGAGAAGCGTCTTCCTTTATTTGCACCAGGTCTGTGCTGTATGTGATTTTGCTGGGCCTGCTCCCCTGTGTGATAATCTGGTGGCCGCATCCGGATTACGGCAGATTCCGCCGTTTCGCCCTCAGTGCATGCGGGGGAGTGCTGGCGGGAGCGCTGCTCTCTCTTCCCTGTCTGCTGGCCGGAGACTGGGCCGACAGGACGGGTCGCGTGGGTTTTAACCTGCTGCTGCCGTGGTCCTATGTTTCCAATTCCGTGCGCTATGTGGCTGAGGGAAGCAAGCGAATCTCAATTGAAAAGCTGTTGCCTTATGCCACGTTCAGTGCCGCGGAGGAGAAGGAAGTGATGGTGCTTGTGATAGGCGAATCATCCAGATGGGATCATTTCTCCCTCTATGGTTATGAACGCAATACTACGCCTCTGCTGGAGGCGGAGGGAAAGAATCTGCACTGGTTCAAAGCTGTTTCCAGTGGGACTTTCACCAAAATGACGGTAAGAAATATGCTCCGTTACGTCAGTACGGACGAATACTATGAATTGCTGCCCAACTATCTGCACCGCAACGGAGTGGAAGTCATCTGGCGTTCGAACAACGGGGGAGGCCCGAATCTGTACATAGAGAATTATACAAGATTGGAAAAGCACGAATACGACGGGGCTCTTCTGGACGGACTTGCCGAGGCAGTTAAAGAAAGCGGGAGGAACAAGGTTTTCGTGGTCCTTCACACTAACTCCAGCCACGGACAGGACTATGACCGCCGGTATCCGCCCGAATTCACGAAGTTCTCTCCCACGATAGAAACCCGCCCGAGGTCTTTCGATTACAATGAGGCGCTGAAGAACAGCTACGACAACACGATAACCTATACCGACCATATTCTCCACAGGGTGATAGACATACTCAAAGGTCTTGACGGCTGGCGCTGCGGTATGATGTTCGTTTCCGACCACGGAGAGTCCCTGGGCGAGAACGGCCGTTATATGCACGGCCTGCCGGGGCCCTTCGCCCCGCCGGAGCAGTTCAGAATACCTTTCATAGTATGGACCTCGGATGACTCTGTCCGGACCGACGGGAACGTGGAACTCACGCATTTTCACGTGTTTCACAGCGTGATGGACTTTCTTGGGATGCGGAGCCCCATTTATGACGACAGCAAAAATATCTTCAACTGAACCTTGAGGTACGGGGTATAAAGTTGCCCGTGCAGGTGAATTGCAGGAAAGAAGTTTCAACCGCCTGGGCGGATGAATAATTAGCCAATGATAGACAAAGGCAACGCTTCATCTATCTGCATTATTTGGACTTGGCCTGTAGGAACTGCAGCGTATGGCTTACAGTAAAATCGCGCCAACGGTTCTCGCCGTCAAGACAGA
>JAZUHY010000067.1:0-15056 GCA_045641985.1 Candidatus Cryptobacteroides sp.
ACTCGAAAGAAAGGATCTTGCTTCATACATCAACATCGGTTCCCCTACCAAGACCTATCAGGCACAGTTCGGTACAGATGCCCGTATCCAGCTCAACGATTCTTTCAAGACGGTTGACGACATCCGCGACTTTATCGCAGCAGAACGTGATTCCAAGAGCGAGGGTGACCGTCAGTTTATGACAGTCAACATCCGCGCCGACCAGGACGTCAGAATGGGTATCATTACCGATGTTAAGCAGGAGCTCAGACGCTGCTCTGCGCTTAAGATTATGTATTCCGCAAGGAGGGGCGAGTAATCCCCTCCTCTCTTCATAAAGCAGCCCCCTTCAATGGGGGCTGCTTTTTAAAATTTTTAGACAAATGTCAACAGTTCGAAGGATAAAAATCAAAGATCTGCTCGGAATGAAGCCGGGCGTGGAAGTCCTGGCCAAAGGATGGGTAAGGACTAAAAGAGGCAACAAGGAAATAGCATTCATCGCACTCAACGACGGTTCTACGGTCAAGAACCTCCAGATTGTTGTGGACAAGAACGAAGAGAGCGAAAAGATTCTGTCCGGAATATCTACCGGAGCCTGCATAAGCGTTACCGGCAATCTCGTGGAATCGGTGGGCAGCGGACAGGACGTGGAAGTTCACGCAAGCAAAGTCGATATTCTGGGCGAATGCGACCCTATGCGTTTCCCTCTCCAGAAAAAGGACACATCCTTCGAGTATCTGCGCACAGTGGCACATATGAGACCCCGGACCAACACATTCGGAGCCGTGTTCAGACTGCGCAGCCAGATGGCCTACGCCATTCACGAATACTTCCACTCAAAAGGATTCGTCTATCTCAATACTCCGCTTATCACAGCCTCCGACTGTGAAGGGGCGGGACAGATGTTCCAGGTCACGACTCTTGACCTGAACAACGTCCCGAAAAACAAGAAAGGGCAGCCTGACTTCTCGAAGGACTTCTTCGGCAAGCAGACCAGCCTGACCGTCAGCGGCCAGCTCGAAGGTGAGCTTGGAGCGACGGCGCTCGGAGAAATCTACACATTCGGACCGACATTCCGTGCCGAGAATTCCAACACCCCGCGCCATCTTGCAGAATTCTGGATGATAGAGCCGGAAATGGCATTCTATGACATCAACGATAATATGGACCTCGCCGAGGACTTCATCAAGCACCTGGTGAAATATGCGCTTGACAACTGCTGGGACGACGTCAAATTCCTCAACGACAGGTATGACCCCGAACTGATTGAAAGACTGCAGAGCGTAGTCAATACGGAATTCGTCCGCCTGGAATACACTGAGGGCATAAGTATTCTGGAAAAAGCCATCGCTGACGGCGTGCAGTTCGAATATCCCGTCTATTGGGGTGTCGATCTGCAGAGCGAGCACGAAAGATACCTGGTGGAGAAGCACTTCGGCAAACCAGTGATTCTTACAGGCTACCCCAAGGATATCAAGGCATTCTACATGAAGCAGAACGAGGACGGGAAAACCGTCCGGGCGATGGATGTACTGTTCCCGAAGATAGGTGAAATAATCGGAGGTTCCGAAAGGGAAGCATCCCTGCAGAAACTTGAAACCCGCATCGACGAACTTCAGATGAGCCGCAAGAACCTCGAATGGTATATAGACACCCGCCGTTTCGGAAGTTGTCCGCACAGCGGTTTCGGACTAGGTTTCGAGCGTCTGCTGCTCTTCGTCACCGGCATGCAGAACATCCGTGACGTCATTCCCTTCCCCCGTACACCAAAGAACGCAGAGTATTGATATGCTGGTGATAGGGATAGCCGGCGGTTCCGGCAGCGGAAAAACCACGGTGGTCAGGGCTATCACCGAAAACATCGGCGGAAGTGTAGCCGTTCTTTCCCAAGACTCCTACTACAAGGACTGCAGCGATTTGAGCGATGAGGAAAAGCGTCACCACAATTTCGACCATCCCGATGCCATTGACTGGTGCCTTCTCTGCGAACAGCTGGGAGATCTGATGATGGGGAAGCCCGTTGACCAACCTGTATATTCCTACCTGACCTGCGGGAGGACAGACGAAACCGTCAGGGTCAACCCGGCGGATGTCATCATCGTCGAAGGCATCCTGATTTTCACCTGCCCTCAACTGAGAGAACGGATGGACATCAAGATTTTTGTTGACGCGGACGATGACGACAGACTGATGCGCATAATAGAAAGGGACATTATGGAACGCGGGAAGGACGTGCACTGGGTGATAGAAAGATACACAAATACCGTAAAGCCTATGTATCTGGAATTCATCGAGCCCAGCAAACGTTACGCAGACATTATGATACCTCAGGGCGGACACAACAGAGTCGCGGTCAGCATCATATCCGCTACGGTGGAGAAAGCAATCAACTGCAATAAAACCGGCATTTAGTGAAACGGCTGGCAAAAGAAGACAAGGCAGGACTGTACATCACAGTGATTGTTCACCTTGTGGTTCTCATAATTCTCCTTGCATCTCAGCTGGACCGGGCCGTGAAAGCCGAGAGTTCATTTGTTCTGGATTTCACGAAGATGGAGCAGTTGGAAAAACTCCAGAGAGAAATCGCTTTCAAGGAAGAAATTTCCAAACGCCTGGAAGAAATGATTGCGGACGGAGGAACTCCGATCCGGAACGTTTCCGTTGACCGCGGAGCGCTCAAAGATGACCGTGGAACCGATGCCGAAGAACTCTACAAGGATGCCGAGCGGCTGCAGAGGGAACTCGACAAGGGCTATAAAACCTTGGAAGACGACGTCGTCGAATCCGTTCCGGAAAAGAAGGAGACTGACGGAGACAATAAGAAAGAGCAGAATTATTCCGGTCCTTCCGTGCTTTCATATGAGCTTGAAGGGCGAAAGGCCAGTCACCTTCCGATTCCGGCATACAGATGTCTGGGAGCGGGAGAAGTCAAGGTTTTCATATCAGTCAACAATGCGGGTACCGTTCTTTCCGCAAGAGTGGATGACAGTTGCTCCTCGGACGACGCCTGCCTTCGCGCCTTTGCCATAAGGGCCGCACGAATGTCAAAATTCTCCGCATCCCGGTCAGCTCCTCCCAGACAGGCAGGGAATATCGTATATAAATTCATCGCGCAATGAAAAAAATAGTCTCAGGTCTGTTGACCATCATCACCGTTTCAATCGTTTCCTGCAACAGGGACAGCAGAGTGACGGACCTTCAACCCGCCCCATACGGTTCATTTTCCGAAGGCCTGATAGGTTCCATCGAACCGCAGGGATGGATAAGGGAGTTTCTGGAAAGGCAGAGAAGCGGCCTTTCCGGTCATCCTGAAGCTATGTGCTACCCCTACAACACCTGCCTGTGGGATGGAGAAATCACCAGGGAACGCGGCGAGCACGGCTCTGACTGGTGGAGGTATGAGCAGACTGCATACTATAGCGACGGATTGCTGCGTCTCGGCTACCTTCTGGACGACAGGGAATTCGTGGACAAAGTGGAAAAAGGCATACATTACACTCTGAATGATATAAATGAACAGGGCATTTTCGGGCTCAGATGGGGCCCCGGAGACGGGGAGGAAGACGACGACCGATACGTGGTGTGGCCGCAGGCCGTCTATTTCAGAGCCATTCAGGCCTACTATTACGCAAGCGGGGACAAGTCAATACTGCCTATCCTTGAGAATCACTTTCTTGGCATAGGCCCGGACACACTCCGCAAGGAAAGGAGTGCCATCAACATCGAGGGGGCGCTTTGGACCTACGGACATACCGGCAATCCCAGCCTGCTGGAACACGCAGAGAATGCCTGGCAGAACGGTGATTTCTGGTTGCGGGAGCCGGAACGCCTGACCGAAAAGCGACTCTATCAGCACGGCGTCACCTGCTGCGAGCAGCTCAAACTCCCCCTGCTGCTTTATGCGTACACCGGCAAGAAAGAATATCTCGAATGGGCCGGGCACATCGAAAGGCGGCTTGAAGACGAAGACCTGTTGCCCGACGGAGTCATATCCAGCGCGGAATATTTGGCCGGAAAGACAGCAAACCACAGTCACGAAACCTGTGACATCACGGACTACTGCTGGACTTTGGGCTATTTCCTGATGACCACCGGTGAAGCAAGATGGGGGGATATGATAGAGAAAGCCACATTCAACGCATTGCCCGGCGCCATAGGCAAGGACTTCAAGACTCTGCAGTATCTGTCCTCCGTCAATCAGTTCATCAGCACCGGACACTCAAACAACAACGAATTTATGCACGGAAGGACTTGGATGCAGTACCGTCCCGTTCATCAGGTGGAATGTTGCGTGGGCAACGTTCACCGCGCAATGCCGAACTACGTGGCCAGAATGTGGATGATGTCCGGCACAGACGAGCTTGTGGCGGCAATGTACGGCCCTTCCAAGGTCACATTCAACCATAGTGACGGCAGCCGCTGCACCGTCACGGAAAAAACGGAATACCCCTTCTCCGATGAAGTGGAATTCTCGTTCAGGTTCAGCAGACCCGGCTCCCACGATATGTCATTCTCATTCCGGATACCGGAGTGGGCCGATGACGTCAATATCGACCTCAACGACGAACCCGCCAACTTTGAAGTCTCCAACGGAGGTTTCGCCACCATCCACCGCAATTTCCGGACGGGAGATTCAATACGTGTCAGATTCATCGCGCACATAGAAATCAAAGACCTTGACGGTCAGGGAAGTTATGTGGAGCGCGGCCCTCTTCTGTTCACCTACTCCATTCCGGAGGAATGTACGGAAGACCTCGAAGAATACAACTACATTCACGGCAAGGCTTCGGAAAATCCCGACTTCAAATCCTGGAACAAAGTCCCCGCCGCCAAATGGAATTATGCCCTATGCGGCGCCGAAGCGGAAAACCTCGAATTGGAGTGGACCGGAAGCGTCGGATACCCCTTCGACGAAGCCGCCTGCAAAATCAGAGTGCCTGTCATCGAGATAAAGGACTGGGGACTTGAAGAAGGTGTCTTCACCCCCGAAAATCCCATAAGAGCTGTTCCCGCTGACGGAGCGAGGCCGACCTGCCTCGACCTTGTCCCCTATGGCACAAGTTACCTCAGGCTTACCGTCTTCCCGGTAGTGAAGAACTGACGTTTGCGTTTCGCAATAATAATTCCTATCTTTGAGGGTTACTGAAAAACCTAAACCTAACTTGAGATGGCTGATTTAAAGACACGCAAGAAAGACCGGAGAGACCGCCGGGATGCGTACTACCTCAGAGATGCCGACTCGATGCACATCATTATGCCCTATGTGATGCCCACAAGGTGCGCAAACGAGGCATTGATGTCAGATACCTTCGACATCAGCGAAGTGGACAGATATGTGAAACGGAAAAATGCGGAAAACCCTTCATTCAAATACACCTGGTTTCACGTCATCTGTGCGGCAGTGGCAAAAACCATCATCCTTCGTCCCAAACTCAATTATTTCATTTCCGGCTACAGGATGTACGAGCGCAAGGACATCGAGATTGCCTTCACCGTCAAGCGCAAGTTCGAGGACAATTCCGAAGAAGCTCTGGCCCGTTTCATCGTCAACAAGGAAGGGGGCAACCTCATAGAGGAAGTGCACTCTTTCGTGGAATCCTTCGTCACAAAGGTTCGCAAGCACAACAGGACGGAAGGAATCACCAACAAATTCAATTTCTATCAGGCTCTCCCGCGTCCTTTCTTCCGCTTCTTCGTGTGGATTCTCCGTCATCTGGAATATCACGGCATCTACCCGGAATCCCTCAAGAAGGACGATCCCTGCTACAGTACGGTGTATATCACCAATCTGGGCAGCATAAAGATGAGTGCCGACTACCATCACGTCTTCGAATGGGGCACCAACTCCTTCTTCATCGTGATGAACGAGATGAAGACCATTCCTTTCTATAACGAAGACGGCACTTTCGAAATGAAACCCACCATCAGGCTCTGCTTCACCATAGACGAAAGAATCGCAGATGGTTTCTATTTCGCAAAGAGCATCAAATATTTGAATCATTTCCTGCAGCATCCCGAGCTCCTGGAGCAGGATGCCGCCACTCCCGTTGACATAGAATTCTAGTTATGGAACAAAATCTCTCAACTCCCTGGCTTTCAAGCTACGGCCATCTTCCGGGCACACTGGAATACAGTGAGAAATCTATGAGTGCCGCAGTGCTCGACACCGCTGCAAGAGAAAAGGATTTCATAGCTCTCTCCTTCAACGGACGCAAGATTCCGTTCGCCGAGATGGCCGCCAACATAGAAAGAACCGCAAAGGCATTCTACAACATAGGAGTCCGCCCGGGCAAGCGCGTGCTCGTTTGCCTGCCAAACGTGCCCCAGGCCATCTATTGTTTGTACGGACTCAACCGGATAGGCGCAGTCGCGGCTATGGTTCATCCCCTCAGCGCAGTCGGCGAGATTGTGCAATACATCAACGAGGCTTCCTGCGAATATGCCGTCACGCTGGACCAGTTCTATGCCAAATTCCAGGAAGTCGGGAAGGAATGCAAGCTCAAGAAGCTCATAATAGCCAGAGTATCCGACGAACTTCCCTGCATCCTGCCTTTCCTGTACCGCATCACAACCGAGCGCAAGTTTCCGAAAATCGTCAGCACGGACACAGTGATAAAATGGAACGACTTCCTCCAGGGAGCCGATAACGTCACTGCTGGCTATGCGTTTGAAAAGGATTGCAGGACGGAGGCCGTAGTTCTTTTCTCCGGCGGCACGACAGGCACATCCAAGGGCATTATGCTCTCCGACTACAATTTCAATGCACTGGCCCTTCAAACGGCCACAATGGCGGACGAAGAGGTATGGCACAGCAAGATGCTGGCCGCAATGCCCGTATTCCACGGATTCGGGCTCGGAGTATGCATCCACACGATGATGTTCACCGGCGGCACGTCCATTCTGGTCCCACGCTTCAACGTGAAGAGTTACGCCCAACTCATCAAGAAAAACAGACCCAATTTCATCGCCGGCGTGCCGACGCTGTTTGAGGCCATCGCCCGCAACACCTATCTGGACGGGGTGGACCTGTCCTGCCTCAGGGGTGTCTTCTCCGGCGGTGACTCACTTTCCGTGGAGCTTAAGAAGAAATTCGACTCATTCCTGAAGGAACACAACAGCAGAATCCGCATACGTGAGGGATACGGCACTACGGAGTGCGTCACGGCAAGTTGCCTGACTCCGCACGACAAGGAAAAGGAAGGGAGCATAGGCATCCCCTATCCTGATATGATTTTCCGTATATGCAAACCGGGCACAGAGGAAGAACTGCCCTATGGTGAAGAAGGGGAAATATGCATTTCCGGCCCCACAGTGATGATAGGTTACATCAACCACGAGGAAGAGAATGCCAGCACCCTCCACAAAGACGGAAACGGCAGAATATGGCTCCATACCGGAGACCTTGGAATAATGGACAATGAAGGATTCATCTACTTCCGTCAACGCATCAAGAGAATGATTGTCACCAGAGGATACAATGTGTACCCATCTCAGATAGAGAATGTGCTTGACGCGCACAAAGCGGTGAGAATGAGCTGCGTCATAGGAGTTCCCGATCCATACAAAATGCAGAAGGTCAAGGCCTTCGTGATTCTCAACGAGGGATTCAAAGACTCTCCGGAACTTAGAGAAGATATTCTCGCCCACTGTAAGAGATTTGTTAGCAGATACGCAATGCCCAGCGAGATTGAAGTCCGTGATGAACTCCCCAAGACCCTCGTCGGCAAAGTTGCATTCACCAAACTTTCCTAAATGCTTTTCCAATGGATTTCACCAGTATAAACAAACTGTTCGAGCAGAGCCTCCGCGACAATTGGGAAAGGCCTGCACTCTCCAATTATCAGGGACTGACACTTTGCTACAAGGATGTCGCCGAGATAATTTGTCAGCTGCACATAGCATTCAAGAAATTCAATCTGCGGAAGGGGGACAAGATAGCCCTATGTTCGCGCAACCAGGCAAACTGGGGAGTGTGCTTCCTTGCTGCGATGACATACGGGGCTGTTCCCGTACCCATTCTCCACGAATTCAAACCGGAGAACATCCATTACCTCGTCAACCATTCGGGAGCAAAGATTCTTTTTGTGGATGACGTGATATGGGAAGGTATCTCGGAGCAGGAGATGCCCGGCCTTTCCGTAATCGTGCAGATAAGCACTCTGGAATGTCTGTATGCCAAGAAAAAATACGCATCCGTACTCAAGGAGAGCCTGAAGGAAACGTTCCGCGAAAAATATCCCGCCGGATTCGGCCCCGATGACATCAATTACGTCCAGGACATCCCCGAAGATCTGGCAATGATAAACTACACCTCCGGCACATCGGGATTCTCGAAAGGTGTAATGATTCCCTACCGTGCCCTGCTGTGCAATCTCCAATTCGCCACGGAGGTTGCAGAGCCCCAGATGACCTGCGAATCCGTGCTCGTGGCGTTGCTTCCGTCAGCGCATATGTACGGACTGGCCGTGGAATTCCTGCACTCCTTCATCATCGGTGCCCACGTGCATTTCCTCACCAGACTGCCGAGTCCGAAGATAATAATGAACGCCTTCTCGGAGATTCGCCCCGACCTCATCATCGCCGTTCCTCTGATTATTGAGAAGGTTTACAAGTCCCAGCTCAAACCAATTGCAGACCGCACCAAGTTCTACAGGAACATCCCCATACTCGGCCAGGCCGTCCGCAACAAAATCCGTGAAGGGCTTGTTGAAGCATTCGGCGGAAGATTTGAAGAGATAATCCTCGGAGGCGCCCCGTTCAACCCGGAAGTCGAAGATTTCCTCCGCTCCATCCACTTCCCGTTCACCGTGGGTTACGGTATGACGGAGTGCGCACCCATCATCACGTATTCCAAATGGAATCAGGCACGGAAAGGTTCCTGCGGCACGCCAATCCCCAGATGCGAAATCCGCATTGATTCTACGGATCCTGAAAAAATTCCGGGCGAGATACAGGTGCGCGGAGACAATGTCTTCCTGGGATACTACAAGAACACGAAGGCAACTGACGAGGTGTTTACCTCCGACGGATGGTTCAAGACCGGAGACATAGGGGTGATTGACGCCGACGGTTTCCTCTATCTGAGGGGGCGCTCCAAATGTATGATACTCGGCCCGTCCGGGCAAAACATCTACCCCGAAGAACTGGAGGCCGTGATAAACAACGCAAGCTATGTGGTTGATTCTCTGGTTGTGGAAGACGACGGAGGGCTGACGGCACTCATCTACCCCGACTATCATCTGGCGGAGCAGGACGGCATCAGCAGGGATGAACTTATGGAGCGTATCCGCACCAACCTCCCGGAAATCAACAAAGTGCTCCCCGCTTATGCGCAAATCCGAAAACTGGAGTTTATGCCGGAAGATTTCGAAAGGACTCCAAAACGGAGCATCAAGAGATACCTTTATCAGAGAAACTAATATATGAACAAGTTTGACCGGAGTTATCTGGAAATGGCGGCAATATGGGCCAGAAACTCATACTGCAAGCGCCGTCAGGTGGGAGCTCTCATCGTAAAGGACAGAATGATTATCTCCGACGGCTACAACGGTACGCCGGCCGGATTCGAAAACGTGTGCGAAGACGAGAACGGGGTGACCAAAGCCTATGTGCTGCACGCGGAAGCCAACGCCATCACCAAGGTCTCGAAATCCGGAAACAGTTCCGACGGAGCGACGCTCTATGTCACTGCGTCCCCTTGCGTGGAGTGCGCGAAACTGATTATCCAGGCAGGTATCAAACGCGTGGTTTACAGCGATGAGTACCGGCTCACCGACGGAATAGACCTGCTTCGCCGTGCCGGTATCGAATGCGAGAAAGTGGAAAAAGAATAATGAAGAAAGGATATTTCATCACGATTGTCCTGCTGTCCGTACTGCTCGGTGGCATGGGTACCCTCGTATGTCAGAAGATAACGCAGAGGACAAGACGGATAAAAACGGAATACAAGGACTGGAGAAAACTGAATCTCATTCTCCAGACCGTGGATGAGAACTATGTGGACATTGTGGACAGGGAAAAAGTGTCTGACGCCGCCATCGCCGCGGCTCTCGCCAAACTTGACCCCCATTCCGTGTATATGCCTCCCGTTGAACTGGAGGAAAGCGAAAGCGACCTGGCCGGCAACTTCGACGGCATCGGAATCCAGTTCAACGTACCCAATGACACTGCCATCGTCCTCGAAGTGATACCCGGAGGGCCTTCAGAAAAGATCGGGCTTCTGCCCGGAGACAGAATCGTCAAGGTGGGAGACAAAGTCATAGCCGGTGTCAATTTCCCACAGGACAGTATGGTCCGCAGGATGAAAGGTCCGGCAGGGACCAAGGTCACGGTATCCGTCAAACGCGGAGATGAAATCATCCCCTTCGAAATCACGCGTGACAAAATACCCACCTACAGCGTGGACGCCGCATTTATGGTGAACGACACCACAGGATACCTCAGGCTCTCGAAATTCTCCCGCACCACCTACTCCGAAGTCGTGAAGGCTTCTGTGGAACTTCTTTCGCAAGGGATGAAGAAACTCGTCTTCGACGTGAGGGACAACAACGGAGGTTTCTTTGATCAGGCTCTTCGGGTCAGCAATCTGTTCCTTCCCAAGGATGCGCTGATAGTATATATGGAAGGACTCCACCGCAAGCGCGAGGACTCGAAGGCGGATGGCAGGGGTTTCCTCCAGGACATCGGACTCGACGTCCTGATTGACGAAGGCACTGCATCGTCCAGCGAGATCTTCTCCGGTGCGATACAGGACAATGGCAGGGGCCGGATCATAGGCCGGCGCTCCTTCGGCAAGGGACTTGTTCAGGAGCCCGTCTATTTCTCCGACGGCTCGGGAATCAGGCTCACCGTCGCCCGCTTCTTCACACCTTCCGGCAGATGCATCCAGAAGCCATACAGCGATGACTATAATCTGGAGGTGTATGAGCGCTACGGCACAGGAGAAATGGTGGATGCCGACAGCATGAAAGTTGAAAAGGGCGGCATCATCCCCGACATCTTCGTGCCCATAGACACCACAAGGGCATCAAAGTTCTTCATCGCCTGCAACAGGAAAGCCACTTCGATGCGCTTTGCCTCGGCGTACTTCGACAGCCACAAGGATGAACTCAGGGAGCTGGATGACTACGGCAAGTTGCTGAAATACCTCGACAGAGCCGGACTGGACCGGAAATTCCTCGAATTCGCGGCAAGCAGGGACGGACTGAAGCCCTCCGCGGGAGAATGGCCGGACAACTACATAATGACTCAGGTGCGCGCACTGGTGAGCCGTTACTCCAAACTCGGAGACAAAGCCTTCTACCACATCTACCTCACCATAGACGACACGTTCGCGGAGGCTATGAAATAGGCTCAGTTCCGGATTTTAAGCGTCACCATATTCTGGTTGAAGATATACTTGTAATCGATATTCTCGCAGAACGCATCCGCGAGAGTGAGCCCCAGACCTATCCTCGCATCGGAAGCCCTGACAGCCTCGACACAATTGAAGGCCATTCCGTCATCGTGAATCGAAATGCTGACAACATCATCCTTCACGGATGCCGCAAGATCTATGACACTTGCGTGGCCGTGGCGTATGATGTTGTTCACGAACTCCTCGGCACACACCGCCGCCGTGTTGACTGTGCGGGGCTTTGCCTGATTTGATTGCAGGAAGGAGCGCAGCGCCACGACGGCATCACTGAGCGATTGTACCGTGGGCTGCAGGGTCATATCCAGAACTTCCGCTTCGTTACTGAAAGGAATGAGCAGGAAACGGCTGAGCCCGGGATCCCTGTGGCGCAGTATCATCTCCCAGACCATTATGGCAAGACCTGTCACTATCTGGCCGATGAAGAACCCTATCCACCTGCCTTTCAGAAGAAGGAAGAACACCATCGGGAGCAGGGTCTGGGCTATGGACAGCAGCAGCGCCAGCCCCTTTCTCCCATAAAATTGGAATACCGGGAGCAGGTTGCAGAGCATTGCCTGCATAACTATGTTCAGCGAAAACAACGGCACCGCCTTCCTCACCATATCGAGCCCGTTGCCTTCGGGAACTCCGAGCAGCGAACCGATCTGTGCAGGGAAAAGCACCAGAACCGCAGTGTATCCGATGAAACACAGCGCCATAAATAAATACCCGCGCTTTATGAGCATTTGCATACCTTTGCTGTCATCCAATCCCCTGAGAATGGAACCGACGGGCTGTATCGCACGGAGCGTACCGTTGAGTATAATCATCGAGAAAGCCAGCAGCTGGATGCAGACCGCAAGTGCGACGAGTCCGTCATCGCCGATATATCGTGAGGCAACGTAATTGTTCCCTACATACTGCACAGACAGCAGCACCGTCGAGAGGAAGAAAGGAAGTCCGATGGATAATATCTTCCCCAATGCCACCTCTTCTGGCTTTGTCCTGCACAGACGCAGACTCTCCTTCTTACGGAAATGAGGCATTACCATGAGGATGCACACCACATACATTACGCAGGTGGCGGCTGATGCCCCGGCAATCCCCCAGGAAAAGACCTTGATAAAAACTATGTCGAGCAGGATATTGAACACATTGCCCACAATGACGGCACGGGAGACTATCTTCGGATTTCCATCCACCGTAACATACTGATTGAGCGTCAGCATAATAAGCTGGGGCGTAGCCGAAATCAGAGTTATGCGCATAAAGGCGTCCGAAAGGGGGCGCAGCGTTTCCGACTGGCAAAGCAATGCCGATATACGGTCGAAGAACAACAGACCTGCAGAAGTGAAAAGTACTCCCAGAAGCAGGGATAGCCCGACTGAAAACGAAAAGAGTTTGTCAGCGCTTTTCCTGTCACCCTTGCCGATAGCCATTCCCGCCAGCATCGTGGAACTTGCCACGTACAGACAGGTGACTGCAAAAAAGGCCTGAAGCAGAGGCTTGCTCAGGTTGACGGCGGTCAGACCATTTTCTCCTATCAGATTCCCTACGATGGCAGCATCGACGATATTCGCAATCTGCGTCGCGGCAACCGTCAGAATAGAGGCCCAGAGATACTTGTTGAACGCTTTGTTTATCAGATTCGGTTTCCTTTCAGGCATTGCGGTGATTTTATTCCAATGAAAATGAAGGAGCCTTGGCTTCGGAACTGTAGAGCAGGTCGAAATCCAGACCTAGTCCCACGATTTCCTTGAGGAAAGCATTGAAATACACGTCTTCGCGCCAATCCTGCATAAAGACTACGTAGAACCATCCGTCAGCGGCAGTGACTTCCATCAGTATGCCGATACCTATCGGTTCACCTGCCGGAAACAGGGCCTCGATATGCTTGTCGCAAGTCCCGAATGACTTCTTGCCCGAATAGCTTATGGCAAATGTGGTCTGGTTGAAGAACGCCCCCATCCCCTGCGCGACGGCATCGAACTTGGCCTGCAGCGTGGGTAGCCCGTTGACAGCATCGCAGGCCGCCTTAATCCCCGTTACGGTGTGGAGCAGTATGCTCGGATCCGAAAGGTAGAGGATGTCACCGCGCATAGCGGTATTCTGCTTTTCCAACGACATACCCTTCATCGAATGCTCATAGACGAGAGGAAGGGTCGTTACCATATTGTGATGGGATTTCTCCGCGCCCACTACGTGGCGGTAGTCGCAATAAACCTGCGCTATTATGGGCTCCTGCGCATCGGGATGCAGTTTGTCGATGGCGTGGCACATCAGGAGCGAAAGTATGGTATTGGGAGTCCCGTCGCTGCTCTTGCAGAGTGACATCAGCTGATTTTCGTTGATGCGTATGTAATGGAGATACTGACGCGAACGCACTACAAGTCCCTGCTCCTCGAGACGCAGCGCCTTCGCCGGAATCTCCGGCTTCGGCAGGAGGTCATCAGTCTCCGGCAGGGGAACGGTGAACGGGTCAAAGTATTCCGCCGGATCGACCGGTGTGCCGGCAAGCCATACTCCGGGCATTTCCACTTCTTCGTTGTAACGGAACTTGCAATAGTAATACATCAGCGTGTGGAGCACGGGGCCCCGCCCGCGTCCGTCAAATATGGCGTGCACGTTGTTGAAGAATATATCCTTGCCGTAGTACGTCAGTGCAAAGAGATGGTAGTTCGACTCCCGTCCGCACAAAGTCATCGGCTTCTCCGATTCCTTCACTACGAGCGGCAGATCATTGTCCGTCAGTTCATACCCCCTTTCATCCGCGACGATGCGCTTTTTCAGATAAGGATATCTGGTCATAGTGAGATCGAGCGCCTTGCGCAGCGCCCCGCCGTCAACAGTATCCTTCATCTGTATTATGTAGCGGAACGATTTGGATATGTTTTCGTTCAGGCAGTAATAGTCCAGTGTATCACAATAAAAACTTGACATATTCAGATTAAAAAAGGTGCGCGAAATGTTTCCAGATGAGGTCAATGTACTTCTGCTCCATATTGGAGTCGCTGGTAAAAACGAGGGCCACATCCTTTTCCGCACTCACGAACACAAGTTGGCCACCAAGACCTTCCAAGCGGTATGTGCCGTGTTTGCCCTGCCACACGTAATATCCGTAGCCCTGTGAATGTTCATTTTCCGGATCGTTCAGCACTGCTGGATCGGAAAACTTGATGAATGCTTGCCTGGGACTGGATTCCACCAATCTGGATGTCATAGTATCAACCCACTCTGCCGGAAGCAGCTGACAGCCGTTCCATTTGCCGTGCTGAAGCAGAAGCTGCCCCAGCTTGGCCACATCTTCGGTGCAGAGTTTCATCCCCCAGCCTCCGACGCATATCCCCGCAGGACTGTTTTTCCACTCCATATCCGTGATATGCAGCGGTTCCAGCAGTCTCGGGGTTATGTAATCCATTACGCCTTTGCCGGATGTCTTCTCTATGATTGCAGCCATTATGTACGACGAGAAGAGATTGTAATAGAACTGTGTACCCGGCATACTGGCCTGACTTGAAGCGAAGAATTCTCTTATCCAGTCGAAGTCCGCATCTGAATTATTTTTGAAAATTGACATAAGCCGGGGTGTTTCCTCAAGGCCGCAGGTCATTGTCAGAAGATGGCGTATGGTCATTGCAGAAAGTGTGTCCGAGACGTGTTCCGGCAGCTGTTCAGGAAAGTA
>JAZUHY010000068.1:0-3130 GCA_045641985.1 Candidatus Cryptobacteroides sp.
GTAGGGTATCTTTTTGAGGACGTCCTCCATCCAGATGCGCGGATCAACGCCGGCATTCTTGCAGGTTCCGATGAGGGAGTAGACAATCGCCGCACGGTATGCCGATGCATCGTTCCCGCAGAAGAGCCAGTTCTTGCGTCCCAAGGCCAATGGCCGTATGGCATTCTCAACAGGGTTGTTGTCAATGTTGATGCGGCCATCGTTGACATATCTCGATAGTCTCGGCAGAAGAGAATAGGTATATTCGATTGCCTGCCCGATTTTGCTCTTGGGAAGAACCGTAGGGTATGTGTCCTTCATCCACTTCTCAAAGACTTGTATTACTGGATAGGATTCCTGCTTCCTCCTTTCACTTCTCTGCTGCGGTGTAAGCTTGGCTGCATCGGCCTCGGCCTCCACCTTGTACAGTTTGCTGATATACACGATGGCCTCCGTCGCGTGTCTTTTGTCCGTTTCGAGTGACTCCACGAACTTCCGCCTCACGTGCGCCCAACACCCATACATCGTGATGCCTTTCTGATCCTCAAACTGCTCGTAGCCGCGATACCCGTCCGTCTGGGCATTGCCCTTGTAGTTTCCCAGAAGCTCGCGTGCAATGCTGTACGCACGGCTGCCCCTGTCGTAGTAGAACATGACATCGCCGCTCAGGCCGTCAAGCACGCACCATTCGTACCCCTTTCGGGTCTTATGCTTCTCGTTGTCTATCACCGGCACTACACTTTCATCAACGTGGATATAGCCGCTCTGGAGTATCTGCCTTCGCAATCGGTCGTACAGAAGTTTGAGCTTCTCGACCGCGGCCTCGTACCAGCCTCCCATCGTGGAGTCGCTTATCGTTATCCCGGCCTCCTTGTACCGTTGTATCTGCCTGTAGAACGGGAGATGGTACATGAACTTCCCGATTATGATGTCCGTCAGGACCGAGGCTCCCGCCATACATCTTTCGACCGGTTCAAGAGGAAGAGCCGGAGTGAGTATTGTCCTCTCTTCCGGGAACTTGGTTTCGATTTCCGATTTGAGGATGACCTTGTGACGTATCGTCTTGGCGATATAGACGCTTGAAGGTATTGTCTCCAGAGTCCTTTTCTCCTCGACACCTATCTCGACATATTCGGGGAGAAGATTGCCGTCACCGTCCGTGGTGCCTTCGGGATAGATATGCATTTCCTTCACGGGAAGATTGCTGTCGTCAAGGGGTTTGCGGGAAGGCTTCGCCTTTCTGGTCACAGAGTAGGTTATTGTCTCCTCGGCCTTGGCGACCTCCTTGTCCAGCTGAGTCTTCTCTTCTTCCGTCATCTCGCGCAGATCGAACAGGCAGAGCTGATTCGGATCAAGGGGAAGGCGTTTTTCCGATGTGTGTCCGAACACTTTCTTCCGGAGACCGGCCAGTTCATCCTGAAGCTTTGCAATCAGGGCATCCTTGTCGGACACCTGCTTTCTGAGCTTTTCGTTCTCCTTCAGAACAGACTTGATTTCAGCTTCGGTCATCGTGATTTTCTTACCTTCTTTCTGCATACAAAAGTACTAAAAATCAGCGATATATGCAAACAAAAACAGCGTTTCGGCGTTACTTTTTTCGGAGATTTTTAAGGTCTTCAAGCCGTTGCTTCCGACTGTCCGGTTTCTCTATTATGCCCTCCACCACAAGCACCAGATCCCGCCATTCTATCGTGCCGGTTATCTCATCCCGGCTCTCCAGATTCGGCTGTCCGAAGGTGCCGGCCTCCAGGAGTTTCGAATAGATTACCATCCCTCCCGGTTCCCAGTGAAGAAGCTTGATTCTGTTGCGGGCCTTGTTCACGAAGACATACACGCTGCCGTCACACGGGTCGCATCCCATCGCATTGGCCACTATTCCGCTCAGGGTATTGTAGCTCTTGCGCATGTCGGTGGGTTGGGTGTACCACATATACCGCATGCTGTCGTTCAGACTAAACACGGCCGCTCGATGCTTGGATTATCGCTTGTATGTATTGGAGGGACATCTCTCCCTGGATTCGCATCATCGTTCCGTTGGGAGTCCGCAACTCGATGTTCAGCATCCCGGATGACTGCTCCTTCTTCTTGGAGAACCCTCTCCCTGTCGTTGCCGCAAACGATGGCATCGGAATGAACTCCCCACCGCCCGATGTCAGCCTGAGAAACTCTCCTTCAGCACCGGATGACTCCGCCTGCTGTTTCGCATAACGCGCCTTGCTGTCAAAGAACTTCCACTCGGGGATGCCCAGTTCCGCCAGCCTGGACTTGTAGGAGATCCCTTTCTCCTTGCAGAACGTCATTATCTCTGCCACTTCCTCTTTGGTCATCATAGTCGTTGTGATTTTGATGGGCAAAGTTCCAACCAAAATCTCAAACTTCTATGACGCGCCTCACCGGAGGCTTACGATCAGGAGGTGGACCTAGAGAAGGGAAGATAGTTCTTGTCCAACATTATAACTCTTTTGATCCGGAATACTCGGGCAGTTTTTCAATAAAACAGTATCATAGTATTTTCCAGTTAAAATCCAAATAAAATTGGATACATAAATTTTGGTTTTACTTATATATAATTTATTTTCAATATCTTATCTCAATGGCAAGTTTCCTTGTCGCTTGATTGTGGTACGCGTTCCTATACCGGCCATCTAAGATGGTCGTGATACAGAGGCTCGGTAAAATCCTCGGTAAACAGACTTTCCAAAGTGGACACCCAGTTAGCGCCACAAGTATCTGCATTAGTTTACAAAGGTGGGAAGTACAGACTAATACAAGCGGACTTCAAAGCCGCAGAATGTTTTAAGTATTCTTCCCTTGGAAAATCTGTTTACCAGATAGGATATCTTTCTATGCAACCACGCAATTAACATACGGCTGGTTACGTTTCATTACGAAGTAGATGCGGCTCACGAGCTTCCTTGCAATCTTGATAATGGCCTTGCTCGGCATCATTCTCTTGCAATATTCGCTATAGGCTTGAGTCATCGCGGGGTCTTGCCTCACAGCGACCCAGGCAGCTTCAATCAGAATACTTCTAAGCTTGCTGTTCTTGCGGAGCGTGATGTCTCCGACTCCTTCGTGTTCCCCTGTTGAATGGCACATCGGTATCATCCCGATATAGGCGGCAAGATGGTCTGCGCCATTGAACCGCTTG
>JAZUHY010000069.1:0-15373 GCA_045641985.1 Candidatus Cryptobacteroides sp.
AATACGTTCCCTCGCGGTGAGCAATCCCGCGGGTTTCACTCACGGGATAGCCATTTGAGACACCGCGGTGAGTGGATTGCCGCGTTTCGCTCACGGAATGGGAATACGTTCCCTCGCGGTGAGCAATCCCGCGGGTTTCACGCACGGGACAGCCATTTGAAGAGCCGCGGTGAGTGGATTGCCGTGATTCGCTCACGGGACGGGAATACGTTCCCTCGCGGGACCTCGCGGTGAGCAATCCCGCGGGTTTCACGCACGGGACAGCCATTTGGAGAGCCGCGGTGAGTGGATGGCCGCGATTTGCTCACGGAACGGGAATACGCCCCCTCGCGGTGAGCAATCCCGCGGGTTTCACTCACGGGACAGCCATTTGGAGAGCCGCGGTGAGTGGATTGCCGTGATTCGCTCACGGAACGGAAATACGCATCCTCGCGGTGTGCAATCCCGCGGGTTTCACGCACGGGACAGCCATTTGGAACACCGCGGTGAGTGGATGGCCGTGATTCGCTCACGGAATGAGAATACGCTCCCTCGCGGTGAGCAATCCCGCGGGATTCACACACGGGACAGCCATTTGAGACACCGCGGTGAGTGGATGGCCCCGTTTCGCTCACAGAATGGGAATACGCTCCCTCGCGGTGAGCAATCCCGCGGAATTCCCGCACGGGACAGCCATTTGAGAAGCCGCGGTGAGTGAATGGCCCCCTTTCGCTCACGGAACGGGGCACGAAAAGGCAAAATAAAGCATCAGAAAAAGGCCCCATAGCAGGTATAGCTGTCGGCTTTTTTTGTAAATTTGCCGTTCGGAAGAATATCTTCCACATTGGCTGTGTTTCAGTCACTAGGGACTAGGGCGGAACACTTCAGAAACATATCTGATTTGCCGGAGCGTGCCCGCACCACATGCGGGTGAGGGGGAGAACTAGTCCTTAACGAAACTGAAGGGAAACAACCAGAAGGAATCAAACCAAAGGGAAACGACCAGTAACAACATGCAAACCGGAAACAGTCAGCTGAAGTGGTTCGCCGCACGGACAATCAGGGAAAGGGCCTACGTCCTGAGGTACCTTGACGTCCGTTCCGTAGAGCATGCCGGAATTGCCGACCTCAAGTCCCTGCTGTTCATCCATACCACCCCCGCCTTCATGGACAGCATCAGCGACGACCTCCATGACCGTGTGCTCTTCTACCGCAACGCCTCCAGGACCGCCTTCGAGCCCATACCTGACCGTGTCATGCGCACCTTCCTCATAATGGCGCCCTACCATGACGAGCCGGTAATCTACCTTTCCGTAGATGACCCGCACTTCTTTGACGGTCCACGCAAACGTGTCATATCGGGGGTGTTCGCAGGCTGCGAAGGTGTCATAAGACGCATCAAGGGCAACCGCCGCCTCATAGTCCGTATATCGGACCGTGCGGCAATCGCCACGCCCTACATACCGCACGAACTTCTTGAAGACGTGCAGTAAGCCTGAACAGGCAGACCAAGTTTAACCAGAACCCGTATAGACGGGTATAGAATATCCATGCGAAAATTTGAAGAACTTAAAATCGCAGTGGCCGGAACCGGCTACGTGGGGCTGTCCATAGCCACACTGCTCAGCCGGCACCATCAGGTCACGGCAGTCGATGTCATCCCCGAAAAGGTTGACAGAATCAACAAGCGCATCAGTCCCATCCAGGACGACTGCATAGAGCAGTACTTTGCCCGGGACCTGGCGTCCAGAGCCGCCGGAGAACAGCCATTTCTGGACCTTACCGCCACCCTTGACGGCGCCAAGGCATACCGTAATGCCGATTTCGTTGTCATAGCGGCCCCCACCAACTACGACCCCGTCAGGAACTACTTTGACACATCGCATGTCGAGGAAGTCATTGACCTGGTCCTGAGCGTGAACCCCGATGCCGTAATGGTCATCAAATCCACCATCCCGGTAGGCTACACCCGTAGTCTCTACGTCAAGTACGCCCTCAAGTTTCTGACCGATCCCGCACTCAACGGTTCGGCCGGCACACCACAGAAGAAGTTCAACCTTCTGTTCTCGCCCGAGTTCCTGCGCGAGAGCAAGGCCCTTGAAGACAACCTCTACCCGTCACGCATCATAGTGGGCTACCCCAAGATGCTCCCCACCGGCAGCGACCGCAAGTGGGACGAGGAGAATGCCGCCATCAGCGCCATAGGCAATCCTCAGGCCGAAGATTACGCACACATCTTCGCCAGCCTCCTGGTTGAAGGTTCAGCCATACCCGAGCAGCTCAACCCGTCAGGCCTTCTCCCATTGAAGGAGAGCGGCGAGAGGGTCCTGTTCATGGGCATGAAGGAGGCCGAGGCCGTGAAGCTGTTCGCCAACACCTATCTTGCCTTGAGGGTATCGTACTTCAACGAACTTGACACCTATGCCGAAGTCAAGGGACTGGACCCGCAGGCCATCATCACGGGTATAGGACTGGACCCGCGTATAGGCACGCACTACAACAACCCCAGCTTCGGCTACGGCGGCTACTGCCTGCCCAAGGACACCAAGCAGCTGCTGGCCAACTACCAGGACGTGCCCCAGAACGTCATGACCGCCATAGTGGAGAGCAACCGCACCCGCAAGGACTTCATAGCCGACCAGGTACTCAAAATGGCCGGCTACTACTCCGAGAACGGCCAGTACGAGTCGGGCAAGGAGAAGCAGGTCGTTGTAGGCGTCTACCGCCTCACCATGAAGGCAAACTCCGACAACTTCCGCCAGAGCGCCATCCAGGGCATCATGAAACGCATCAAGGCCAAGGGCGCCACGGTCATCATCTACGAGCCCACCCTGCCCGATGGCGACACCTTCTTTGGCAGCACGGTAGTCAACGACCTCGAAGCCTTCAAGGCCCAGAGCCAGGCCATCATCGCAAACCGTTACGACTCCTGCCTGGACAATGTGGCCGGGAAGGTATATACACGAGATCTTTTCAGACGCGACTAAACTATATATAAGACCGATGAAAATATTGGTAACCGGAGCGAAAGGGTTCGTTGGCAAGAACCTGTGCTCACAACTCAGAAACATAAAGGACGGCAAGGCCAGGTGGTACAACCTGCCCCAGCCCATTGAAGCCATCTTCGAGTACGACATCGACTCCACGCCCCAGGAACTTGACATGTGGTGCAAGGAGGCCGACTTCGTCTTCAACCTTGCCGGAGTCAACCGTCCGCAGGACCCCAAGGAGTTCATGGATGGTAACTTCGGCTTTGCCACCATACTGCTTGGCACCCTCAAGAAGTACGGCAACAACTGCCCCGTCATGATAAGCAGCAGCATCCAGGCCACCCTTGCAGGCCGCTTCGGCAACAGCGAATACGGCCGCAGCAAGAAAGCCGGCGAGGAACTGATGTTCCAGTACGGTCAGGAGACAGGCGCCAAGGTGCTGGTCTACCGCTTCCCGAACCTGTTCGGCAAGTGGTCCCGCCCCAACTACAACAGCGCCATAGCAACCTTCTGCAACAACATAGCCCACGACCTGCCCATCCAGGTCAACGACCGCTCCGTGGAAATGGAGCTGCTCTACATCGATGACCTCGTGGACGAAATGATCGAGGCCCTCAAGGGACAGGAGCATCATTGTGAGTTTGATGGTGTAGAGACTGTCCCCACACCTCACGCTGATATAATGTCTCACGCGGATTACGCTGAGAACGCTGATATAATTTCTCACGCGGATTACGCAGATTGCGCAGAAAATAATGGAATTAAATCTAATGAGTCTGCGAGTTCTGCGAGTTCTGCGAGTTCCGCGAGTTCTGCGTGTTCTGCGTGCAAAAAAATTGGACGTTACTGTTACGTTCCCGTGACTCACAAAACTACACTTGGCGAGATAGTGGACATCATCCAGGAGTGTGCAAAGGCAGCAGCCAATGAGGGCGGTCTGAACATGATCGAGCTCCCTCAGGGCAGCCTCCGCTACAAGCTCATGACCACCTACCTGAGCTACCTCCCCAAGGAGAAAGCCATCTACGACCACAAGATGAACGTAGACCCGCGCGGAAGCTTCACCGAACTGGTCCACAGCGCCAACTGCGGTCAGGTAAGCATCAACATCAGTAAGCCCGGGATCACCAAGGGCGAGCACTGGCACCACTCCAAGTTCGAGTACTTCACCGTAGTCAGCGGCCACGGCCTCATCCAGTTAAGGAACGAAGCTGACCCGAATGCAGAAATACTCAACTACGAAGTAAGTGGGGACCGTATTCAATCGGTAATCATGCTCCCCGGCTACACCCACAACATCATCAACCTGTCAGACACCCAGGACCTTGTCACAGTCATGTACTGCAACGAGATCTTCAACCCCCAGAGGCCTGACACCTACTTCGATCCTGTGGAGAAGAAGTAACGATTTCACGCAGAATACGATGTAATATTTCACGCAGAGAACGCAGAGAACGCAGAAATTAATTCCTAAAAATCTGCGAAATCTGCGTGAGTAAATTCTGCGAAATCTGCGTAATCTGCGTGAGAATTCAGTATTCTCCGCGTAATCCGCGAAATCTGCGTGAGAATTCAGTGTCCTCCGCGTAATCTGCGTGAGTAATCTGCGTGAGAGAAAGTAAAAACAATAAAAAAACCAAATATCATGAACGACCCTCTATCGTACAAAGTCATTGGATGTGCACTTGAAGTACACAAAACACTTGGTCCCGGTCTCCTGGAATCCATCTACGAGAAAGCCCTCCTCTACGAACTGGCCACAAACGGTCTGAAAACACAGAGACAGGTTCCCGTCAAGATAGACTACAAGGGAGTGAACCTTGGAGAAGGCTTCCGCATGGACATACTCGTAGAAGACCAACTAGTCATCGAACTGAAATCAGTTGGAGAATTGACACCGGTACACTACAAGCAACTGTTGACCTACTTGAAAATGACAGGCAGGAAAGTCGGATTGCTAATCAACTTCAATGTCGAAAACCTGATGGAAGGCGTTCATAGAGTAGTGAACAATTTTTAATCCTTAAACCCAGCGTTCTCAGCGTAATCCGCGTGAGTAATTCTGCACGCAGAATTCGCAGACCAAAAAGAACAAACTCAGCGTAATCCGCGTAATCCGCGTGAGTAATTATATCAGCGTAATCTGCGTAATCCGCGTGAGTAATTATATCAGCGTGAGAAATTCAGCGTGAAACAAAATAGAAAATCAATCCTTAAATTCTGCGCAATCTGCGTGATATAAAAAAAATGGAAAAGCAACCGAAATTCGATTATTCCGACATCAAGTGGCAGGACAACGGCAAACTAAAGCTCATCATCGTTGTGGGCACCCGTCCTGAGATAATCCGTCTGGCAGCAGTCATCAACGCCTGCCGCAAGTACTTCGATGTCATCCTGGCACACACCGGCCAGAACTACGACTACAACCTGAACGGCATCTTCTTCCGCGACCTCAAGCTGGCTGACCCCGAAGTCTACATGGATGCCGTAGGCGATGACCTGGGCGCCACCTGTGGCAACATCATCAACTGCTCCTACAAGCTCTTTGCACAGACCAGGCCCGATGCCGTCCTCGTCCTGGGCGACACCAACTCATGCCTCTCGGTCATCGGAGCAAAGCGACTCCATATCCCAATCTTCCACATGGAAGCAGGCAACCGTTGCAAGGACGAGTGTCTGCCCGAGGAAACCAACCGCCGCATTGTCGACATAATCAGCGACGTCAACATGGCCTACTCTGAGCACGCCCGCCGCTATCTGGCCGACTGCGGACTCCCCAAGGAGCGCACCTATGTCACGGGCTCTCCCATGGCGGAGGTCCTCCATGAGAACATTGCAGAGATCGAGGCAAGTGACGTACACCAGCGTCTGGGACTCGAGAAAGGCAAATACATCCTTCTCTCCGCCCATCGCGAGGAGAACATCGACACTGAGAAGAACTTCCTCTCGCTGTTCACCGCAATCAACAGGATGGCCCAGAAGTATGACATGCCCATTCTCTACAGCTGCCATCCGCGTTCACGCAACCGCCTTGCCGCAAGCGGCTTCCAGCTTGATCCGCGCGTAATCCAGCACGAGCCTCTTGGCTTCCACGACTACAACTGCCTTCAGATGAACGCCTTTGCAGTGGTATCTGACTCCGGCACGCTCCCTGAGGAGAGCAGCTTCTTCACCTCAGTAGGCCATCCGTTCCCGGCCATCTGCATCCGCACCTCCACCGAGCGCCCCGAAGCCATTGACAAGGCCGACTTCATCATAGCAGGCATTGACAGCAAGTCCCTTCTCCAGGCAGTCGACACGGCTGTGGAGCTCTGCCGAGACGGCCGCCACGGTATCCCTGTCCCCGACTACATCGAGGAGAACGTCTCCACCAAGGTAGTCAAGATTATCCAGTCATACGTTGGCATAGTCAACAAGATGGTGTGGCGCAAGAACTGACAACTGAAAGAACTGAAAGATTAAACATATAGAATCATGAGCATATTCAAAGACAAAGTCCTGATGATTACCGGTGGAACCGGTTCATTCGGCAATGCAGTACTCAACCGTTTCCTCAAGACCGATATCGCCGAGATCCGCATCTTCTCACGTGACGAGAAGAAGCAGGACGACATGCGCCACGAGTATCAGGCCAAGATGCCCGAGGTAGCCGGCAAGATCAAGTTCTACATAGGTGACGTCCGCAACCGCAGCACCCTCAAGACCGCCATGCGTGGAGTCGATTACATATTCCATGCTGCAGCCCTCAAGCAGGTGCCCAGCTGCGAATTCTTCCCCATGGAGGCCGTCAAGACCAATGTGATAGGCACTGACAACGTGCTGGATGCCGCCATTGACGAGGGTGTCAAGTGTGTCATCTGCCTCTCTACCGACAAGGCTGCCTACCCCATCAACGCCATGGGCATAAGCAAGGCCATGGAAGAGAAGATAGCCGTTGCCAAGAGCCGCAACAGCCTTAATACCAAGATATGCTGCACCCGTTACGGCAACGTCATGTGCTCCCGCGGAAGCGTCATTCCCCTGTGGATTGACCAGATCCGTAACGGCAACCCCATCACCCTGACCGAGCCCAAGATGACCCGCTTCATCATGTCACTTGAAGAGGCTGTCGATCTGGTACTCTTTGCCTTCGAGCACGGTGAGAATGGCGACATCCTTGTCCAGAAAGCCCCAGCCTGCACCATCCAGACCCAGGCCGAAGCCGTGTGCGAGCTCTTTGGAGGCAAGAAGGAAGACATCAAGGTCATCGGCATCAGACATGGAGAGAAGATGTACGAGACTCTTCTCACCAACGAGGAATGTGCCAAGGCAGTCGACATGGGCAACTTCTACCGTGTTCCGGCTGACAACCGCACCCTGAACTACGACAAGTACTTCACCGAAGGCGACCAGAAGCGTTGCGAACTCTCTGAGTTCAACTCTGACAACACCCGCCGCCTGAATGTCGAGGAGACCAAGGCCAAGATTGCAAGTCTGGAGTACATCCAGAACGAACTCAACGGCATTGCTAATCTAGCTAAGTAATATGTCAGATAACGAGCTACAGCAGCAGATGGACGCAATGCGCGCCCTTGATGAACCAATGCCACAGGTCGGCATCTTCTGGTTCGACCCTCAGGACAAGAGTTTCTACGGCGTCCGCAAACAGGAAATTACGCCCAAGCAAGTAGAAGAAGCTGCTGACAATGGCCTGCCGTTCATCAACTATCCGCAGCTGCATCGTAACGTTTGGGCAAAGGAATATTTCCGCGCCCAGGCTACAGGCGAAGAAACAAAGTTCAAGGGAGATTACACCCAGATTCCCAGGGGCCGTGTAACTTGGACCATCAACAAGTTCATTGTCTTTGTCGGTCAGTGGGCAAAACCCATTGAGTCCGAACTCTCCCGGATGATAGAGCAGGAATTCGCCCTCCCGTACTTCGAGTTCGTATATGACGAACACTGGGACCTGGGCCACGGCTGGTCAGGCGATATGTAAAGTTGCACAATAGAGAATCCGGACGTGCAGAAACGTGCCGCCCTCAGCTTGCAGCAAACCAATAATGAATGAACCAATACCATTAACTTTACAAGAAAAACAGATATATGAGCAGTGCATTATCCCGCGAATCCATTTCACTGTTTGAGTCCATCAAGCAGTACGATGAAAATGGCAATGAATACTGGACATCACGCGATTTGTCACGAGTCCTTGAATATACTGATTATCGTAATTTCCTAAATGTCGTTGACAAGGCAAAAACGGCTTGCAGCAATAGCGATCAGCCTGTGGAATATCATTTCGTTGACTTCAACGATATGATACCAATCGGCAAGGGAGGCAACCGTCCGGCAGTCACCAGATACTTGATCACATGGGCAGTACCGAACTGGCAGCCAACCTCTTCCGCGCTACCCAAACTGAGGAGAAGCTTCGCAGAGAGAACATCCAAGGAAAGGCTGAAGCAAATAGAACCCATTATCAGGTAGGAGCCAAGGTGCGCCAGACTATCAAAGAACTTGGAGGCACAATGCCGGAAGACCTTCCTGTTGCAGAAAGCATCAAGATAGTGGAAAAGAAGAAAAAAGAGTTGGAGGCAGGAAAGAAAGAACTGCCCAATCCGGAAGAAAAGAAATAGAATAGCCAAGACGCGAAGCGTCTCCTCTGCCGCTTGCGGCAGAAACAACAACGATTGACCGGAAACGTCTGTGTTGCAGCTCATGTCATGACAGCACGCCAAATGGCATTGAATGGCGATATCCTGTTTACCGCCAGCCGTAAGTACAGAAGATACGACATCGTCAAGGCAGAAGGCCTCCGCAAGGACCAATGCGGCAGCGACCCCGAGGCAAAGCAATTTGCCGCCCCGATGTCCTGCGAACATACAACACGCCCCACGCACAGCTCTGCTGAGTCGGTCGCAGGGTAATTCTGCCGCTTGCGGCAAATAAGAAACAACAATAAACATATAACAACCATGTCAATATTCAAAGACAAAGTTCTGATGATAACCGGTGGAACCGGCAGTTTTGGCAATGCAGTGTTGAACCAATTCCTCCGTACCGATATCGGAGAGATCCGCATCTTCTCCCGTGACGAGAAGAAGCAGGACGACATGCGTCACCTCTATCAGGCCACCATGCCCGAGGTAGCCGGCAAGATCAAGTTCTACATAGGTGATGTCCGCAACAAGAGCACCCTCAAGACCGCTATGCGTGGAGTCGACTACATATTCCATGCAGCAGCCCTCAAGCAGGTGCCCAGCTGCGAGTTCTTCCCCATGGAGGCCGTCAAGACCAATGTGATAGGTACTGACAATGTGCTCGATGCCGCCATTGACGAAGGCGTCAAGTGCGTCATCTGCCTGTCCACCGACAAGGCTGCCTACCCCATCAACGCCATGGGCATAAGCAAGGCCATGGAAGAGAAGATTGCAGTTGCCAAGAGCCGCAACAGCCTTAACACCAAGATCTGCTGCACCCGTTACGGCAACGTGATGTGTTCCCGTGGCTCTGTAATTCCTCTCTGGATAGACCAGATCCGTAATGGCAACCCCATCACCCTCACCGAACCCAAGATGACGCGCTTCATTATGAGTCTCGAAGAGGCAGTTGACCTCGTGCTCTTTGCCTTCGAGAACGGTCAGAATGGCGACATCCTTGTGCAGAAGGCTCCTGCCTGCACCATCCAGACTCAGGCAGAGGCGGTGTGCGAGCTCTTTGGTGGAAAGAAAGAGGAAATCAAAGTGATTGGCATTCGTCACGGTGAGAAGATGTATGAGACCTTGCTCACGAAAGAAGAGTGTGCCAAGGCCGAGGATATGGGGAATTTTTATCGTGTGCCGGCAGATAACCGTGGATTGAACTATGACAAGTACTTCAAAGAGGGCGACACCAAGCGTGCTACGATAGATGAGTTCAATTCGGACAATACACGGAGGCTCAATCTGGAGGAGACGAAGGAGAAGATTGCGAGTTTGGAGTATATACAGAACGCTCTTGCAAACCGAGAGCAGAGATAAGTGTACTTAATCTATGCCGAGGTGCAGCAGAGGGTCGAGCGAAACTCAACGAGCTGAAGGGGGTTGGGAATTTGGCGAAATAATGCCGCAAGGTTCGGAGATGAGACGGAGATGGTTCGGAGAAGAACGCCCCACGCACCCATGCGGCTTGCAGCCGCAAGAGTGCTTAAAGGGGCTCGCAGGAATCGCCACTGCTCCCGATGGTCGCAGAGGCTACGGAATTCAAAGCAAAGCGATAAATTTGTAATTTGCATGAATTATAAGTCAGGAAATATATAGGTAAGAGAGGTTACTGAAACAACTTGACACTTGACGGAATAACAATAAAATATGCTGAATATGGAACAAATCAAACATATTAGTTTGCTCAGTAATGAGCCTTGCCGTGAGGATGCTTTCGAAGGGCATTCCCACAAGAATATTGCTATCCAGATTGCAAGACTTGTCAAGGAGGACAATAATCGGCATATAATAGGAATTGAAGGCGGCTGGGGCTCTGGAAAAAGCAACCTTATTTCTTTGGTAAACAAGGAATTAAATGGCGAGTCTGTATATAATAAAGACTACAACCACAGGAATTCGAAATACCCATTCTTTATATATGATGCTTGGGGTCATCAAGCAGATTTTCAGAGGCGTGCAATACTGGAAGAACTTACTCAAGAACTCACTATAGAAAAGAAGATTCTTGATGAAAAGAAATGGATGCAGAAACTTGAAGAACTTCTGGCAAAGAGAAAAAAGACCACGACAAAAGAAGTTCCGCATCTCGGTACTGGGTTAATAATGAGCATCCTTCTTTGTGTTCTTACCCCTCTTATAGTATACTTTGTTAATTTGGTGCCTGAAAGCAAATGGTGCTGGCGTTTGCTGGTGGCTATCTTGCCTTATTTATTAGGTTCTGTTTGGGTTATCATAGATCGCATTAAAAGCATTAAGAAGAACGGTCAAAACGTTACATTTTCAAATATCGTCTCGGAATTGATTCTGGTATATAAGGATCAGATAAAAGAAAACGAAACATATACCACCATCTCCGAGAAGGAACCGTCCTCCGCAGAGTTTAAATCCTGGATGGATAAAGTTGATGCAGATTTGAAGGGTCTGAAGAAAACACTTATTATAGTTTTCGACAATATGGACAGACTTCCTTCCCAAAAGGTAGAAAGTTTATGGTCGTCCATTCATTCCTTCTTTTCAGACAAAACATACGATAATATTAAGGTCTTAATCCCATTTGATAGACAACATGTTCAACATGCTTTTAAAAGCGAAGACGGAGAATATGGTAATGACTTTATAAACAAGACTTTTGATGTCGTTTTCCGAGTTCCGCCTCCAATTATGAGCGGCTGGAAATCATATATGTCCGATATGTGGAAAAAAGCCTTTGGCGAGGACGTGGAGCTTAGTATATCTGTCACCCAAATCTATGATGCCTTAAGTAAAAATCATACCCCTCGCAAGATCATTGCGTTTATAAATGAGGTTGCTACGGTAAAAATGACAATGGGCGACAATATTCCTGATAAATATATCGCTTTGTTCATTTTTGGAAAAGAGAGGATAGAAAAGGAGCCTATCAATCAGCTGCTCAATCCTGATTTTATGGGCGATGTGAAGTTTGAGTATGAAAATGATTCAGACACAATAAAATACCTTTCGGCAATATACTATCAATTGCCAGTTGATGACGCTTTGGATGTCGTTTTCACGAAAGAAGCCGCTGATGCACTTAATAGTGGAAACTCTAAACGATTGAGTGATATGATGGAGCATATTGACATGCAGCACATCTTAGGAAATGCAATACTGAAGGTGTCTGATGTTGAAAGAGCAACCGTTTCTCTTGCAGCACTTGATGACTATTTGGGTATTTCAGATTTTGGAGAAAGCCCGAATTGGCTATTAAATATTTGGGAAGATTTATACAAGATGTGTTTGAATAAGGAAACCGAATGGAATGAGATTAGAGAATATCATATTCCGTTGTTCCATCACCTGTATGACGACTCCTTAGCCGAATCGCTTGTAAAGGGTTACCTCTCTATTAAAGATGAAAAATGGAATGCTAAGGCTTATGTTGAAGCAATAGATAGGCTTTCAGAGAATAACGATATTATTGATAGAAAACTTTTGGAGAATAAACGAAAAGTAACTCCAAAACTATTCCTTGACTTACTGCAATATACTAAAGATAATTATGGGAACTATGGTGTTGAATTTGATTTGAAAGAGTTGGATGAATATCTTGCCGGTCTTGAACAAGATGCAATAATGTCGATTGATGTTATTCCATATATAGGAATTGACGAAGATAAACTACCAAAATATAAGGCGAAATTGCAGGAATGGCTCGGAGACGCAAGCAGTTTGGATACTGACGGAATCAAAACTCTATTTGAAAGACTTAAAGAGATATCAGATAAGCCGTTGAATTTTACTGATTTCTTTACAGATGCTGATATCGTCAATACATGGAATAATATATCAGATAATGATAATCCATTCAAGTATGACATATTAGCAATGCGAATAGCTAGAAATGGTAACATTAATACCACGCATAGTACTTACTTCGACGATATTCTTGAAAATTATAAAGAGGAAGAAGCTGAAGCTTTAGCTAAGGTTATTGAGTACTATGTTTGTTTCGGCGATTTGCTTATAAAGTCAGACTATTATAAGGATTATCCTTTGATTGGTGATGTTGTGAATCTGCTTATTGCGAATAGCTATGGAGTAAAAAGGGCAAGTATTATGGACTGCATGTCTCATTTCGACAAAACAGTTAGTGATTACGAGCTTGAAGCTAAGCCATTGTTCTGTAAACTCAATGATTGGAATAAGTACATATCCTTTGAAAAGACAAAGATTACCAGTATGCCGTCTGGCCTCATTGAATTGGCTGGGGAAATAAATAATAATCTGTCGAATGCTATCCATTCAGCTTGTGAAGAACATTATGCAGCACAATCACAAGACCAGTGGAAGGATCATATCCTCAAAAAAGACAGTACATATCGAATTTGGAAGCTTTATCATCCGAAAAAGTATCAAGCCAACTTTGATGCATTAAAGGCATTACTGAAAGATTATGCAAGTGGTGCAATGACAAATCAGCCAGATAAAACCATAGTTGATGAGTGGCTGAATATATGCATAGAAGTAAAGCATTCTGTCAAAGGTCTGTTTAATGAGATAAGTGCAATATTGAAGAAGGATTCATCAATAAACAAACAGAAACTCCTTTTCTTCGGTGAATATATCTTGAATCATACTGATATAGATAAACAGAAGGATTTCGTCGTAAAACTGATACCATCTGAGATTATCGATACTGAAGTATTGACGTTTATTGCAGCGCATATTGAAATACTGAAGGATTGCGAAATCACTGATGAATTCAAGGAAAAGATAAGGCATCTTGCGAATACATCTATGAAGGATGATGAACGAATAATCACTGTATGCCAAAGTTTTGCAATAGAGTTTGAAACTTCACAAACGGAAAATGCTGAAGAACAATAAATGACTGTATGAAAAGAAAATTATTATTGATAGGTAATCCAGGTGTTGAGGGACAAAATTATACTCCATCGGTTGAGCTTGTGCTCAAACGCTACAAAAACTATTTTAAAAGCGAGGTTGGCGGTTTTTGGTATGATTCTGAAATAATAGAAGAGACCGAAGAGTATGACGAGAAAAGTGAAGTTACTTGGTTAGCCTGTCAACTAAGGGAACTTAATCAAGAGATAGACTATTCTATTATTGTCTTTGTCGGGCATGGTGGATCGTACCTTGGAGAAGATAAAGTACAGTTGTCAAAAGGTGAAGTTCTTCCTCTTTCATGTTTGTTGTCACCTCAAGGGTTTGAGAATCGGGTAAAAAGAACGATAATAGTAGATGCTTGCCGTTCACTTATCGGAGGTGCTAGTGAACAATTGCTTCTGGAGTCTCGCTACTTCTCAGGAGAAGGAGGATTGATGGGTAGTTATTGCAGAGATTATTATGAGCACATCATTAACGAATGTAAGCCTCATATAGAATTGTTGCAATCAACAAAATATGGAGAACCTGCACACATAAATCCTAATCACACAGGAACAGCTTTCAGCGATGCGTTGTTCGATGTATTAGACAATAATGTTCCCAATTGGAATAAGAATGCTTTAGGGGATAGGTGTGGTCAATTGCATAAAGGTATTTTAGATATACTACCTGCTGTCCAAGCGGGAATGTCTGGATATGATCAAGTTCCAGAGTATTCAAGGGCTGGAGGAGGTGGAGAATTTCCTTTGTACGCAGTTTGGCGTGCTGTTGAGAGACGGTTGTAGTGGATATGTACTTTCAATGAAGCAAGTAGCCCCACGCACCCATGCGGCTTGCAGCCGCAAGAGTGCTCTTCGGGGGCTATAGAGGGACTGCCACTCTTCCCTTCGGTCAGAGAGGCTACGGAAATCAAAGCAGTAAATTTGAAATCTATAAGATTTGAAAGATAGAAATCAAATGAGTTAACGTTTAACAAGTTGACATTCAACGATGATTATAGACAAGACTCTATTAGACACCCTCTCCTCTCAAGCCAAGGCAAATCCACGTTTGAGGCAGTCGTATGACTTAAGGAACACTCCAGAGGATAATAGCCAAAGAATGCTAAACGCCCTGGAGCCTGGGACGGTGATGCCGATCCACAGGCATAGGAAGTCGTCGGAATCCATTGCGATAATCAGAGGCAAGATGATTATGAGGTTCTATGATGGTAATGGTAATGTTACTGATGAGTTTGTGATGGCCCCCATCTCTTTACATTCTTTACCCTCTATACAGGAAGGCGAGTGTAACGAACCGACCATCCCTATGGTTCAGGTTGAAGTTGGCCAGTGGCACTCGCTGGAGGTGCTGGAAGTAGGAACCATTGTCTTTGAGTCGAAGGATGGGAAGTATGAGCCGTTGAAGGAAGAGGAATTGATGAAGCGGTAGCTGAGTTAAATCGAAGCTTAACGTTTAACAGTTAACACGGCTACTGAGCCGATAGTTTATGGTGAGCATGTTCGAACCAAAGTATAACGCCCCACGCACCCAATCGCCTCGCGATAGAGAGCTCTTCGGGGGTTACATAAGGACTGCCACAGCCCCCGAGTTTACCATTAATATACCCGAAGGGCAGAGGCTTCGAAGTCAAAGCACAAGCAGCAGATTTGCAATCTATAAGACAGAAAAGATTAAAGGAAACGCTTAACACTGTTCGAATTTATTTATCTTGTTATGCAACAAATAGCTATTTCAGATAAACAAACTATGGATACTTACATAGAAAAATTGTGCCTGAAGAACGTTGGTAAGTTTGATTCGCTAAACGTCAAGTTTAACCCACATATCAATGTCATAATTGGTGCAAAT
>JAZUHY010000070.1:0-50380 GCA_045641985.1 Candidatus Cryptobacteroides sp.
GAAAGGATGGAAAAAGATATTTTTTCTTAAGAAACACACAAATCTCCACTTCAGGACCATAAGAGAAGAATAACCCAACATTCGTTGTCCACGACAAAGCATTCTCCAAAGCATTCAGAGGCACATAAAAGTGGAATACGCGGCAAAAAAGCCTCGTATTCCACCTGAAACCACCTTGGAAGACCCTCTATGGCTATTCCCCGTGGACAACAAATTTCAGGTTCGCAACACTGGCGGAGTGGACAGGATTGGCAGACCGGCAGAGTCAAACCTCCACCCAATGGATGCGGACACCGGAGCGTTCCATTCCACGAAACCAGGTCATCTGGCGCTTGGCAAACTGATGGATTGCGGTTGACAGTCCGGAGAACATTTCGTCATAGGTAATCTCTCCCAGGACGAAGCGGGTGACGAACCTGTATTCGAGACCGTAACCAATCAGCACCTCCGCAGGCACGCCGGAGTCCAGCAAGCCCCGAATCTCGTCCACCATCCCCTCTTCGAGCCTTGCCTTCAGCCGGGCATCAATCCTGGCGTTCCTCACCTCCCTGCTCACCAGCGTTCCAATAACAAACGGCCTCATCGAGCTGGCGGCATGCCTCACCGAGGGGGCCGTTACACCAGGTCTTTTGGCCTCCGAGGTCAAGCATCCATCAACTGACGCACCCGACCTCAAGGAACTGAGGGGAATGTGCTCTTCGAAATTGTAGCCGTTAATGACGGCGTTGATATACAGTCCAGTGCCGCCGCAGAGGATGGGAACAGCCCCGCGGCTGCAGATATCGTCATAGGCACGGAAGAAATCCTCGCGGAAACGGTAAACGTTATATCCGTCACCGGGGTCGGCGATATCTATGAGGTGATAGGGGATGCCGTCATAATCGGCGAGGTCCTTGCCCGTGCCTATGTCCATCCCGCGATAGACCTGACGGCTGTCGGCAGAGATGATTTCGGCACCGGGAAGGCCGCAATCCGCCAGGGAACGTGCCAGACGCACGGCGAACTTCGTCTTGCCGGAAGCCGTCGGTCCCAAAACCACGAACAAGCCGATATCCCCGCTACGCCAGCCCTCTGCAAGAGCCGAAAAATCAAGGGTTTCCGGTTCGGGCAGTTCTGCGATTACGGGTTTAATGCTATGAGGCATAAGAAAAACTAACCGCGTTCCATCTCGCGACGGAGATCCTTCTCCTTGATGGATGCGCGCTTGTCAAACTCTTTCTTTCCCTTGGCCAGAGCGATATGCAGTTTGGCATATCCGTTCTCGGCGATGTAGGCTCTGATGGCGACTATGGTCAGACCCTTGGTCTTCACCGCCTGCGCAAGATGCCGGAGTTCCTTCCTCGTGAGGAGCAGTTTCCTGTCGCGCGCAGGCTCGTGGGAGCCCCATTTCGAGGCCCAGAAATACGTGGAGATGTTCATTCCCTTTACGTATAGCTCACCATCTACGAAATAGCAGAAAGCATCCGCCAGCGAGGCCTTGCCCGCCCTCAGGGACTTTATCTCCGTCCCCACCAGCACAATCCCGGCTTCATAAGTCTCCAGGAACTCGTAGTCGAACGAGGCCCGTCTGTTGTTAATCTGTATCCTGCTCTTAGCCTTCGGCATAATTATCTACCATATTTCTTTACCCTGTCGTCACGGATCACACCGCTCCAATTGAGTCCGAACGCAAAATCATACACATTGCCTTCCGAGTCACGGTAGCACTCCATATCGAAGGGAACGTCCTCCAGCTGGGTCTCGACGGTGCGCATATCTGCGGGCAACTGCATAGGCAGCAGTCCCGACGGTTCCACCCTGCCGGCCGCAACGTCAAGCTGAGCCTGACGCAGGATGCCGAACGAAAGCAGAATCGCATCCGCGTAGGGCTCAATCTCGGCAAGAACCAGAGGCTTGGAGGCATTGACCGCCACAACCACGGGCCTGTCGCCCATCAGAGCCTTGAGTTCGCGTACCTGCACCATATCGTCCCTGTTGGGAGTGCGGACAGTCTTGCCGCAATAAGACCTGTTCGTAAAGTCCTCAAGGGGGTTGCCGCCGGCAAGGCTCACCTCACGGGCACAAGATGCCGTGTAGTCCTCATACTGAAGACTGACGGGTACATACCCGTTGCCTCCCGCCGCGGCATCCGCCTCGTCGTAACCTATATTGAGAGAAGGCTCCTCTATCATCACGAGGGCGAAATCGGCCTCTTCCGGAGTGTCCACCACCTCAAAATACCCGGAAAGCAATTGCGGACTCACGACGTAGTCCCAACGCTCTTCGGTATGTGCGTTCCAGGGTCCGAAAGTCTCAGGGAAATGCCGCTTGGGCATATACACCTTCGCTCCGGAATCCACAGGCAGGACCCCGCCGGCATTCTTGAGCATTATCACAGACTTCTGCTGGGCACTGTAGCCGGCCGCCATAAAGTCGGGATTCCCGACAATTTCCACGGCACGGGAATACCTGACATAGGGGTTTTCGAAAAGACCCGTGCGGAACATACTCTCCAGCACCTTGCAGGCGGACTGCTCGAAGCGCCTGCGCGCAGACTCCTCACCGAATTCGTCGGCCCACATTCTGTAGGCTTCCAGCAGAGGGGCCACGTCGTTGTTGCCGCCGAACTGGTCCACGCCTGCTTTGAGGATACGGAAGTGCCTTTCGGCCACACTCAGGTCCTCTACGCCCCAAGGCTTCCCCCTGCCCCAGCATCCGAGGTCGGTGCAATCGTAGGTCACGTCCCAGTCGGTGCATACGATGCCGTCGAAACCCGCTTCTTCACGCAGTTCCCGGCGTATGAACCTGTCGGAGTACGACAGGGCAACGTTCTCTCCGGACGGATCCTGGTCCTTGAGTATGGTGTATCCCGTCATCACGGCCGCCACGCTGCCGGTACCGCCCTTCAGGCGGAAAGCTCCGTCAATATATGCCTTTTTGTGCATTGCCAGATTGCCTCCGGGGAACACCGAATATTCTCCCGTGGCGAAATGACCGTCACGGCCTCCTTCCTGTGCACCGTAACCGTACCAGTGCTTGGCCATCGCATTCACGCTGCCGCGGCCCCACGCACCTCTTATTCTCTGTTCCTTCGGAGACGTCTGGAACCCGTCGCAATAGGCCCGGGCCATATCGGCCGTCAAGCTTGCATTCTCGCCGAAAGTGCCGTCGAAACGCCACCATCTGGGTTCCGTGGCAAGGTCTATCTGAGGGGAAAGTGCCGTGGTAATGCCCATAGCGCGGTATTCCTCCGCCATTATGCGGGCTCCCTCTTCCATCAGGGAAGGGTTGAAGGTTGCCGCCATTGCCAGGGACTTGGGCCAGATGGAAATCTCTCCGCCACCGCCCGCCTCGAACTCCATTGTGGATTCGGCGTGGTGCCGGGGGTCTGAAAGGATGGCCACAGGTATTCCGTGGGGCATTCCTTCGGCAAGAGCCTGAATATTGTTGGTCCAATCGATCTGGGTTCTCAGGTCGCAGGAGGCCGCAAGCAGCACGGAGCGCACCCTGTCTCTCGTCAGGAACAATTTCTGTTCGTCGGTAAGGCTGGACGGGTCAACTCCGCTTTCGCGGAACACCTTGCCTCCGTAATGGTTGGCATCGGTACCCGGCACATTCTGCATATGGCTGCACAGCATAAGACCGGCAAGTTCTTCGACGGAAAGGTCTTTCACAAGGGCAGCGGCCCTTTTCCGGGGAGAGAGGCGCCAGTCCTCATATTCATCCAGACCGGAATCCTTGTCGAGATCCTTGAACAGAAGATTCCCCTCACGGATGAAAGACACACCCGTATTGGGAAAGCAGGACAACACGGGGCCCTCGCTCTGTTCCAGATAAGTCACGAGCATTTCGCTGTCATACGAAACCCGGTTGGTGCAGGCGGCCAGAAAAAACAGACCGGAAAGAAGTGAACAAAACTTTTTCATATCAATCAAGGACAAATGACATATAGGTGATTCTGCATCCTTTCTCCAGGAACATCTTCTCGTAGAAGGTCCGGACTTCCCTCACTCCCTCCGGCACCGGGGTGTCCGAACCGTACAGGTCGTCGGTGCAGCACAGCACCCTGAGCCCTTCCGCGGCGCATACTTCACGTGTGTATTCGTGCAGCAGCACGGAGTCGGTCTTCAGGTGCACAATGCCCCCGGGCTTGAGGAACTTGCGGTATCTGTCAAGAAAAACCGGCGACGAGAGGCGGGCATTGGGACTTTTGGGCTGGGGGTCGGAGAAGGTCAGCCATATCTCCGACACCTCACCTGGAGCGAAGAATGCCGGGATGAACTCGATTCTGGTCCTGAGAAATGCCACGTTGGGCAACCCGTTCTCCGTTGCATATTTCGCGCCCTTCCACAGACGGGCTCCCTTGATATCGACACCAATATAGTTCAGCGACGGAGCTCTCCGGGCCAGGTCTATGGTATATTCCCCCTTGCCGCATCCGAGTTCGAGCACTATCCCGCGTCCGGGCTCTCCCTGCGGGAAGAAACGTTCGTTCCAATGGCCCTTCACGGGATGGTCGGCGAGATTGAAATACCCGTCGGCCAGCAGCTCGGAAGCCGACGGCTGAAGCAGGCAGGAGAAGGTCTCGTTCTCCGCAAATCTTCTGAGCTTATCGTGCCCCATTTCTCTTAACTGTCAGTCCCAGACCCTGAAATCCGGACGGCAAATCCCTTGGATACACCTGAATGGTCCATTCCCCGGTTTCGGACAAGCGCACACCGCTTCTGTATTCCTGCATCTGCTCCCTGTTGCCGTTGCCGCTGACATACACCCTTTCCTTCAGGACTGTTTTGGAAGAAGGACTTATCCAGCTGACATCCATCGGAATGTCATACCGCTTGCTGCCCGCAAAAGCCTGCTCCGCCTTGAAATAGAAACTGAAATCGCAGGAACACAGGGAGTCGGGCATATCCAGCTTGAACAGGTAGAATCCGTTTTCGGCGTCTTCTTCCCTGACAAAGCTGCTCTCGGTGTCCGTTTCGGCACAGGAGAAAATCAAAAGACCCAGAACTGCCAGAAGGGATAGGTGTCGCATCATTTGCCGGATTTGTTGTTTTTCTGACGATAATAGCCGCGACCCCGTCTGGAATTGTTTTTCTTCCGTCTCGGAGCATCAAAACGGCTGATGCTGTCGTCGCCCACGGAGGTGACAAATTCAGGAGATGCCGGTTCCGGCTCGGAACGCAGGGATTCCGGCTTGATGCCGTTCCTGTTCATCCTGATTATTTCCCTCACCTCGGATGCATCGAGGGGGAAAAGGTTGGCGTCGGAGGTTTTGTCGTATGAGAAGTACATCACCCCGGCAAGGATGTCCGTCTTGCGCAGGTATGCCAGACCGTCCTCGAACTCGAGAGGCCCGGAGACTCTGGGCAGAAGTGACTGTGCATCCATATACGTGGCAACCTCATAGTTGAGGCAGCATTTGAGCTTCCCGCACTGGCCCGCCAGCTTCAGAGGATTGAGAGAGAGGTCCTGGCATCGGGCGGCCGAGGTCGATATGCTCTGGAAGGACGTGATGTAGTTGGCGCAGCAGAGTTCCCTCCCGCATACTCCAAGACCGCCGATGAGCCCGGCTTCCTGCCGTGCGCCTATCTGCTTCATCTCTACGCGGATACGGAATTCCTCGGCAAAAACCTTTATCAGCTGCCGGAAATCGACCCTCCCGTCTGCGATATAGTAGAAGATAGCCTTGGTGCCGTCTCCCTGGAATTCCACGTCTCCTATTTTCATCTCCAGACCCATCTCCGTGGCAATACGGCGGGCCTGAATCATTGTGTCCTGTTCGCGGGCGATGGACTCCTGCCATTTTTCGATGTCGTTCTGGCGGGCCTTGCGGTATATCTTCCTGAACGAGCTTGGGTCATCCTGAATACCTTTGGCCTTGAGTTGCCTTCCAACAACAGGCCCCTCCAGTGTCACTATGCCCAAATCGTGACCGGACTGGGCTTCCACTATCACGAGGTCTCCGATTTTGACGTTCTGACCGGAGTCGTTCTTATAGATTCCCTTGCGCGTATTCTTGAAACGCACCTCGAACAAATCGGAGAACGTGCCGTCGCTCAGTTTCTTGAGGTAATCGGTGTCGGACAGTTTGCAGCATCCGGGGCGGTAGTTGCAGTTGGTCTCGCCTGTCACGGGGTCGTGACTCACAGCGCAGCCGCGGAAGCAGTCGAATTGTATAGATTCATTATCCATCTCTTTTCTACAAATGAAGATACAGCCTGTCAACCAAATCGGCAAACAGCACCTTCTGATTAACGTTTCTTTCTATCAGGGACATCGCCCTCCCGAAGTCTGCCAGGGCCGCCTGCGGGAATTTCCGGCTGAAGGACGAGGCCCAGGCCGAAATCTCATCGTCCGCCGCGGACAGGGAGTTCAAGCCCTGCTGGAGGAGAAAAATCTCACGGATTCTCTCCCCCGCAAATTTACAAAAAGACTTGAGATTTTCACGCGACGGCAGTGCGGCTATGGCTTCACCGGCCTCCAATGCCGCCAGAATATCCCTGGAAGCCAGCGCATTCATCAGGTCGGAGAATTCCCCGAAAGCCACGGACGAAGACTTCCTTGCCCCTGGCACAATCCTTATCTGCTGACATCTTGACGATATGGTCCCGAGAACCTTATCCGGGGCGTGGGTCACCATCACGAACTGGGTGAGGACAGGAGGCTCCTCGATGAGTTTGAGCAGGCGGTTCGCCGACTCCGTATTCATCTTCTCGGGAAGGTAAATCAGAGCGGCGCGGTATCCCCCCTCCAGGGCACTGAGGCTCATAGTCTCGAGCAACGCCCTGGCCTCGGCTACGGCGATGAACACATTTTTCCCCTCTATGCCCAGAGCCTGAATGAGGTCGTGCTCCGTGAAATAGGGATTCGACAGAACGAGTTCCCTCCATTCTCCGCTATATGACTCCGAAAGGGTTCCGGCAGCTACGGGGAAAATGAAATGCACGTCCGGATGAATCATTCTGGTGACTTTGCCGTCGTCGTTGTAGAGATGGCGCAGAAATTCGAGAGCTATGGACACGGCTCCCCCGCCATCATCCTCGTGCAGCATAATGGCGTGGTGTACCTTTCCGGTATCCACCATTGAGCGCAGCATCTCTTCAACCGTCATACCTTTCTGAATGCGTTGTATCTTGCAAGTTCTATCAGCATTTCCTTCTCCTGCGTGTCGGGCAGGGGAGACAGGGCGTTCTCCGCCCCGGCAATGTACTCGTCCAGACGGGCTGAGGCATATTCTATGCCTTCCCCCTCCAGGACGAATTCCCGTACCGGGCTGCAGTATTCGGGATGGTTGTGTATCTCCTTTATCATCCCCCTGATTTCCTTTTCTCTCGGAGAACCCTCAAGGGCACCGAGCAGCGGGAGAGTTATCTTCTGTTCCCTGATGTCCACTCCTACGGGCTTGCCAAGGGAGTCGTCGCCGGCATAGTCAAGGATATCGTCCTTTATCTGAAACGCTATGCCGAGATTGTGGGCGTAACCCCTTGCGGCCTCGCAGTACTGCTGCGGACCGTCCACCGATATGGCCGCAGACACGCAGGTCGCTTCAAAGAGAGATGCCGTCTTGCAGTAGATTATCCTGAAGTACTCCTCTTCATCGGTGTCGGCGGTGGTGGCCTTCTGCAACTGGAGCATTTCCCCTTCGGCAAGATCCGTGAGAGTCTTGGAGAAGAGTTTGACAACGGCGTTGTTCCTCTTTGCGGAAAGAACCATCTCCACGGCTCTGGCAAGCCAGAAATCTCCGACAAGAACCGCCGAATTGGGTCCGAGGAGAGACATCACCGAAGGTCTGCCGCGCCGTTCGGTGCTGTCGTCCGCCACGTCATCGTGCATAAGAGTGGCATTGTGCAGCATTTCGGATGCGGCCGCATAATACAGGCTGTCTTCATTTGACTTGCCGCAGGCGCGGGCCATAAGCAGCGACAGCATAGGACGAAGGAGTTTCCCGGTGTTGGAGAGAACCTGATTGTTGATATTCTCCAGCAGAGGCACATCGGAGCGCAAGGTATCCCTGATCAGTTCCAGCATCCGGGACCAATCGGGTTCAAGCAACTCTATGACTTTATTCCTGTCCATTGTCTCTGACAATTCCTATCAGTTCTTCTACGGTGTCGGGAAAAGATACAAGCCCGCGGTCGGACTCGGACAGCATTCCGCACTCCACATATTTGTCCAACTGAGCCTTGAAAGGGTCGTAGAATCTGTCCAGATTGAGAGCGCATATCCGCCCTCCGTAGAGCCCGAGTTTGGCAAGACAGAAAGTCTCGGCGAGCTCGTCCAAAGTGCCTATTCCTCCCGGGAGCGCCACTGCCATACAGGTCCCCTCACGCATCAGTTCCTTCCTTTCCGCCATCGTGTCCGTCCATTTGAGCTCCGTGAGATTCGGATATTCTACGCCCTTCATAAAACGGGGAATCACGCCGATATTGGTCGCTCCACAGGCCGCCGCCTCATCTGCGACAATCTTCATCGTCCCCTTGACGGCCCCTCCGGAAACTATCCCATACCCGGACAAACAGGCTGCACGTACGAATTCGCGTGCAGCCTGATTGTATTTGGAATCTATGTCAGAACTGGAGGCACAGAACACCGCCAGAAGTTTTTCCTTCATAAAATCAGAATGCCATTACAGAAGAGAGTTGAGCTTCGAGGATATTTCCGCCTTGGAGACGAGTCCGGATGAACGGTCAACCAATTCTCCATTCTTGAAATACATCAGCGTGGGAATGTTGCGGATGCCGAACCTGGCGGCTATGTCCTCGCAGTCGTCAACATTGCACTTGGCCACAACTGCGCGTCCGTCGAATTCGGATGCAATCTCGTCCACGGTGGGGGACAGAACCCGGCAGGGGCCGCACCATGGGGCCCAGAAGTCCACGAGAACCGGCTGACCCGAAGCCAGTATTTCTTCGATATTGTTTTCAGTTATTACTTTTTCCATATCTTACAAAGTTAGTAAATTGTTTCAATATTCCATACAAAAGCACGGAGCCCCAGATCCGGAGCCGCCTCATCGGCAGCCTTGAGGTCTGCCAGAATGGCATCGACCTTTGCATCCTTGACGACGGTGAGGATGGCGTGGTTCATCTCCGGCCATCCATGGCTGCCCATATGAGGCCTGCCGTTGAATCCGCCCTTGCCCTGAATGTCCTCCCAGCGGGTATAGCCCCTCTGATAGTTCTTTTCCAGCACCTTAACGATATCCTCGTTGTAGGCCTGATTGTAACTTATGAATATAGCTTTCATTTCGAACTGTTTTTAAGACGTTTCTCCTGCCTGGTGGCAAATACGCAATAGACCGTGGGGATGAGGACAAGGGTGACTACCGTGGATATGGTAAGTCCCCAGCACACCGTCATACCCAGAGAGCGCCACATTTCTGAACCTTCTCCGGTGCCGACAGCCATAGGCAGCATACCCAGCACCGTGGTGAGGGTGGTCATAAGGATAGGGCGCAGACGGCTCTTCGCGGCCGTAACTGAAGCATCCAGAACGTTCATCCCGCGTTCGCGGCAAAGGATGGTGTAGTCTATCAGCACAATACCGTTCTTCACCACAATACCGAGCAGGATGAGGATACCCACCATACCCATCGCCCCGAGCGGCGTTCCCGTGATTCTGAAACCGAGGATGACACCTACGGCCGCAAAAGGCACGGAGAACATAATCACGAACGGAGACATATAGGACTCGAACTGGGAGGCCATCACCATATACACAAGGATGATGATGAGAATCATCAGCATAATGAGGTCGGAGAACATATCCTGCTGGTCTTCATAATCGCCGGCAATTTCCAGCGAAATGCCGGAAGGAACCGGCGTTTCGGAGATAATCCTGTCCGTCTCGGCCACAGCTTCACTCAGAGCGACCTTGTTGGCAACCATACCGGTGACAGTGATGAGGCGCTCGCGGTCCTTTCTCTCGATGGTGGGAGGCACGAGGGTCTCCACCACCGTTCCGAGTTCCTTCATCCTGACAGGCTTTCCCTGAGCATTGTAAACCACAATGTTCTCCATATCCTCCAGGCTTGTGCGGAATTCGGGGGCGTAGCGCACGCGGATATTGTATTCCTCGCCTTCTTCACGGTAGAAGGATGTCACCGAGCCGCTCATAGCCGCGCTGAAGGCTGCGCCAGCAGTTGTGGAATTGAGTCCGTTGATGGCGAGTTTGGTCCTGTCGAAATCCATCTGATACTCGGGAGTATATTCGTCGCGGCTCAGAATCACCTGCGAGAAACTGGGACTCTCCAGCATCTTTGCCTGGAATTCCTTTGCCATACGGTCTGTCTCTTCGAATGAATAACCGTAGATTTCAAGCTTCACGCTGGAGGCTCCGCCCATCATCATTCCTCCGTCTCGGACGTTTGCTCTCCTGATCTCGGGATACTTCTTGAGCACTTCGCGCACCACGTCGGCCAATTCCGAGGACGTTCTGGTCCTGGTGGCGGGACGGCCGATTCTCATATTGATGGTGAGGATATGGGTGCCGTTGCTCTGCATATTGGCGAAGGTGTTGTCCGAATCAGCCTGCCCGAAAGTATGATTATATGCGTCGCACTCGGGAACTGCGGCCAGAAGGTCTTTCTGGAGTTCCTCGGCAAAGGCTCTGGTCACCGACTGGGCCGTGCCCATAGGAAGTTCTATCGTAGCGTTGATACGGTCGGAGTCGGCGTGGGGGAAGAGTTCCGTCTTGATGCCGGGCCCGAGCAGGACGACAGTGGCTACGAAAATTGCGAAGGCACTTAATATCACAGTTTTACGGCGTTTTGTCGCCCAGTGGATGACGTGGGCGTAACCGCGCGATATCTTGTTGAGGAATTTGTCGATGGGGGTAAAGAGCAGATTGTGCAGCTTCCCGTATTTCTCGTTGGGCTTGAGGAACAGGGAGCACAGCATAGGCACCAGAGTCAGGGCCGCGGTGGTCGATACAATCATAATGATGCTCACAATCCATCCGAGTTCCTTGAACATAATTCCCGCCATACCGTTTATCATCGTGAGGGGCAGGAACACGCAGAGCATAGTCAGAGTGGACGCGATGACGGAAATGCCCACCTCGGAAGTGCCGTGCACGGCGGCCTCCTTGGGTTTCTCTCCCCTGGAAAGGTGAGTGGTCACATTCTCCAGCACAACGATGGCATCGTCCACAACCATACCGATTGCTATGGACAGGGCCGACATCGAAATGATGTTGAGCGTGCTGCCGGTGGCGAAGAGGTACACCAGGGATGCCAGCAGGGCGATAGGAATCGACAGCACGATGATGAAGGTCGATTTCATATTGCCCAGGAACACGAACACCACGAGCATAACCACCAGGAAAGTGATGATGATGGTCTCGAGCAGAGTGTGTATGGTGTTTATGATTTCCTCGGAACCGTCAACGATGGGTACAACCTTCACGTCGCTCGGGAGGGTCTTGTCAATCTTCTCGAGCTGCTTCTTGATGGAGCGTATGACGTTCACGGTATTGGCACCGGACTGTTTCTGGATGGTGATGCGGGCCGAACGTTCGCCGTTGGTATAAGATTCCTGCTCCCTCTCTTCGCTGCCGTCCTCAACGGTAGCGACATCCCTGAGGTAGATTGTGCGTCCCCCGAGAGACCCCACCACAATGTCCAGCAGTTCACTCGGATCGGTGAACTCCTTCTGGACACGCAGCGTATAGGTGTCGGAACCGATGTCGATGTTGCCCGAAGGAAGGTTCCTGTTCTCTGCGGCGATGATGGAAGAAACCGTACTGACGCTCAGATTATAGGCCTGAAGCTTGTTGGGGTCGCAATAGACCTTGATTTCGCGCGTGGGTGCGCCGCTGATGCTCACCGTACCCACACCCGAAACGCGGGCCAGAGGGGTGGCGAGCTTGTCGTCCAGAATCTTGTCCAAACCTGCGGCGCTCTCCCGGGCCGTGGCCGAGAGCAGCATAATGGGCATATCGTCGGCACTGAACTTGAATATCACGGGAAGTGACACTCCGTCCGGCAGCACCGAGTTCACCATATCCAATTTATCGCGGACGTTGTTGGTAGCCTCCTCTATGTCGGTTCCGTACTCAAAAGTAAGTGTGATGAGGGAGATGTTCTCCTTGCTTTTCGAGTTGAGTTCCTTCAGGTTCTCAACTCCGTTCAGCGCATTCTCCAGAACCTTCGTGAGGTTGGTTTCGATATCGGCCGCATTGGCTCCCTGATAGGATGACATCACCATAATGGTATTGGCATCGAATTCCGGGAACTGGGCTATGCTGGTCTTGATAAGGGAGAACACACCGAACACGACGAAGGCTACGAATATAAGCGCCGTCGTCACCGGATGATTGACAGCCGTTCTGTAGATACTCATTTCCTGACCTCCACCTTTATGCCTGACTTGAGCGCGGACTGGCCTTTCACGACCACTGTCTCGCCGCCTTCCAGACCTTCAACAATCTCATACTTGCTGTCGAAATGACGCCCGAGGCTCACGTTTCTGAGGGACACGCTGCCGTCCTGCTCAAGAACATAGACGGAACGCTGACCGGAGCCCTGGAGCTTCACAACGGCCTCGTCAGGTACAACCACATTGAAGGTGTCGCCGAAATTGACGGTGACACGGGCATACATTCCGGGGCGGAGCAGACGGTTCTCGTTGCGCACCTGAACCTCTACGTTGAAGGTATGCGTGGCATTATCCATAGTCGGATGCAGACGGACGACTGTTCCGGTAAATGTCTTGCCGGGAAGGGCGTCCGCCGTCAGGGCCACCTTGTCGCCTTTGCTGACCTTGGTGTAATCGGACTCGGAGACCGGCACAAGAATCTTGACCGGAGTAATCTGCTGCACGGTAAAGATGGGCTGTGCCATAGCGTACATATCGCCACGGTCATAGTTCCTGGCGGTAATCACTCCGCTGACAGGGCTCTTGAGAATGGTGTTCTCCAGAATGTTGTCGTATGTGGACTTGCTCACCTTGTAGGAGAGCTGCATCGACTCGAAGTCGGACTGGGACACGCCGCCCTCCTCGTAGAGACCCTTCACCCTTTCATACTCATCCTCGGCATTCTTGAGTTTCAGACCCGCCTGGTCGAGCTGGAGCCTGTCCATCTCGGCAAGCACCTGCCCCGCACTCACGAAGTCGCCGACCTCAACGTTGATTTTCTGGATTCTGGACGCCGACTGCGGCGCGATGTTGTTGGTGACGAAAGCCTGGACGGTGGATGAATACACCTGATCCTGCACAACGGACTGCTTTGACACTCCGATCACCTCCACAACGGGAGCGGAAACCGCAACGGCGGCGGTGGAAGCGTTCTGTTCTGTCTTGTTCCGGGCGCAGCCTGCCAACACAATCAAGGCTGCGGCAAATAATGTTTTCTTCATATCTCTTTTCTTTTTATTCGGTGAAATCGGCTCCAAGTATCTGCTCGAGCCCTGCCTTGGACGTTACGAAAGTATAGACCGCCTGCGACACTGTCAGCTGCGTCTGCACGAGTCCCAGCTGCGCATCGTTGAGGTCCGTTAGGGTGCTGCGGCCCACGTCGTAGGACTTGGACGCGATGTCGTAGGCCTTCCGGGCTGTGCCGAGAGCGTCCTGAGCGGAGGCGAAACTCTTGATTGCGGTCTCCATACTGTTGAGGTACTGGCGGATGGAAATCCTGAGCTGACGCTCGGTGTTCTCCCGTTGCAAATCAAGCTCATAAGCCTGGACCTTGGCCTGACGCACATTGTTGAGCCGCTTGCCTCCGGAGAATATCGGGATGTTGAGGCTCAGGCCCACATAGGAATACGGAGTCCATTTGTACTCGCTGAAATTGAAGTCGTTGGTCATAGCATTGAAGTTGTAGGAGAATGCCACGGCCAGGGACGGGATATAGGCGTACTGCTGCACCTTTACGGCATCGGCAAGTTCCTCAGCCTGAATGGCGAGCTGGCGCATCGTGGAGTTGTTGTAGAGAGACAGGTCGGCGCTGACCTCGGCCACCTGCCCCATCATATCGTTGGAGTAATCCATCAGGGAACCTGCGATGTCGATGTTCTCGTCGAGGCTGACTCCCATAACGGCCTTGAGCTGCCACAGTGCCAGGATGATGGCGCTTTCGGCATCATAGACATTCGGAATGGCATTGGCCAGAGTGGTCTTGGCGCGGGTAAGGTCGAGCTCCGACGCCTTGCCGGAATTGTACTTCTTCTGAGTCAGCTGACAGTTCTGGAGAGCGTTTTCATATACTCCCTTGTAAACCTTGAAAGCCTCCCTTGCAAGAAGAGTCGCAAAAAAAGCATTCTTCACCTGCGTAACCGTCTCCAGACGGCTTCCGCGCGCCTTCTCGACGGCAAGTTCCACATCCTCTCCGGAAATTCTGAGAGTTTTCCAGAGCTGGGCGTTCACCAGAGGCATCGATGCCGTCACGCCCACACTCCAGGTGTTCCAGCGTCCGACGGAAATGCCTTCGTTGGACGATCCGGAACTCTCTTCCTTGGCGGGGGTAGCCGCGAACGGGTCCGGAAGATCGGGATGCTGCATATAAAGAGGCTGGAGAAGGGGCTGGATCATACCCGCTATGTCGAATCCCCCGCCGTCCATATACATAACCTGTTTCTTGATGGTTCTCTGGTAAGAACCGCTTCCGTCGATTTGAGGGAACAGCGAAGCATAGGTCCCCTTTTTCGCATATTCCGCTCTCTCTATCTCCTTGTCCGCCACCTTGACGGACACATTCTCGCTGAGGGCTATCCTGACAGCATCCTCCAAAGTCAGAACGGTAACCGATGTGTCTGCAAGTTCCTGCTCCTGAGGGACTGCGGCCATCGCCACCGACAATAAAACCATTTCTATCATATCACCACTAATTTTAAAGCATACTGATTACTGCAAAAACCAAGCCGTAAACAGGGTCGTTAAAAGTCCGCGAATTTAGCGAATTTCGAGGTTTTAAGCAAAATATATTATATTTGTCCGATGTTAACTTTTGATTTATGTTTGGCCTGCTTTTCATTCACTGGAACGTCAACCCCGTCATTTTCAGCATAGGGAACCTCGGAATCCGCTGGTATTCCCTGCTTTTCGTGTCCGGATTCATACTGGGATGGTATATGTTCCGCTGGTTCTTCCGCCGGGAGGGAGCCCCGGACGACAAACTCCTCGACCCCCTTCTCTATACCCTTCTGATAGCGACAATCGTAGGTTCCAGACTCGGGCACTGCCTTTTCTACCAGCCCGATTACTACCTCGGTTCCTGGCAGGGATTCCTGGAGATATTCCAGCCCTGGAAGGGAGGTCTTGCCAGTCACGGCGGAGCAATCGGCCTTCTGATAGGAATGTGGTGGTACTCCGCACATTACGGCAGGAAATACAACTTCGATTACCTGTGGATTATGGACCACCTCTGCATTGCGGTGGCTTTCGCCGGATGCTTCATCCGCCTCGGCAACCTCTTCAATTCCGAAATATACGGAGACGTGACCGCCCTGCCCTGGGGCGTCATCTTCGACAGGAACGGAGAAACCGAGCCCAAGCATCCCACACAGATTTATGAGGCATTGTCCTATCTCGTCCTCGGTCTTGTTATGGTGTGGATATACCGGAAACGTCTGGAGAAAACGCACCGCGGCTTCTTCTTCGGGCTCTTCCTCGTGGGCTGCTTCGGGATGAGGTTCATCATCGAGTTCATCAAGGAACCTCAGGTGGGATTCGAGGAGACGATGGCTCTGGATATGGGCCAGTTGCTGTCGATCCCCTTCATCATCGCCGGCGTAGTCCTGCTGGTTTACTCGGCTGTGGCGAAGAAACCCGCCGCCATCGTACATCCCGAGCCCGGGAAAAAGAAATGTGCCGGCTCCTGTACCAAATCTATCTGAGCGCCCTTGCGGAATTGAAGGGATTCTTTTGCAATACCGATGAAAAGCGGTAACTTTACAGTTGAGCAATCATACAAGTCAGGAAGTTGCAACGGGATTCGCCGCTTGATACGAATTTACCGCACTACGCGTTCTCCCTCCTCTTCGATTCGGACAATGTGCACATACACCGCTACAATCGTTACAATGCGCTTTCTGTGCGTCCCGTCTTTGATCCAACGACATCCCCTTCTTCCGAACGGGGATAATCGAAGCAGATTGAGAGGATTGCAAAAAAACCCATAATCACAGGATAGTAAAGGGCCGGGACAATGGAGGCCGGTGACACTCCGCACAGACCCGCCGCCATAAGAATCTGCGCTCCGTAAGGAATCAAACCCTGCACGAAGCAGGAGAACGTGTCCAGCAGGCTGGCTGTCTTGCGGGGGCTCACTCCGAAGCGTTTGGCAATGCCGTTGGCAATTCCTCCGGTGGTGATAATCGCAATGGTGTTGTTTGCCGTGCACAGATTTGCAAGTGAAACAAGTAAGGCGATGCTGAATTGGGCCCCTCTCTTTCCCTTGACATTCCTTGTAAGGCTTCCGATGATGTAATCAATGCCTCCGTTCCGGCGGATAAGTTCCAGCAAGCCTCCGGCCAGAAGCGTAACTATTATCAGATCGCTCATTCCGGCGATGCCGTTCCCGATGGACACCAGGAAGTCTGTCCATCCCAGATCCCCCGATATGAAACCTATCCCTGCGGCCGCGGCGATGCCGATGCTGAGGACGAGAGTGACATTCTTCCCGACAAGCGCCAGAATTATCACAAGGATATATGGGGCGAGTTTGTACCACTCTCCTCTCAGCGCAGGAGCATCAACCGTCAGATTCCAACCGTGCTGCAGATATATTGCGATTACGATGAATACGGCAGGCAGGATGATTTTGATGTTTGTCCTGAATTTGTCCTTCATTTCGCAGCCGGTGGCCTGCGTGGCGGCAATTGTCGTGTCGGAGATGAAGGAAAGGTTGTCTCCGAAAAAGGCGCCTCCCACTATGATGGCCACCATATAGGCATTGCTCTCGCCGCAGGCCGCCGCCAATCCGGTTGCGATTGGAGCAAGGGCGGCGATTGTTCCGACGCTTGTGCCTATGGACAGGGATATGAAGCACGCCGTCAGGAACAAACCCGCATAAATCATTCTGGCGGGGATTGCCGACAAAGCCACGTTGACTGTCGCGTCAACAGCCCCCATATCCTTCGCCACTCCCGCAAAGGCTCCTGCCAGCACAAATATCCATATCATCAGGAGTATGTTGGGATGCCCGGCACCGGAGGAGAAGGCCTCAAGCCGCTGAAGGAGCGGACCTTTGGATATGATGACGGCAAAAATGCAGGCGATGGCGAAGACCGAGCTGACCGGGACACGGTTGAACTCTCCCGCGACAACGGAACTGGTCACGTAGATGACGAAAAACAGAGCCAGAGGGCTCAATGCAACAAGACCGGATAATTTATTTCTCATATATTGTGGATTCAGCGGCTTGACGGCACTTCCCGAGGGGACAATCCGAATTCAACTTTTCCGCAACAATGCGGGCGGCGCAGCCGACGAGCCTTTCGCAGGGACGTTCGGTGTACCATTGCCCGTCGCGGGTACTTGGAGCGGGAGATTCCTTCCGCCCTGCACGAAGCCCCAGCAGTTCACGGCAGACGATGCTGCCGTTCTGTGCACGGAAATTCTCTGCAAATTCCTGGACCAGAGCATAGTTGGCCCTGCGCTCCTCCTGATTCCCGGGATGGACGGACGGGGAGATAACTCCGGCCATAAATACCATCCCCGACACCGCCCCGCAAACCTCGCGCAGCCGGCCCATCCCTCCTCCGAAACCGGAGGAAATGCCGGCGATTTCCTCTTCTGACAGCCCGATAACGTCCTGATATGCAAGCAGTACGGACTGGCAGCAGTTATATCCGTCGCGGAAGAACTCCCTGGCCTTCCTGCTTCTTTCGTCCGGATCAATGATTACAGGCATACAATACGGTTGAGGACTATTTCATCGGCGTTCCTGCCGACCTGGATGTCGTAGCTGCCGCTGTCCGTCTTCCATCTGTGGATGGCGGTGCTATAGTAGGCAAAGGCGCTGAGAGGAAGATGGATGCTGACTGTCGCTGACTTTCCCGGAGCGACGGTCACCTTGTCGTATCCCTTGAGTTCCCTTGTGGGACGCAGGACCTTGGGATCGATAGGGGCGACATAGACCTGGGCGACCTCCGATGCTGTGACCTTGCCTATGTTTTTAATCTTGAAACATACGTCAAATCCTCCGTCTGCAGGGCTGACGCTGATGTCGCTGTACTCGAACTGGCTGTAGGTCAGGCCATAGCCGAAGGGGAACATAGGCTTTACGCCGAATTTGTCTTCTCCCCTGTAGCCTATGAAGAGGCCTTCGTTGTACTGGGTGAAAGGATATCTTGCGTAGCGCTCCTGATGAGGCTTGTAGTCGGTCTGCTTGTCCTGGTTGATGCCGTAGTAGGGGTAGGCCGGATTCTTTTCGAGTGTTCCCCAGAAGGTGAAGGGAAGGCGTCCGGAAGGTGAGACCTTGCCGGTGATGATGTTGGCGAGGGCGTGGCCCCCGGCCTGTCCGCCGTACCAGGCGAGGATGACGGCCTTGACGTCATCCTTCCAGGGGCTGATGTCGAATTCGCCGCCGGAATTGATGACTACCGTCACGTTGGGGTTGACGGCCGCTATGGTCTTGATGGCTTCGTTCTGCCCGAGGGGAAGGGTGTAGTTCTTGTCACAGTTCTCCGCTTCGCTGCGTTTGTCATAGCCGCCCGCGAAGATGACAGCCGTGGCTTTGGCAAGTGATGCGGCATCGAAATTCTTCCAGTCCATTGTCCTGACGCTGTAGCCCTTGCCCAGATTCTGCATTGCCGCAAGAAAACTGACAGACCTTCCTTCGATGGGGAAAATCTCTCCGCTGCCGCCACCGTAGGCCACGATGTCGGCGTTGGGACCGAGCACTACAATGTCATTCTTTCTGTTCGGCTTGATGGGCAAGGCTCCTTCGTTGCGCAGCATCACGGGTCCTTCCACGGCCGCCGCCATTGCCTTTTCACGCGAATATCCGTAGTCTTCAGGGATTGTTGTGTCCTGCATCGGTCTGTCGAGGAAGCCGAAAGATATGATGGTCTGGAGGATATGTACGCACTTTTCGTCAATAGCCTTCTCTTCGATGACTCCGTTGTCGATGAGAGGTTTGATGAGTTTGTAGTTCATCACCCTGCCCCTGGGCATTTCAAGGTCGAGCCCTCCTTCCACGCAGCCTATGGTGGAGTAGGTGGAAGTCCAGTCCGACATTACGATGCCTTCGTGACCCCAGGCGCGGAGGTTGTCCTTTATCAGCCAGGAGCTTTCGGCGGCGTGCACTCCGTTGACGGGGTTGTAGCTGGTCATAACCGCTCCCACGTGAGCCTTCTCTACAGCGGCCCGGAAACTGGCGAAGTATATTTCGTTGGCAGTCCTTTCGTCGATGTTGGAGCTCACTCCGTGCCTGTCATACTCCTGGTTGTTGATGGCGAAATGCTTGATGGTGGAGATGACTCCCTGTGACTGTATGCCACTGATGAGGCTGGAAGCAGTCTCGGCGGCGAGGTAGGGGTCTTCGCCGAAATATTCGAAGTTGCGTCCGCAGGAGGCGCTGCGGTAGATATTCACTCCCGGGCAGAGCATAAAGCCCACCCCCCTGGCTTTGGCGTCACAGCCTATGCCCGAACCCACGCCGTTGGCGACTTCGCGGTTGAAGGATGCCGCCACGGACATTCCGCAGGGGTAATAGGTACTGCGGGTGTCGTTCCTGACTCCCTGAGGCCCGTCGGCCATCTTTACAGCGGGGATACCCAGCCTTTCTATCGCGTAGGTCTGGAAACCGTTGACCTGGCCTGAAATGAGGGTGCACTTTTCTTCGAGCGTCATCTGTGAGACGAGTTTGACGGCCCTGCTGTGATCTTCCTTTGAAATGATGCCGTAAGGGCTTGCCGCCGTCGCTGCTATGCTGACGGTCATGGCGGTTATAGCGAGAAGTTTTTTCATATTTACAAATGTAATAATATAATTTGTAACTTTGAAGAATGAAAAAATTCTTGATTGCCGCGGCCCTGATGCTCATTGCGTTCACGGCCGCTCCTGCCCGCGACAAGTCGGGAGACGTCCGTATAAAGGTGGACAAGATCTGGGACAACGGAATGTACAATGCATTCACGTCCCTGACGGAATTCAACGGGAAGTACTACATCGCCTTCCGCGAGGAGACAGGCCATATATGGGGGGATGACGACAAGGCGGAAGGGAAAATCAGGATACTGGAGTCCCGCAACGGCCGCAAGTGGAAGCCGGTGGCGCTCCTGTCCGTAGAGGGGCACGATATGCGCGACCCTAACCTCACCGTCACGCCGGACGGCCGCCTGATGCTGAGCACGATGCGGGCGCTGTACAGGGGCCGAGACCGCCTGTCGGGTGTGTCGATGGCCGCTTTCAGCCGCGACGGCCGCGATTTCGGAGAACTCACACCCGTGGTGATGGACAATCCCCGCAAGACAGGCTTCGACTGGATATGGAAGCTGGCCTGGGGGAAGGATGAGAACGGCAGGGATGCCGCGTATGGAGTATGCTACAGCGGTATTCCCAATCCGGAAACGGGTCTGGAGACCAACATAACGGTGACGGTGCTCGTGAAGTCTTATGACGGAATCAATTATTCCACCGTGGCGGAACTTCCGTTCAAGCCGGAAGAGTTTGCCAACGAAACGGCTCCGCTGTTCCTTCCCGACGGCAGGCTGGCTTTGTGGGTGCGCCGCGAAAGGGGAGGCCAGAACGGCTGTTGGGGCGTGAGCGCGGCTCCGTACGACAAATGGGAATTCAAGGATATGGGGATGAGGCTTGGAGGCCCGTTCCTCTGCAATCTGGATGACAACACCATTGTGGCCAGCAGCCGCAGTTACAATATGCCTACCTCATACCGTACTGTCCTGATGACCTGCACGGCGGAGGGGGACTTCCGGGAGGTGTGCATTCTGCCGTCCGGAGGCGATGCGGGCGACACGGCCTATGCCGGAATGATTGTGGTGAAGGACGAATTGTGGGTGTCGTATTATTCCCGCAAGGGAGCAGCGAAGCCGTCAATCTATCTGGCCCGCATCCCCGTTCGGAACTTCAAATGACGCCGAAGACAAAAATATTGTGTACTTTTGTGAGATTAATTGAAAAACAATCCTGATAATGAAAAGTAGAATCCTTACAACCGTTACGGCGTTTTCCGTCGTGCTCGGGTTGGTTTCGTGCAAACAGATTCCTGAAGAGAAGCACACTTCTTTCGAAACCCTTACCCTGACTCCTGCAGATATTGAAATTCCCTACGATTTCAGTGCCACAATCGTGGGCCGCAATGACGTCAGCATAATGCCTCAGACAAGCGGTCAGCTTATGACCGTATGCGTGGCCCCGGGCCAGAAAGTGAAGAAGGGGGACAAACTGTTCGTCATCGACAACCGCAAGGCAAGCCAGATGCTGACGGCGGCAAAGGCGGATCTTGTCGCGGCTGAGGCCCAATCCAGCAGCGCAATGCTCGAATACGAAAGCAACAAAAACCTGTACGAGAAGAAAATCGTCAGCGATTATATGCTGAACACCTCACGCAACGACTACAACCGTGCATTGGCGGCGGTCGAGCAGGCAAAGGCGGCAGTTGCCAACGCAAAACTCAATCTGGAGTTCTGTACCATCACTTCTCCTGTGGACGGAGTTGTTGGCGACATACGCAACAATCCCGGCGACCAGGTTTCGGAGATGACGCTCCTTACGATAATTTCCGGCAATACCGAGATGAAGGCGTCCTTCTCCATCGCCGAGACTCTCCTGAAGGAACTGGTTGAGGAGACGGGCTCCCTGGAGTCTCTCGTCGCCAACTTCCCGGAAGCGTCTCTCGTACTCAAGGACGGGACGGTATATCCTCACAAGGGGAAGGTCCAGAATATTTCGGGTGTTGTGGACAAGGCCACCGGCTCCTTCACCCTCGAAGCCTTCTTCCCGAATCCCGACGGCTTCCTGTTCTCCGGCATCCAGGGGAATGTGCGTGTCCTGACTTCGTATGAGGATGTCCTGATTGCTCCCCTCTCTTCTCTGGTCCGCGTGCAGGACAAGGCATTCGTTTACAAAGTCAAGGACAACTGCGCAGAAAGCACAATAGTGGAATTTGCGGAGATTGGGAACGGCAAGGACGTGGCATTGCTCGGCGGAGTGGGCCCCGGCGACGTAATAGTGGCAAAGGGGGCGGTCAATGTCTATGACGGGCAGCAGGTCATATTCCCCGAGGAGTCCTCAATAAAAGAAAAACGGTAGGATATGGCAAAAGGCAATATGTTTATCAACCGCAAGGTGATGGCCTGTGCCATCTCCATTGTGATTTCCCTCGCCGGTTTCATCTGTCTGAAGACTCTGCCGGTGGAGCAGTACCCCGACATCGCGCCTCCGACGATTTTTGTGACCACCTCATATACGGGAGCCGATGCGTCCACCATTATGAATTCCGTCATAATGCCTCTGGAGGAGTCGATAAACGGCGTGCAGGATATGACCTATGTTTCCAGTACTGCATCGTCCGACGGTTCCGCCGAGATAACGGTGTTCTTCAAGCAGGGCACAGACCCCGATATGGCGGCTGTGAACGTGCAGAACAGGGTGTCAAAAGCGATGAGCCAGCTGCCGGCGGAGGTGGTGCAGTACGGTGTGACCGTCGAGAAAAGGCAGAACAGCATACTTCAGATAACATCCCTTTACAGCCCCGACGGCAAATTCAACAACGAATTCATATCCAATTATGTGGATATCAACGTCAAACCGCGCATAATGCGTGTGAACGGCGTGGGAAGCGTTTCAAATTTCGGAAACACCTATTCTCTCCGCATCTGGATGAAACCTGACGTGATGGGAGTTTATGCCCTGGAGCCGAAGGATGTCCTTGCCGCGGTCGGAAGCCAGAACGTGGTGGCCGCCGCCGGCTCTCTGGGAGAACAGTCCGCGAATGCCCTGCAGTACACGATGGAGTACAAGGGACGCCTGAAGTCCATAGAGGAGTTTGAAAACATCATAATCAAGACAGGCGAAGACGGGCACGCCCTTCACCTCAGGGACGTCGCCGACGTGGAACTGGGATCCCTTTCCTACTCGATGTCGTCCAGCGTGAACAACAGTCCCGGTGTGTCGTTTATGGTTTATCAGGCCGCCGGAGCGAATGCTTCCAAGGTCAACGATGACCTCGATGCTCTCTACAGGAGTATGGAGAAGCAGCTCCCTCCGGGGATGGAATTCACTACACTGCTTACTTCCAACGACTTCCTTCACGCTGCAATGCACAATGTGGTGGAGACCCTCATCATAGCAATCCTCCTTGTAATCCTGGTGGTGTATTTCTTCCTCCAGAGTTTCAAGGCGACGCTGATTCCCTCCATATCCATCTGCGTTTCCCTGCTCGGAACGTTCGCGGTGGTGAAGATGGCCGGTTTCTCCCTCAACATTCTCACGCTGTTCGCCCTGGTGCTGGCCATCGGTACCGTCGTGGATGATTCGATTGTTGTGGTCGAAGCGGTGATGTCCAAGTTGGAGTCGGGCTATACCAGTGCCCATAAGGCCACAAGGGACGCTCTCAGCGAGGTGTCCACCGCCGTGTTCAGCTGTACGCTGGTGTTTATGGCGGTGTTCATTCCCGTCACCTTTATGCCGGGCACGTCGGGAACTTTCTTCACCCAGTTCGGCATCACGATTGCGGCATCCGTGGGTCTGTCCTGCGTGAGCGCCCTGACTCTTTGCCCTGCCCTTTGCGCCATCCTTATGAGGCCTCCCAAGGAATCGGGAACGGGAAAAGGACTCAACTATTATACAAAAAAAGCATACGAGGCATCCTATTCCGCAATCTACAGGAAGTATATGTCTGGCGTAAGTCGCTTCGTGAAGAAACCTGCCGTATCGTGGGTGATACTGGCTCTCTCGGCCGCCCTGCTGGTGCTCCTTATGAAAGCCCTTCCCTCAGGCCTTGTGCCGCAGGAAGACCAGGGAGTTATGCTTGTTGACGTGTCGGCAGCCCCCGGCTCCACCCTCCACGAGACGGAACTGCTAATCGCAAATGTGGAGTCCAGAGTCAAGAATATCCCCGAGATGGAGAGTTATACCACCATTTCCGGCTTCGGACTTCTGTCCGGCAACGGTTCCAATTTCGGAACTCTTATCGTCAGGCTGAAGAATTGGGATGACAGAAAAGGATACCGGCACAGCATAGACGCCGTGATGGCGCGTTTCTCGGCATCCTGCGAAGACATCAAGGAGGCTGTCATCATCCCGTTCCAGATGCCCCAGATTCCCGGCTACGGAAACTCGACCTGTATTGAACTTCTTATGGAAGACTTCCAGGGGGGAGATATGACGCAGTTCAACGACAATGTCAATAACTTCCTTGCCAATCTCCAGGCCCGTCCTGAGATAATGATGGCAATGTCCACCTATTCCGAGAGTTACCCGAAATATAAGGTGGACGTGAACGCGGTGCAGTGCGACAGGGCGGGAGTCGCTCCTGCCGATGTCCTCAATGTGTTGGGAGCGTATTGCGGCGGTGCCTTTGCCGGCAACTACAATCAGTACGGAAAGGTTTATCGCGTGATGGCTTCCGCCGCGCCCGAGTACAGGCTGGATCCTTCGTCCCTGTCCAATATCTACATAAAGGTGGGCGACAGGATGGCCCCCATCTCGCAGTTCGTCAGCCTGAAACCTGCAGTGGGCTCTTCCAGCCAGAAAAGGTTCAACCTCTACCAGAGTATCGGATGCCAGGTTCTTCCCACTCCGGGCTTCTCCCAGGGGGATGCCCAGAAGGCCATCGCCGAAGTTGCGGCGGAGTGCCTGCCTTCGGGGTACGGCTACGAATACGGAGGAATGTCCCGCGAGCTTGAGGCAAATTCCAAGAGCAATATGACGCTGATAATTTATCTCATCTGCATCATTCTGATTTACCTTATCCTGGGATGCCTGTATGAGTCCTGGTTCATTCCCCTTGCCGTGCTTCTGTCCGTGCCGTTCGGTCTGATGGGCTCGTTCCTGTTCTCCGCAATTCTCGGGCTGGAGAACAATATCTACCTCCAGACGGGTGTGATTATGCTTATCGGCCTTCTTGCGAAGACGGCTATCCTCATCACAGAGTTCGCAGTTGACAAGCACAAGCAGGGAATACCCGTGACCGAAGCCGCCCTTGGTGCCTGCAAGGACCGTCTGCGCCCCATTTTGATGACCGTGCTGACTATGATTGTGGGTATGATACCCCTGATTGTTGAGGGAGGTGCGGGAGCCAACGGCAACCGCTCGCTCGCAATCGGTGTGGTGGGCGGAATGTCCGTGGGCATCATTGCCATAATGTTTGTGGTGCCTGTTTTCTATATGGTTTTCCAGACATTGCACGACAGATTCCAGAAAACTGAAGAAATGGAGGAACAATAATGAAAAGTGTAAAAGCAATAATTCCGGTCGTCCTGTCCGTGCTGCTGGCAGGATGCTCCATTTTTGGGAAATATTCCGGCACTCCCGCCGCTCCGGAGAGCCTCTACGGCAAGGATATCCGGGAGAATGACCGGGACAGTTCGATTGCAAACATCCCCTGGAGGGAATTCTTCCGGGATTCACTGCTCCGTGGTCTGATAGACACTGCGCTTGTCAGGAATGCGGACCTTGCCGTGGCGAAGTTGAGGGTGCAGGAGGCGGAAGCCTCTTTGCGGGGGTCCAAACTCGGATTCCTGCCGTCGCTGACGGTATCCCCTTCACTTTCCTACGACAATGGTCTGTCTTATCAGATTCCTCTGTCCCTCTCCTGGGACAATCAGGGTCTGGGAAGCATAATCAACAGAAAGCGTGAGGCGCAGTCCCGTGCGGAGCAGTCTGTGGACCAGGCGAAGGGGGTGCAGTCCCGCATCATCGCTTCCGTAGCCGACGCATATTGCCAATTGCTCCTGCTCGACAGGCAGTATCAGATAATCAATGCAACCGAGACCGTGTGGAAAAACGTCCTGCAGACACAGAGGGCGCTGATGGAAAACGGCAAATGCTACTCCACTTCCGTGAGCCAGATGGAGTCTTCTCTCATCGACGTCAAGATTCGCAAAGCCGACATCCTCAACGAGATAAAGAACGTGGAATATTCCATCTGTCTGCTTCTGGACTGGACCCCGCGGGAAATCAGTCGGGGAGGATGGGTGGAATTCTCCCTGCCGGGAGTTCTGGACACGGGTGTCCCCGCAGAAATGCTGGGAAGGCGCCCGGATGTGCGTGCCGCAGAGAAATCCGTCGAGGCCGCATACTATGTCAGCAGGCAGGCACTGGCGGCAATGTTCCCCTCCCTGTCACTGTCCGGAATGCTTGGATGGACATCTCAGGGGCTTTCCATCAAGGACCCCGCACAGATGATTATGAGCGCGGTGGGTTCCCTGACGCAGCCTATATTCGCCAGAGGACAGTTGAGGGCCAGCTACAAGGTAAGCCAGTTCCAGCAGCAAGAGGCGGCCCGCGTGTATTCGCAGACTGTGCTCGCCGCCGGCAATGAGGTCAACAAAAACCTGCGGGAATGTCAGCTGGCTGAGGGAAAGGATGTCCTGTACAAGTCTCAGGTATTGATTCTTGAAGAATCCTATGCCTCCACGAGAGAACTTATGAGAAACGGCAAGGCCTCTTACATCGAGGTGCTCGTAGCGCAGGACAACCTGCTGAACGCCCAACTCTCTGAAGCCACCAACATTTATTCCGGGTTCATAAGCCTCATTTCCCTTTACATTTCTCTGGGAGGAGGAACAGATTGAGGCCGAAGATTCCCGTAGTGGACTTGTCGCCGTGCTGGCCGGGCTTTATGCGCAGCCAGTCCAGGTAGGGTTGGTCTCCGTCCAGGGCGGGGACATCTCCGAACATAGGCATAATGCTGTTGGATATTCTGACGGTGAGCGTATGCCTGCCGGCGGTGAATTTCTCCGGTATCACCCATTCATAAGGCCCCCAGGCTTTCCTGCCCAGCGATTCTCCGTCCAGGAGCAGTTCCGTGCAGGCGAGATTGGTGTTGAGGCGGATGCCGAGGCCGTCGTTCCCGGGCAGATGCGTGGTGAATTCTATGTCGTAGCTTCCCACATAGTCGGGTGCCGCTTCCGATGTAAGCGTGTAATGCCCTGTCCATTCCCCGAGGCTGCGGGACTCTCTGTCGTAACTGAATTCTCCGGCGATGAAAGCCGTGGGAAGATAGCGCATATCGATGTCTCCTTCCGCGAAGGAGAGTGTGTGGACTCCTTTCGCCAGAGTCAGTGGAGACGTGGATTTGTAGAGTTTGCTGAATCCCTGTGGAAGATCTGCAGGTCCGCCGGAAGCGACCAGAGGCTCCCCGTCAAGGAACACTTCCGATGGATCTACTTCCGAGCGCAGGAAGAAACGGATGTCCTTCAAATCGGAGGTGACGTCGAATGTGAACCGCCTGTCGGATTGAGTGTGCAGGCAGCGCACGAGGTTGGGCCCGTGAAGCTTCATTCCGGCTTTGCGGAGGGATGACCGGAGGGTACAGCTGCCCTTTTCGTCAATGTCGGGCTTCGTCTGATTCATATCTGCGATTGTGCCGGCGAATGCTCCGTGACCCTGGAGCCTCACCGTTCCCGTCCCTTCCGGTGCAATGACGGAAAGCATCCTGTCTGTGCCGTCATTGTCCGTCATATCCACAAGTATGACGGATCCGTCATCGAAGCGACGCACCATCACGTCCCTTGTCTCTTCTCCGGTTTCCGCCGATTTCACAACGACTTCCCGGGGCCAAAGTGCCGTGAACCGGGCCATCAGTTCGTCGGGATTATGGAATGACGGGGTCTTCCCCTCCACGCAGAATCCATCGGACCCGAAGGTGAAAACGGGCAGTCCGGGAGCCGCCGCCTCGTCTTCGTCGAGAAGAAGGAACTGGACCTGCCAGCTGAGGAGAGCCTCCAGGAAGCGCAGATATTGTTTTCCCTGCTCTTCGAAGGCGGGAGTCTTGTCGAGGCTGCCGAAATAGCGGGACGGGACCCTCACCAGAACTTTCGGAGTGTAGGGCTTGCGGGCGAACTGCGCCGCACGGATTGCTTCGGGGCCGAATTCCCTGTAATAACTGAACCAGGGCTGGGTGCGACCGCTCTGGAAATACCAGTCCCCCTTGTCCTTGTTGCCCCTCGCATCCATCGCCGCCACTGCCACTATGTAATTGTTGACTCCAAAAGCGGAGCACATCCACATAAGTTGCCGTTGGTGGGAGAGCGTGAGGTCGGCGGGGCCGACGGAATACATCTCGCACATCGCATCCGTCTTGCCGCGGGAGGCGTATTGCACAAGCGCCAGCCCGGATATTTCCATCTCCCGTGCATTGATGTCAAGGTCGCTGTTGGCTTCGTCGAATCCGGGGATGCCGAACACCTTCAGCATCTTGAGGTTGTTGCCGTTGCAGCGTGCGCCCTTGTACAACTTTTCGTACATAAGGTGACCTGTAAGCTTGATTCCGTGCCCTTCGCACCAGTTGCTCAATGCTTCCGCGTAAGTATGGCGCATCCTGTCGCCATAGACGGCATAATACCACTCCCACAGCCTGCCGTAAGACTTTCCGTCCAGGAATGCCTCGATGTCGGCGTGGAGGTCGCGACCGCCGCTTTCGCGCCTGTAGTCTTCCTCCAGCCCGTCGTACCAGGTGATTCCGAAATGGTCTTTGTCAAAAGGTATGGTGCTGTAGCCCAGAATCTCGTCGGTGAATATTGCCGGAATCACATTGCCGAAGTATTCTCCGAATTCGGCATAGTATCTTTCGTGGGTGAGGTTCAGGAAACGGTTCACTGCCTTCGGGTCCAGGATGTCGGCGTTCACTTTGTTCAGCCTGACCTCTGTGCTGTAGCCTCCGTCCGGCTGCCGGTCGAAATACAGCACTTTGGGATAGCAGTCTTCGTTGCCGTCCGCAGTCACCTGCCCGTTGCAGCGTCCGGAAGGCCAGTTGAATTCGTCGTAGAGCCAGACCTTCATCCCGAGGGAATCCGCCACCTCGATGCAGTCGCGGCAGAATCGGAACCAGTCACTGCTCATATATTCCATTTCCAGTCCGCTGCGAGGGTAAATCAGGAACTGCTCTATGCCGACCTCCCTGTAGTCGCACAGCATTTCCGTGACGTCCCTTCTGTCCGGCCTGCCGGTGACGGCGGTCATCGGAATCAGGGGGTTGACCGTGAGAAGTGAGGATATGAGCAAGGTCAGAATCATTGTGGCATCTGTGGGGATAAAGATACAAAAAAGGGATGACTAAAAGCCATCCCTTTATGAAAATTGAAACTGCCGGAGACTAGAAGTTGTCCACGGTGATTTCGAAATAGCTCTGAGGATGAGCGCAGGTGGGGCAGACCTCGGGAGCGGCCTCACCGACAACGATATGTCCGCAATTGCGGCATTCCCACACCTTGACTGAAGACTTCTTGAAGACTTCCGCCGTCTCGACGTTCTTGAGAAGTGCGCGATAACGCTCTTCGTGACGCTTCTCGATGGCTGCGACAAGACGGAATTTCGCGGCGAGATCCTTGAATCCCTCAGCCTCGGCTGCCTTGGCAAAACCCTCATACATATCTGTCCACTCGAAGTTCTCCCCGTCGGCTGCCGCCTTGAGGTTTTCGGCGGTGCCGCCGATACCGTTCAACTCCTTGAACCAGAGTTTTGCGTGCTCCTTCTCATTGTCGGCAGTTTTGAGGAAAAGAGCTGCAATCTGCTCGTAACCCTCTTTTTTTGCCTTGGATGCGAAATAAGTGTACTTGTTGCGGGCCTGTGACTCGCCTGCGAAAGCGGCTTCCAGATTCTTTTCGGTCCGGGTTCCTGCGTACTTTGTGTTGCTCATATCTGCGTAATTTATAAAAATTCTAAATACAAAAGTAGTAAATCAATTTCATTTTCGCAAGCGCAGGAAACTAGAAGAATCTTGCCCTATTGTCCTTGACGTCGGCATCGTCCATCATCACGGGAAGAATCATCTGTGCGCTGTACTGAGCCTTCTGATTACTCATCATCCGGGCATCGTCGGCAGTGTAGAATGACTCTGTCTCGCGGCTGTTGACAACGAACACGTAAGTCCCGGCAACACCGGCAACCGGACCGGAAACCGTATTCAATGGAGCATTGAACATTGCTCCGAGGGCTGCGGGCTCAATCCGGGAACTCATCGCGGAGAATGAAATCTCCTGATCCTTGCTGGCTGTAGCGTTGAGGGCGGCGGCAACCTCGTCGATGGAGCTCAGTCCGGCAATCCTGGCCGCTACCTCTTCCCTGGCCTTGGCGTTGCGTGCCTCGGTGTAAAGAATCTGGCTGATAGGAACCGATACCTCTGAAACCGGGGTGTATCCCTCTTTGTGAATCTCCTTGAGGGCCGCGATGAAGAAGAAGTTCTGATTGATTGTGATGATATCGGAAGACTTGTTCTTCTTGGCATCGAATGCCCAGCGGGTAAGCTCCTTGGCGTTGTCCACAGAGCCGTAGGAAGAAGTGGCCTCTGTAACGTTCATCTGATGTGAATAGACACCCAGAGAATCCACAGCCTTCCTGTAGCCGTCAAACGAACCGGCGGCGATGGATGCAAACCTGTTGGCCTTCGCATAGTACTCGTTGAACGTGGCTTCGCTCGCAAGGGCAGTCTTCTCAAGAATGGCTACCCTCTTCTTTGCAACGGGGGCTGTCTTCCTGGAAACAACCACGACGTGGGTGCCGTACCTCGTTTCGATGATATAGGGTTTGCCCACCTCTGCGGTAAGGACAGACTCGAATCCGGGAATCATATATGTCTGGGTCATCCAGCCGATATTTCCGATTTCACCGTCAGCCATCGAACCCTGGTCTGCGGAATAGACCGCTGCGGTAGCGGAGAAGCTTGCACCTCTTCTCACAACGCCCAGAAGGCTGTCGGCAAGATGTTTCGCATCCTTACCCTGAAGAAGTATATGCTTCACGTACACGGAATCGGGGATATTGGCCGTTTCCGTCACCTTGGCCGCATAGAAGGAATTGCCCGAACGGATGACGGGAGACACTCCCCTGCCGCCACCGAACACAAAAGCATCGATGTCGGCGTCCACAGTGTTGAGTTCGCCCGCCTTGTACCAATAGTCCGACAACGGCCTTTCGGAGTTCTTCAGGAGGAAGGCCTTCATATTGTCCGTAGTGCCGAACTCGTCATACACGGCGGCCATAGCCTCGTTCGTGGCGTTGACGTCCTCGGCGGAAGGGATGACCTCGAACACAACATACTCGATGTCGCGGCTGGCGTTCTGCCTGTAGAACTTTTTATGGGCCTTGTAATAGGCCTTGACGTCTGCGGTGCTCACTTTGATGGTACTGTCCTTGGCATAGCTGTAGGGAGCCAGAACATAGTCAACCTTTGCCTTGGTGTTGTTTTGAGCCATTTCTGTCTCGGCCTGAAGGGCATTCTGAAAATAACTGTTCGTGAACAGGGAGCCGTACTTTGCGTAATACTGCTGAGTGAAGACCGTGTTCTGGACATAATCCCAGTAAACCTTGAGGCTGCCGGAAGGGTCATTGCCTATGTTCTTCACGAACTCAATGACGTTCTCCCTGGAGAACTGCCCGTTCTGGTCAAAGAACATAGGATTCTGGGAGATAATCGGAGAAATGGCATCCCCTGTGGTGATGGCGACCATTTCCTCGTTGCCTACACCTATCCCCGCAGCCTTTGCGTTCTTGACGAACAGGTATTTGTCCACAAGCTCCTGCCAGGCCGCGTTGCGAATCTGGATGGTAGCCTGCTCGTTCTGCACAGATGAGCCTGTAATGATTTCGTTGATAGTCTTGTACCTGTCTATGTCTGACAGGAAATCCGAATAGGATATGGACTTGCCGGCAATGTTGCCGACGTCATTCTTGGAGTTCATTGTCTGCGTCACCGTCTGGAGGGTGCTCGGGTCAATGATGAATGACAAAAGGGCCAGAGCGATGATGATGGATATCGCCAGACCGAACTTTACGCGTATTTTTTCAAGTACCGCCATTTTATGGTTTATTTTTGATTAATATTCAATATGGGGTGCGAATATAGTAATTTTCCGTCACTTTTTGACCAAAGGTCCTATAAAATTAACGGAATCTATCATCACCTTCGTCGTATCCTTCACCGTGACAGCATATCCGTTGAAAGGTTTAAGCAGGATGGAATTGCGGGCCCGGTCATCCGAACGCATACCGTATCCCTGCATAAAACCGTCCGGAGAGTACATTTTGACGTAACAGTCCGTGTAAATCTCCTCCTTCCCGCGGTCCCAGTAAATGGTGTCCGTCTCCATTGTCTGCTGGTTGGCGACATTATGAATCACCACATTCCCGAAAGCTTCCCAGATTTCCTTCTTCCCCTTTCCCTTTCCCATTATGTGCCGGGCTTCGTCAGCATCGATGAGAGATTCCAGCAGCCCCTCTTCGGTATAACTGTAAACGGTAAAACCTTTGGGAAAGGAATCCCAGGAGGAGGAGTCGTTTTCAAAATGATGCATAAGGTCCGCCTCCGCCCGCATTACGACTTTCCCGTTCCTGGTCTGTACGGCGAACATATTGTTTATGGTCTGAAGGGGCACGCTTGACAGGTCGAGTCTGTCCTCGTCGTTCCTTCCCCCGCAGGAAATCACAAGGATAGCAACCACAACGGCGGTTGCTATCCTGAAAAAATTATGTGTCGCCTTTTGCAAACTACTTCTGGGTCCTGACAACGGTCGTTGCGCTCATACCCGCGCAGGATACGGTATAGGACTGCCCGTCGGAAAGGCTGTACATAAATGCATCGGCAGTCTGAGGATAGTACTTGCTGTACATTCCGATGTACTTGTTCGCCTCTTCGGTAAGCGTCTCGTCGGCGGCCTTTGCCTTCTGCATATAATCGACTGCAACCCAGTAGGGAGCGCGCTTCTCTATCTCATCGCCTCCGCAGGTCGTGGATCCCCAAATGTTGCCGATGAGGAAATATGACTTGCCTGCCAATGCCGGATCAAGCTCGGCAGCCTTGATTGCAGAGCTGAAAGCAAGACTCCTGCGTCCGCTCTTGAAGGAGAAGGAAGCAAGTTCGAAATAATACTCGGCGTCCGTTTTCTCGTCCGATTCCTCGAAGGCGATGGCCTCCTCGATGTACTTGATGGCATCATCCACATTGTCGTTGGCGGAATTGAGTCTGAACAGGGCGTAAGCAGAGTTGTATGAAGGGTTGTCGGCGTGCATCACCGTCACGGCCTTGAGATACAGGTCATTCTTGATGCAGTCTTCGGCGACATTGAGCATCCTCACGATTCTGCCGGCAAGTTCGGCGTTGGCAGGGTCGGCCTCGAATTTGGGGGTGAGAAGGGCAAGCAGGGTCTCGCAGCTTGCGACGCCGCTCTGGATGAAACGGGCCTCAAGTTCCGCCCTCGCGGATGCGCCATCCTCATCGGCGGAGCCGGAGAGATAGTCATTGTTCTGCTGATACAGGTTGATGAGTGTCTCTGCATCCATTTTGCCGCCTTTGTAAAGCTCTGTGGCCGCATTGAACTGGTGGACGAAGAGTGTGGGCTTGGTGAGTTCCTTGTTCTCGTTGATGATGGCGCTGTACTCATTGAAAAGTTTCGCGTTATCGTCCTTGATGTAGTTGAAGACATCCTGACCCTTGTTGTTGAGAGCCGTAACCTTGTATTTGGGGAAGAACTGGGCTCTCTGGTCGTGAAGGGTGAAAAGGGTATCAATCAGAGCCTGCCTGTACTCGGGGTTCTTCGCATTCTTTGAGATGAGCCTGCGGACAAGCGTGGTTCCGTTGGTGAGAATGGTCTGCCTGGAAGACAGGGGGCACAGACTGTAAGCCTGACGCCAGGCGGGTACAGCCTCATCATAAGCCTTTTGTTTGACGTATTCCTCATAGTATGAGATATACTTGAGACATTCTGCCTTGTTGGGACCGTACTTGTCGTCCTGAGCAAAAGCGTTCGCTGCAAAAAGGACTGCAACGAAAGAAATAAGAATAAATTTTTTCATATTGATTTGGTTTTTGTCATTCGTACTGCATCTTGTAGAACCATCTGTCGTACAGATTGACGGCAAAAGAGAAATTCACGTATGTTTCCTTCACGAGGTTGTTGGCAATCGACCCTCTCTGACCGAAATCTATGGCAACCGTCACCGCATTGAACCCGTTGAAAACGGGGAAAGTAGCGCCCAGGGTTATTCCCTTTGCGTCTATCCTGTTGCCTCCAACCGTGAAATAATCGTCATTGTAGTAAACCCCGGCGCGGTATGACACCCTCTTGAAATAATATCTGGGGTCCCTTCTGTCCGGCACATACTCCGCACCCAGACGGAACGAACGGTATTTCTTCGAAACGAAGGGATTGCTTTCTCCGTTCACGGAGAAGAACGGACTGTTCTCGAAACCGGACTTTGACCAGTCGGAGAGCAGGTAATCGAATTCAACGGTGAGGTTGTCGCGGAATCTTGCGGACAGGCCCGCCCCGATTTCATCGGAAAAATTGACGGAGCCCGCATCTCCTTCCAGTCCGTCGAACGTCATTATCCCACGCATAGGAGAGCCCAGCTTGTACGTTGCTCCCACTCCGAAATTCCAGTCCGCGCCGATCGGCTGGAAATACTGCATTCCGAATTTGCCGGAGAAAGTGCTGACGTTGGCCCTGTCTATCCCGGAAATCCCGCGAAAAGAACTGTTGGCGAACACCACCGAACTCTTCTTGACGATGTTCCCGAAATAATAGAGGGCCTCGGCCCCCAGGGACAGCCTGTCCCAGAATGTGACGCCTGCCGCCGCAAAAATCTGATATATTGATCCCTGGCCGCCATAGGAATAGGATATATTGCCTGTCTCGGCCAGAATCTGCGGGTCTTCCTCGTAGTAACTGTACCCGTATCCCGTGCTGCTGTAGGGCATAATGCCCACCATCATCGCCGAAGACCGGTAGATGGGGAAGGATATGATGCAGTCTCCGATATTGAAGGTGTTGTTCACCGACTTGAGCGCAGAAGCTCCGGAATACTGGTTGAAATACCTGTTGCCCTGATACAGGGACATATCCACCATAAACGCCAGGGAGTCTCTGGCCGTTACGGCCGCAGGATTCATAGGATTGATGTAACGGTGGTTGCGGGATGCTATGCCTACGCCACCCATACTTGACGTATAGGCGGAACCCATCGTATAAAGGTCTCCGAAACCGAATATGGAATATGGTGTGAACCCTCCGTAAGCGCCGGTGTCATCTTCGGCAGAAACGGAGATTGCTCCTGCGAAGACGGCCGCGGCCACAAGGATTCCTCTATAAAATTTTCCTGACATAAAAGTGCCCTTAACCGATGACAACCATATCATAATAAGGTTGCAAATGACAAATATGGAGTTTTTTCATTCTTTTTGCAAAATAAATTGCATCTTCTCCCGTAAAAATTGCAATATTCCGTGGTCGGAGAACTATATTTCAAACTCTGTGCCTAAGGAGAACTCCTCTGCACGGCAGTTTTCATACCTCTCCACGAAAAAGGCCGGTTTATCGGAAAAAGTGTTATTTTTGCGCTTTATGGACAAGACATCCACAATAAAGCACCTGCTGGCAAAGCCATTTTGCGAAAACCTCAACGTATTTGCGGCGCAGTACCTGTGCATTGCGGTTGTGGACCTTGTCTGCAACCTCTTTTCCGGCAAGGCGCTTTTTGCCTTGCAGAGGGCGGGGATGTCCGTCGCCGTTGCCTATATCGTGACTTTCGTCTTCGGGCTGTTCAAATCAGGCAAGGCATCAAAGGCCATCGGCTCTGTCCTCTGCATTCTGGGAGCATTCAATGCCGTGGTGGACATATTCAGTTTCAGGATTCTCGGCTGTAATTTCGCACAGGACTGCATCTCTGCCGTCGCGGCCACCAATCCGGTGGAGACAAAGGGCTTTCTGCAGTCATACTTTGATGTCATAACTATCGGGGCCTGCGCAGTTACCCTGTTTGCAATCCGGAAATGCTACAATGCCATATCCGGGCTGGACACGTCAAAACCGTGCAGAGCATTGAAATGGTCGCTGTCTCTGCTGACGGTGCTGTCTCTGTCGTTGTGGGCTGTTCTTCCCAAAGAGAAGCACGACGGCCTGTATTACAACAAACTGTTTTTGATTCTGTCCTATAAGCCGGTGGTCATTGAAGACCATCCCGCCGGAGAATACGTGTTGTGCACGGACGGAGAGCAGCCCGACTGTATCGTACTGGTTATCGGCGAATCCTTTGCCAAGTCCCACGCCTCAACTTTCGGATATGGAAGGAACACAACTCCGAGACTGGATTCGATGGCGGGAGAAGGCGTCGTTTTCCCCTACAGCAATGCTTTCTCAGCCTGGCCGCGCACCGTGGAGTCTATGCTTATGATGCTGTCGTCATGCACCTCCGACACCTTCTCCGAATACAGCGACCGGAAGGTCGATTTCCTCCTTGACGTGATGCGTGCGGCAGGTTACCGGACTTTCTGGTTTTCCAATCAGAATCCCGGGAATGCAAGCGAAAATGCCGTCGCCAGAATTGCCGCCAAGGCAGACACGGTGGTTATGATGCCTCCGCCCACGTTTACACAAAAAGCCCTCGACGAGTGCCTGCTTCCTCCGATAAAGGCTCTGGCGGATTCCTGCACGGCGAAATGTTTCGCAATCGTACATATGCTCGGGCAGCACGAAGCATTCAGGGACCGTTATCCTTCGTCTTTCGACAGGTTCAAGCCCGACAAAGCCTTCAGCAGAAAATCAAGAATCATAGCCGAATATGACAATGCCGTCCTGTACAACGACTATGTCGTAAGCACTATAATGGAAACGTTCGCCGACAGGGATGCGGTGGTGCTTTATGTCCCGGACCACGGTCTGGACGTATTTGAAAGCAGCCCTCACTTTGTCGGACACGCCAAGCTGTCTGACCCCGCCTCTCTGGCCACGGGGCTGAGAATACCGATGTATGTCTTTGTCTCGGGGGAATTCAGCGGCAAGTATCCTTTGAAACTCCGGAAACTCCGGTCGATGTCAAACGGAAAGTTCACCACTGACCGGCTGATGGATTACATTCTGGAACTCGCAGGGATTCACGGTTCGGTATAGCCGTTCCGCCGGCATCTGTAGCAATATTGCAGAAACTCTATTGAATGAATGCTCCTGGCAAGGGCCGCCTCGGACTCTTCGCTGACCTTGTCCAGAAAGGAGCTCGTGTCGGTACTTCCGTTTTCCAGACGTACCTCTTCTATCTCCCTTATTTCCGTGCGGAGGCGGAGAAGTTCGTCGTCCTGGTCCAAAGTCTGTTCCATACGCCTCATCTGCGAAGCCAGGGACGCGTTCTCTATGCGGGCATTGAAAAGCAGGGACTCCCGCGCGATGTCGAGCAGGCGTATCTGGTTCTGTATTTTCGTCGAGTTGTTCTTTCTTGAATAGAAAGGGGTGATGTCCCACACCAACCTGATGCCGAGCACGGAATCGAATACGGGTGAATGACTTATAACCGAACGGAAGACATTGTTCCCGGGATATCCGTAGGTAATGTCCCCCATAAACGCCAGTTTCGGCCGCAGGGAAGCGGCCAGCATTTCCTGCCGGGCTTCGGCCATCTTCATATGGCTGTCGAGTTTCTTCATAGCGGGGGTGTCGTATATGCTCCTGCCATAGATGTCCGGTATTTCCGGACGTTCAAGTTCCATAGACGAGACATCCCGGCCGACAAACATCGACAAGGACTGCCGATATGCCTCAAGGTTTCCTTCCAGAATGTTTTTCTGCTGGGTGAGCGCTATGACTTCCGCCTGGATTATTTTGACCGACAGGGCGCTGCCGCCGCCTTCGGCTTCCATTTCCGACAATTTCTTCTTGTTTCTCAGCAGAATCTCAATGCGCAAATCCATCTGTTTCCGCCGTTCCGTCAGCAGCAGGATTGAGAAGAAAAGTTCTTCCACCTTTTCTTCCACTTCCTCCAGAGAGCAGTTGATTTCGGCTTCTTCCAGAGCCTCCATCGCTTTTGCTTCGCTTTTTGCGGCAGAACCGGCACCTCCGTCATATATCTTCTGCCTTATTTCCAAACCGGCACCATACTTCCACGGAGTAGGGGAAGGAATCTTCATCTGGTCCTGGACAATCTCTCTGTAATACTTTCTGACTCTCGCATCAGTGATATTGGAAGCAAGTTCATTGAAATCCAATTGCTGAAGTTCCCAACCTGCGGACACCCCCAACGTCACGGACGGCAGCCAGGTTTGGGAGGCATTGGACAGATTGCATTTCCCGGTAATCCTGATGATGTCCAATTTCTTTATTTCGGGATAGTTGGAACGGGCCTGACTCAGGCACTCCTCCAGGGTGATTCCGGCAGCGTTCAGCCTCACTGCGAACAATGCCGAGAAGATTATGACCGATATCAGCTTCCTCATTTCCTGTGCCCCCGTATTATGCTCCCTTCCGGAATGTTTCCACTTATTTCCATATTGATTCCGTCTGAAATGCCGGTCGTGACATAAACCTTGTCCCATTTCTGGTGCCTTACATCCTTCGGATTGGAGGAAAGAACCCAGACAAACGGCTCCGGGTCGTTGTAGATGTACGCCTCCTCGACGGACAGGACATTGTCCCTGCGCTCAACCTCAATTTCTCCATTGGCACTGTAGCCGATGCGCAGGTGGGCAGTGCCGCTGTCGAGGATGTCCGCACGCACTTCGAATCCGGTTGTCCCGCCATAGTCCTCCCCCGATTCCGAGACGTAGCAGATTCTTGACGGAACCCTGGCCTTTTTGTTCGCTCCCGGGATGATGACCATCTCCATTCCTTCCTTCAGGGGATCGACATCCATCTCGTCCGCACGCCCGATGAACACCATCTTTTCCGGGTCATATATGCCGCATATCGGCGTCTGGAGCGAAACGGGCGAACCTTTCACGGACTTCAAGTTGCAGACGACGCCGTCAACGGGAGCGACCACAACTGAAAGTTCTCCGTTTCTGTTTATGTGGGATGATGCCAACGCAAGAGCCTTTCTGGAAGTCTCCAGAGCATTTTTTGCGTTTTCATAATCCCTTTTGCTTATCGCCCCCTTCTCAAACAGGACTTTCGCCCTCTTCTCGTCGCGCTCCGCCTGTTCGAAGACAATACGGGCCTTATGTTCGTTCGCAATGTATTCGTCCTTGACATCCATTTGCGGGGACAGGTCCAGCACTGCCAGTTTCTGGCCTTTGCGGACACGTTCCCCGTTTGCTACCGATACGCTTTCCAGCACCCCGGGAGCATCCGAAAATACGGCGACCTCAGTATATGAGCCTATTCTGCCCTGTATCAGCGATTTACGAATAATGTCCCTCTGCGTGGGATATACATATTCGTATATATCCGGCTCCGGAACGGACTGCCTCCACAGGCAATAGAATACAAGCAGCAGAAAGACTGCCGCCACTGAAATTGAAAGGATTGCTTTTTTATTCATAATGCTTATTCTGATTTCGATAGAAGGCTTGTCACTTCTTCCATTACTATTTTTCTGACACAGAAGTATCCCGATACGGCACCGCCTGAAATCATAAGGGCCAGAACGGAGAGGCAGAGACCGACCGGAATAAAGGGCTTCCCGAGAAGTTCGATGCTGATGATATTCTGAGCGGCGACAATGGTAAGCAGCGCAAGCAGAATGGCGGCCACACCGGCCAGGGTTGACATTATCGCCCCTTCCATAGCAACGGACCTGATGATGGAGTCCGGAGTCGCTCCGATACACAACCTGATGCCGAATTCCTCCCTGCGCTCAAAAGTTGAGACACGCATTATATTGAAAAGATTCAACAGCCCCGCAATAATCATCCCTATTCCGACGATTAATACGAGGTACTTGCCGCCGATGAACGCAACGGTCCATTGCCTGACCGGATCGGTGCCGTCTTTTACGGTCACTTCATACCCTTTGTCCTCCACTCCGTGGATCTGCTTGATATACCGGCCGATATCCCCTATGGCCTGCCCGATGTCCGTAGAGAGGGGGATGAAGGAAACCAGCTGTGTAATCCTGCCGTCCAGACCATATGCCATATCCGCGGCAGTGTAGGGAATGAATGCCATATCTTCTTCATTCCCGTATATTTCAAGCGGTGCGACAGGCTTGTACATCACTCCTGCGACCGTATAGACGACATTGCCGATTTCCACCCTGCGGCCGCAAGGGTCAACTCCTTCTCCGAACAGGTTTTCGGAAACATTCCTGCCCAGGACACATACCTTCCTCCGGTATTCCAAATCCCTGTCGTTTATGAACCTCCCGTAAACCATTCCCAGCATCAGACGGTCGTAGTATTCCGGCTCCATAAAACATACTTTTGCAGACGCGCTGCGTGAATCGGGGCCGGCTATTATGCTGTATCCGGAAGGTATCTCCACGCAGGTGCATTCGGTGCCGGGAAACCTTTCCCTGATTTTCTGAAGGTCACGGTATTCCATATTGAAATTCCCGTCGGTTTCCGCATAAAGGATTGACACATCCCAGTCAAGGGATTTGCCGAGACTTCCGCTTACCAGTGTCTTATATACTCCTGTGCTGACAAGAAGGACAAAGACGCCGATGAACATACCGCCCATTGCAAGAAGGGTGCTGAGTTTCTTCTTGTGCAAGGTGACGGCAATCTCGGTCAATGCGTTTTTTGCGGTTTCGAATCTCCTCATCAGTGCACCTCCGTTATTTCCAGGCCCACCGCTTTTTTTGCCGGAGCAAGACCTGCTATGATTCCGCTCACAACGGTGGAAAGGATAATGGTAATCAGTATTGAAAAATCTATGTTGAATGCCCCCCAGATGTAATAATCCTCAGATCTGGTGGGCGCCACGACGGAGTCCAGTATGAACAGGGTCCCTTCCGCAAGCAGCATCCCCACAATCGCGGAAGATACCATCACTATGACGGATTCGAAGACGACAAGGGAGAAGATATGTGCATCGGAGGCCCCCATCAGGCGGCGCAGGACAAATTCGTAAGTCCTTTCCTTGACGGAGATGAAAAGAATGTTGCTCACTCCGAATATTCCGGAAATAAGGATGAGGATGCAGAAAAGGACGATGGACTTGCGCATCCCGGACAGGATTGAAGACATCTGCCTGAAAGCGGTGAAATTGTCGGAAATGACAACGGCGCTCCTGTCGTCAGGCGCGAAGGAATTCTCTTGAGCCAATATTCTGCGCACATTTGCCTTGAAATCCTCATTCTCGCTTTTGGAATGCATCCCATACAGATTGAGAATGACGGTCTGGTAATTCTCATCCATATTGCACAATGTGGAGGCGGTGCTCCCCGGGAGAATGATGAAACCGGAATCATCGGAATTGCGCAATCCCTTGAATATACCGACGATGCGGAATTGTGTGCCGTCAATTTCAATATACTGTGAGATTGCGGATTCGGGATTGGACCGGCTGAAATAGCATTCTGCCATAGTTTCCGGTATCAGGCAGTTCCGGCTCCGGGATTCCGTGTCGTATGCGCTGATGTCCCTTCCGTGGCACAGCACAAGGAAAAGAGCATCCATATATCCGGGCTTCACTCCATATATGCGGCTTGGGAAATTTCTGTCGCCGACGCTGACTGAACCCATCCCGGCAGAAACCGGCACGACATCGCGGACCTGTCGGGGGAAACGGCTGCCCAGAAGTCTTACGTCAGCATCCTCCAACGTTATCCTCCTGTTCTTTCCGAGCCCTTCATACGGCACGGAGGTGATTCCGGGAGAAATCCTGACCAGATTTTTCTCGGCATATCCATAAGTGACATTGATGCCTCTGGAAATGCTGAACCCGGCTCCGGTCAGGAGAGTAAGGAGAAATACTCCGAAAACAGTGGTGATGAAGGCAAGCACATAGCGGCGACGCCCCACTTTGAACGATTCTACCAATTCCACTATGAATTCAGCAGACGTCATAGTGCAATGTCATCCACAAGGTTGCCGTCCTTGACTGAAATAATCCTTTTTGCCTGACGTGCCAGCGACTCCTCGTGGGTCACCATAACCATCGTCATTCCGTATTCCCTGTTGACACTCAGGAACAAATCCATCATTTCCTGGGAAGTCCTGCTGTCAAGTGCCCCCGTCGGTTCGTCCGCCAGTATCAATTTCGGATTCAATGCCATCGCCCGGGCTATCGCCACTCTCTGCTGCTGGCCTCCGGAGAGCTGGTAAGGATACTTGTTCCTCATATCCTCAAGCCCCACACGGCTGAGAAGAAGGCTGACCCGGGCATCCCTCTCGCTCTTGTCCAAACCGTTGTATATCATAGGCAATTCGATATTGCCGGCAGCTGTCTTGAAATCTATCAGATTGTTTTTCTGAAATACGAAACCTATCTTGCTTCCACGCACCCTCGCCCTTTCGTTGCGGCCCAATATCTTGACGGACACGCCGTCCAGGAGATATTCTCCTTCGTCAAAGGAGTCGAGCATTCCCAGAATGTTGAGGAGGGTGGACTTTCCCGACCCGGATGCCCCCATAATACACACGAACTCACGTTCTTTCACGTGCAAGTCTATCCCTTTCAGGACGTGCTGCGATACCTCCGAACTGAAATATGTCTTGTGAATGCCCTTGAGTTCAATCATTATTTCCCAAAACTTTTTTGTAGGCCCTGCGCCTCTTGACGCATTCCTTGGAGAATTCGTCCCACTGCCTGAGGTTCTGGACGTTTGTTTCCAGAATTGCATTCGTTTCGGTCCATTTGACCCCGGCCTCGACGTATTTCCGATACAGGTAGTTGAATACGAGCGCATTGGCTCCCGTATTTCTGTAATCCGGACGGACACCGACGAGCAGCATCTCAATCCCTTCGTTGCCCTTTCCGTACATAGCCTTCAGGATGTGCCACCATCCGAAAGGGAACAGACGTCCGCGGCACTTGCGCAAGGCTGCGGCAAGCGAAGGCATCGAAATGCCGAAGGCAACGAGCTCCCCTTTATCGTTTTCAACAAACGCAACGTCATCGTTGACGTTGAGGAATTTCATATAAAAGCCGACATACTTGTCCGCCATCTCCTCGGGCATAACGGTATAGTCATACAGCTCCTTGTAACACAAGTTAATCATTCTGAAGACCTTGAGATCATACCTCTCCTTCCTGATAATTCTGCGCGTCAGTTTCTTGAGATGAACATTGAACCTTTCTTCGGCAATTTTTGAAAAACGGAACATTTTCTCCGGGGCCTTTTCGGAAAATACCCTGCATTCAACCCAGTCAACATCCTTCGCAAACCCGAGGGCTTCGATGTGGTCCTTATAATAAGGATAATTGTACCTCAGGGCCATCGTGCTCTCCCTGTCGAAACCTTCCACCAGCAGACCCTCCGGATCGAAATCGGTGAAGCCGAGAGGGCCGACAACCGTATCCATCCCCTTTTCCCTGCCGAACTCCTCCACTTTCCGGATGAGGGCGGATGACACCTCCCTGTCGTCAACGAAATCCATCCATCCGAAACGGACTTCCCTGTGATTCCACTGACTGTTGGCCAGATTGTTGACTATTGCCGCAATCCTTCCCGCGACCCTGCCGTCCTTGTATGCCAGGAAAAGGTCGTAATCGCAGAATTCCGCTGCAGGATTCTTCTTCCTGTCAAGTGTACTGATTTCTCCAAGTACAAGAGACGGTGTGTAATAGGGATTTTCTTTGTAAAGAGTCTCGGGAAAGCGAATGAACCTGAGCAAATCCGCTCTGCTTTCCACCTTTTTTATTTGTACAGACATATCGGCTAATAGGTTAAAGTGTGCAAATATAGAAAATTGGAGTGAATTACGAAAGGCTGCGGAAGTAAGGGACGGCATCGGGAGCTCAGGCCAGCCTGGACAGAGCGTCGAACGCCTTCCCCAGAGAGTCGATGCCGCGGGCCACCAGCTTGAGTCTGGAATCCGTCTGCTTCAGCTCGAATATTCCCTGACAATCCCCCAATTTCATCATCACGGATGCAAAAACGTCCGAATTGTAATATGGCGCCATTGGATTGCTCACGAAAAAGAGGATGAAAAGCCCGTTCTTTATGATGATTTTCTCAAATCCGAGAGATGCTCCCAGATTGCGTATCCTGAGCACCAGAAACAGATTTTCCGTTTCCGCAGGTATCCCTCCGAATCTGTCTTTCAACTGGTTGTGGAGCCTTTCAATCTCTTTTTCCGAATTCACGGAATCCAGCTGCTTGTATATTCTTATCTTCTCCGAAGTGATGTCTATGTAGTCGTCCGGAATGAATGCCGGCTGGTCCGTTTCTATCGTACAGTCCGTGACGGCGCCCCTGCTGACGTGCCTGAGTTCCGTTCCCGTCTCCACACCGAGTTCCTCCATCGCCTCCGAGAGAATCTTCTGGTAAGTCTCATATCCCATATCGGAAATGAAGCCGCTCTGTTCGGCTCCGAGCAGATTTCCCGCGCCGCGGATATCGAGATCCTGCATTGCGATGTTGAAACCGCTCCCAAGGTCGGAAAACTCCTCTATCGCCTTAAGACGCCTCCTGGCATCGTCGCTTATGCTGGCAAGCGGGGGAACTATGAGATAGCAGAACGCCTTTCTGTTGGACCTTCCCACCCGGCCGCGCAACTGATGCAAATCGCTCAATCCTATGTTCTGCGCCTGGTTTATGATGATGGTATTGGCATTCGGAATGTCGAGTCCGTTCTCTATGATGGTGGTGCAGAGAAGCATATCATAGTCTCCCCTGATGAAGTCCAGCATCCTGTTCTCGAGTTCGTTCGACTTCATCTGTCCGTGCGCCACACATATTCTCATATCCGGAACAAGCCTGTGCATAATGTCTTCGATGGCTGGAAGCTCCTCCACCTTGTTGTGAAGGAAGAATATCTGTCCGCCACGGTTCAGTTCATAGTCGATTATGGACTTGATTTCTTTCTTGTCAAACAGAATTATCTCTGTCTGAATGGGAATTCTGTTGGGCGGAGGAGTGCTTATTATACTCAAGTCCCTTGCACCCAGAAGGGAAAACTGGAGTGTCCTTGGAATCGGCGTGGCGGTAAGTGTCAAAGTGTCTATTCCGGCACTCAGCCTGCGCAGCTTTTCCTTGGCGGCAACGCCGAATTTCTGCTCCTCGTCTATGACCAGAAGGCCCAGATCCCTGAACTCGAAATCGTCACCCAGAATCTTGTGTGTTCCTATGAGGACATCGATTTTGCCCGATGCCAGTCTTTTTTTGACATCGTTTATTTCCTTTGCCGTCCTGAGCCGGCTGACATATTCCACGTTGCACGGAAGACCCTGCAGACGTGAGGTGAAGGTGTTGTAATGCTGGAGGGCAAGTATAGTGGTGGGCACAAGCACCGCCACCTGCTTGCTGTCACATACGGCCTTGAACGTGGCCCGCACGGCTATCTCCGTCTTTCCGAACCCTACGTCTCCGCACACAAGCCTGTCCATAGGACAATTGTCCTCCATATCCCTCTTCACCGAGACGGTGGCCGCTTCCTGATCGGGAGTATCCTCATACATAAAAGAAGATTCGAGTTCTTCCTGAAGATAGGAATCCGCAGAAAAAGCGAATCCCCTGGAAGCACGCCGCTTGGCATACAGCTGGATAAGTTCCTTGGCAATGTCCTTGACCTTTGATTTTGCCGTGTTCTTGAGGGCTGTCCAGGATTTGGAACCGAGTTTGTTTATTTTTGGAGCTTCCCCTTCCCTGCTGCGGAACCTGGATATCTTATGAAGGGCGTGGACCGACACGAAAACCACGTCCCCATCCTTGTATGTGAGTTTTATAACTTCCTTCGGACGCCCCTTGTCGTCATACATTTTCACGAGACCACCGAAAACTCCCACACCGTGATCTATGTGCACCACATAATCTCCGATATTGAAAGAATTCAGGTCGTTGAGGGTCAACTGCTCGCTTTTCTCTACGCTCCTCCTTATGCTGACCCTGTGGAATCTGTCAAATATCTCGTGATCCGTGTAACAGCATACCTTGTTGTCGTTGTCTATGAAGCCCTGATGGATGTTCTTTCCTTTCACAAATTCCGGAATAAGGCCTCCGTTGAGTGAAAGTATGGACTTGAGCCTTTCAAGCTGTGACTCCTTTTCTCCGTAAATGCAAACCTTGTAGCTGTTCTCCATCTTTTTTCCGATATCGGCGGAAAGCAGCTCGAAATCCTTGTTGAATACCGGTTGCGGAGCGATGTTGAACCTGACCGGATCGTCAGACGTATGTGATATGGGTGTATCCAGATAAACTCTTCTGAATTTTTCCGTCATTCCGAAGAATCCGGATTCGCTGTACATATCGGAAGAATCAAGCCATATCACTGTGTTGTCGGGAAGGAGAGAAACGATATTCTCCTTTTCATCGCCGGCCCCTGAAACTATGTCGGACAAAACAAGAGCCTTTTCAACCTTTTCCCTCGAAAGCTGCGTGTTGCAGTCAAAAACGCTGATCTCGTCTATCTCGTTGCCCCAGAATGAAATTCTGTAGGGATAGTTGTTGGAATATGAGAAAATATCGACAATGGAGCCGCGTATGGCAATCTGGCCCGGAGAAGATACGAAGTCAACCTTCTCAAAACCCTTTTCATACAGTTTGTCGAGAAGCAGCTCGTGTGTAATGCTGTCTCCCCTGGACAATTCCAATACCGACTCCGAAATGCTTTTTTTTGCAGGTATAAGTTCCTCCAGAGCTTCGGGGTAGGATACAATTATTGTAAAATCCCCTTTGTTTGAAATTATCCTTTCTATTGCGGAAGTTCTCTGAACCCCAAGGGAAGACTTGTAGTTGCTTCTCTCCACACTTCTGCCGCTTTCCGGAAGAAAAAATATGCAGTCACCCTCATAAAGGGTATAAAGGTCGGCAACGCAGTATTCCGCCGATTCCTTGGTGGGAAGAATTACAAGATGAAAACCCCTGTCTGCAATCTGACCAAGCACAAACCATCTTGCAGACAGAAAAAGCCCGCTGCAGAATACTTCCTTTGCGGAAAGCATTTTCTCACGAAGAATAGAGCTCTTTTCTGTACTTATCAACATTTATACTCAGGAACGGTTTGAAACCTGTTGATAACAATGTTGAAAACCCTCATTTCGGATTGTGATAAAATGCATCACCGGATTCCCAACATTTTTTCAATATGGTTTCAAAAGCATTTTCAACAATTATACACTATCTGAACTTTTTGTTTCTCAATTATTTAATGCTGTTTTCAACATTATCAACAGCAATACTACAATCAAAAGAAATAAAAAAATAAACTATATTTGTATTTGATAAGAAACCTGCCTATGACTGATTTCGACCCCCACAATACAAACGAAGGCAAAGATAAGGATTTGGATGGAATAATAAGGCCTCAGGAACTCAAAGATTTTACAGGCCAGAGAGAAATCATCTCAAATCTCAGAATTTATATTGAAGCGGCCAGGATGAGGGGGGAAGCTCTCGACCACACGCTTTTTCACGGTCCTCCCGGTCTCGGAAAGACAACTTTGGCCCACATCATAGCCAATGAGATGGGGGTCAATATGAAAATAACTTCAGGACCGGTCCTCGACAGGCCGGGCGACCTTGCCGGTCTGCTTACATCACTGGAGACAGGGGATGTACTGTTCATAGATGAGATTCACAGGCTTTCCGCCGAGGTGGAGGAATACCTCTATTCTGCGATGGAGGATTACGTGATAGACATTATGATAGACAAGGGCCCCGGGGCCAGGTCGGTACGCATTTCCCTGAATCCTTTCACTCTGGTCGGAGCCACCACGAGAAGCGGTCTGCTTACCGCGCCTTTGCGCGAGCGCTTCGGCATTACCTGCGCACTGGAATACTACGATTCCGATGACCTTGTGAAAATCGTCAGGCGCAGCGCTTCCATCCTCAACGTTGAAATAGATGAAGAGGCCGCAAAGGAAATCGCCCTGAGAAGCCGCGGTACCCCACGTATTGCAAACGCTCTTCTGAAGAGGGTGCGTGATTTCGCCCAGGTTATGGGCGACGGTTTAATAGATTTGAAGATAACAAAATATGCGCTCGACAAGCTGCATATCGATACAAGGGGCCTTGATTCGATAGACAACAGGATACTTGACACAATAATAACCAAGTTCAAGGGAGGCCCTGTCGGAGCCAATACGATTGCCACTGCAATAGGCGAGGATCAGGGAACTTTCGAGGAGGTTTACGAACCTTATCTTATAAAGGAGGGTTTCATTCTGCGGACACAAAGGGGCAGAATAGCCACCGATCTTGCTTACGAACATCTTGGAATCGGAAAGAATAGCGATGACTCCACGTTGTTCTGATTGCTTTTCTGCTTAAAATTGACTAAAATTGCAGACTTTTAGAAATTACAAACACAAAATAAGTATGGCAGATAAACTAATCTCAAAAATTCCTGACGGACCTCTGGCCGAAAAATGGACCAGACGCAAGTCGGAGCTTCATCTTGTCAGCCCTAACAACAAGAGAAAACTTGAAGTGATAGTTGTAGGCACCGGTCTCGGTGGAGCTTCTGCAGCCGCTTCACTCGGAGAGTTGGGTTACAACGTAAAAATCTTCTGCATCAGCGACACTCCCCGTCGCGCTCACTCCATTGCAGCCCAGGGAGGCATCAATGCTGCGAAGAACTACCAGAACGACAATGACTCCATCTATCGTCTTTTCTACGATACCATAAAGGGTGGAGATTACCGCAGCCGCGAAGCCAATGTCTATCGTCTTGCCGAGGTTAGCGCTTCCATCATCGACCAGTGCGTGGCCCAGGGTGTTCCTTTTGCACGCGAATACGGCGGATATCTTGCCAACCGTTCTTTCGGCGGTGTGCAGGTAAGCCGTACTTTCTATGCCCGCGGCCAAACCGGACAGCAGTTGCTTCTGGGTGCATATGCTTCATTGAACAAGGAAATTGCGGCAGGCACCGTAAAGGCTTATCCGAGGCACGAAATGCTCGACCTTGTAGTGATAGACGGTCAGGCAAAGGGAATCATCGCCCGCAACCTTGTCACCGGCCAGATTGAAAGATTCGGCGCACACGCGGTCGTGATAGCCACGGGAGGATATGGAAATGCCTATTTCCTTTCGACCAATGCTATGAACAGCAACGGTTCGGCCGCAGTCCAATGCTTCAAGAAGGGAGCATATTTCGCAAATCCCTGCTTCGCACAGATTCATCCGACCTGTATCCCCGTACACGGAGAACAGCAGTGCAAACTGACTCTTATGTCGGAATCCCTCCGTAATGACGGACGTATCTGGGTACCTAAAAGAATGGAGGATGTAGAGAAACTTCGCAAACACGAAATAAAAGCTTCACAGATTCCCGAAGAGGATCGTGACTACTATCTCGAGCGCCGTTATCCTGCATTCGGAAATCTTGTACCCCGTGACGTGGCTTCACGTGCCGCAAAGGAGCGCTGCGATGCCGGTTTCGGTGTGAACGAGACCGGAAAGGCCGTTTTCCTTGATTTCAGTGATGCAATCAATCGTCTTGGACATCAGAGAGTGGCCGAGCGTTACGGCAACCTCTTCGATATGTATGAAAAGATAACAGCTTCATCACCGTGGGAAGAGCCTATGATGATTTATCCCGCAATCCATTACACAATGGGAGGAATCTGGGTCGATTACGATCTTCAGACAACCATTCCCGGTCTGTATGCGATAGGCGAGGCAAACTTCTCCGACCATGGTGGAAACCGTCTTGGAGCCTCCGCTCTTATGCAGGGCCTTGCTGACGGTTATTTCATTCTGCCCGTCACAATCAACGACTATCTTTCCAAGAAATTCGCCGAGCCCAAGACAGACATCAATGCCAAAGAATTCGTAGTGGCGGAAAAGGCTGTACAGGCTCGTATCGACAAGCTTTTCTCCATCAATGGGACAGAAACTGTCGATTCCATACACAAGGCGCTTGGCCAGATAATGTGGGAATATGTGGGTATGGCCCGCGATGAGAAGGGTCTCAAGACGGCAATTACCGAAATCCGCGCTCTCAAGGAAAAATTCTACAAGGAAGTCAAGGTTCCCGGAACACAGTACGAGTTCAATCAGGAACTTGAAAAGGCTCTCAGGCTTGAGGATTTCTTTGAAATAGGAAAACTGATGGCTTACGACGCTCTTAATAGAAAAGAGTCTTGTGGAGGTCATTTTCGTATTGAAAGTCAGACAGATGAAGGTGAAGCCAAACGTGATGACGCAAATTTCATGTATGTCGCGGCTTGGGAATACAAAGGTGAAGGGTGTGAGCCTGAACTTCACAAAGAACCTCTTAAATATGAATTCATAGAGGTTAAAACGAGAAATTACAAAGATTAGTATGGAATTCAATCTCAAGATATGGCGTCAGAAAAACGCCAAGGCAAAAGGACATTTCGAGACCTATCATATTTCTGGTATCGAAGAGGATGCTTCCTTCCTTGAGATGCTCGATATTCTGAACGAGCAGCTTATCCGTGAAGGAAAGGATCCTGTAGCAGTTGACAAGGGTTGTAAGAGCAGCGGTCCGGTATCTTTCGACC
>JAZUHY010000071.1:0-22223 GCA_045641985.1 Candidatus Cryptobacteroides sp.
TGACTCCTCGCGAAATCGGAAATCAGGGACAGCCTTGTCTTCGTCGCTACTGAAGCATTCGGCAAATTTGGGCTCCCCCGCAGCGGGGTACGAATCATTCACATTACGGAAGATCACAGACCAAATGAACTATGAGTGCAAAATAGACACAAAAAATTGGAAATGCAAGCAGGGAGGGTATTGAAAAATGAAAAATAAAATTTGTAATTTTGCAGAACAAGCCCATACAGGACTTCACGTTGTTAACATTTATGACAAATTCTCTCATTTTATCAGCATTTTTCAGTGTTTGCGCCGTTGTCAACGGCAACAGCTCATCACATCTTCTCTGCACGTCCGACAACTCCGATTCCGAAACAGTCGAACTGCTGGCGGTCAACAGGAATATCAGCGTCCAGGTGGACGGAATGAGCTATAAGTTGAAAAGTACGTCACATATGCCTGTCTTTGATGAGGCTGACAGCCGGTTCGCTTATCTACGAAAAGGGGAGAAACTGAATTTCGTCCTCGAATTCGAAGAATTTCCTGCCGCAGAAGGCTTTGATCTCGTTGACCCGGGGTGTGAAGCGGGTAACTTCTCGCGGCAGAACGTCAGTCCGGCCACCGGGTCAAAATCCTTCGAATATATCGAAGACTTCCTTTCGGCGACCCCTTACGCCGAATACGGCAGGCATTTCGAGAACGGCTTTCCGGTTTCTTTCATCGAAGACGATATTCTCCGGTTTGAACTCGACCTCACTCAAGTGTACGAAGTCTCATCCGAACACAATCAGATCGCCTGGCTCGAAATTTACAACAAGTCCGACAAGCAGCTCCCGATGAAGGCCGGAGATATAAGGACATCAGGCACCAGGGAGGTCGGGAAGAACAGGAGGACTCAGCCGAATAAAGTCGCAGTTCATTCTCCCAAACAAGCCGACAAGAACTGGCACGAGTACGACCAGAACGTTTTGATTGAAACCCGTCAGAGGTCTGCCGGCGAAACGGCGGCCGCCACTGTGACCGATGCGGCGCTTTCCGCCACCGAATCACTGCTTGGACCGGCATCAATACTCGCATTCGTGGGCAGAGTCGGAGCCATCGCCATTCAGGACGGGATTGACAGGGATGCTGTTGAACCCGAGCTCACGGAAAAGAACAGGATACGCGAAGAGACAATGGCATATTATCTGACTGAAGCGACAATTGAGCCCAACAGCAGCGAGCCTTTCTTCGCTTTCATCGGATTAGGCCTGGACTCGAGGCAGAAGACGGTTTCGATAGATTTTAAAGTGGGTGACAGAAATTATATTTTTAACTGGTAATATGAAAAAGATATTCTCCTTATTGTTTTTTATACTGGGCGTGTTTGTCTGTGCCAATGCGCAGCATCCTGTGGCTTCCGTAGAACAATGTGCGGACGGCGCGCAGCTGATGTGTGTCCAGCCGACCGATTCATCCACCCTCGTATTCGTGAGATATACCTATGAAGGAACGGACTACGAACTCAGAAACGTGTCAAGGTCAATGCACGCCGAGATTGACGGAATGAATTACAAAATGACGGCGGCCTACGGCATTCCCGTTGACAATGAATCCGTTCGGGAATTCAGCCTTCTTGAGGCCAAAGGTCAGAAGCTCAACTTCATCCTCGAATTCGAAAAGTTCCCGGTGGACCAGCCCTTCGACCTGATTGAAAACGAATCATCCGATGCCGCCTGGAACTTCCGCGGGGTCAGGACGGATACTGCATCCACAAAAGCAGTTGAAGCCCAAAGGTTTCTGGCATCCACGCCCGGTGTCGTCTGCGGAAAATATTATGAAGATGGCATCAGTTACGAGTATTATCTGCGTGACAACGTGTTCGTAAGCGCCCATCACAGCTACGGAGACGACCACTTTACCATCTATCTCACGGTGGATAATGCTTCCGACCACGGAATCCTGTTCAATACCAGGGCCATCAAGGCCGTTTATTACAAGAAACAGGGTAAAGACATAAAGGAAATCGAACTGCCATACATCAGCAAGAACGATTATGTGGCGGAAGTTGCAATGCAGGACCGTTACAATGCACGCTCACAGGTCAGCAGCAATACCGCAAGCAGTGTCACAAGTTCGCTTTCCCTCCTTGCCATAGGCACGCCTTTCAGAAGCATCGAGAGAGCCGGGTTCAATGTCGCTTCCAGCGTGATAGCGGATATCGAGGACGCCAGGATGCAACCCTATCTCAAAGAGCTGCAGTCCACTCGCGGGGAACGGACCAAAAACTATCTGCAGAGCGAGTCTCTCGAACCGGGACAATGCCTCAGCGGACTTTTCAGAATAGAAAGAAAGAAGAGAGCAGACAACTTCGTGATAACCATACCTATGGACGGATACGAGTTCGAATTTGAAGGTTATATCGAGAAATAGTACGCCTCCGGACACGGGATTTTGCAAAAATATGAAACAATACTCACTGCTATTGATGACGCTGTTGCTCTGCCTTCCTCTGATGTCCAATGCAGAGACGAAAATAGTTTGCTCCTTCGGGGTACTGTCGGATACACACATTGACGCCACCAACGGCCAGAACTGTGAAGACAAACTTCGGAAGGCATTCGCCCAACTCAAGGTTCAGGCGGGGAAGGACGATGCCGACGGTCTGGACGGAGTGCTCATAGCGGGGGATCTTATAAATTACGGGGGCTATCTTGACACTCAACTCCCCGCATTCAAATCAATCTACGAGGAGGCATTCAATCCGGAAAAGACTCCTCTCGTCTATGCTATCGGAAATCACGACCCCAATTCATCTTATTGGTGGAACTCCAGCGTCTATCAATTCGCCGGGGCGATGAGGTCGAATCTCGGCGGCAAATATGAAATTACCGATGTCGAGAAGACGATGAGAGACCAGTACGAATGCCGTCATTGTGTGATATGCGGATATCATATACTTGCCGTGACTCCCAACAGCACCAAGCCTGTGGCTTATCCGTCAGAAGTGTACACCTGGCTGGACAACACTCTGAAGAGCATAACCGAAGCCGATCCCGAGCGCTATGTGATCGTAATCACACATCCTATGATATACAATACTGTGTACGGCAGTCTTCTCGGCCCGGATTGGGTGTCAGGCACCCTTCAGGACCAATGGTACACGGCAGCGCTCACCCCCACTCTCAAGAAATATCCTCAGGTGATTGCCTTCGGCGGACACCTCCACTTTCCCATAAATGACCCCAGAAGTATTTGGCAGGGAGATTTCACTGCTCTCGGCTGCGGCTCTACCCGCTATATGGCGATTGAAGACGGAGGATACGAGAATATGTCCAGCACCACTGTTATGAAGGATGCCGCAGACATCTCATCCGGTCTTCTGCTTCAGTTCGACGAGAGCGGTAACGCCCGAATTACCAAGATGTTCTTCTCCCAGAACACGACTTTCGACTACCCTTGGGAGATAGCTCATCCTGCGGCCGACAAGTCTCATCTCAAGACTTATAACCACGAGACCAGAAAATTGGTCAACAAGGCCCCGGCACTCTCAAAGCTTGATGTGCAGAAGAACGGGCAGATATGCAAGGCAGTCTTTGCCGCCGGTACAGACGATGAATTCGTCCATCACTATATTCTGACCCTGAAGAAAGGCGGGCAAGTGGTTGTCACCAAGCGTATCCTTTCCGATTTCTACAGGAATCCGATGCCGGACTGTATGAAAACCACCTGGGAACAGTCTTTCGGGCAGCTTGCCGCCGGAGATTATGAATTGATCCTGGTTGCGGAAGATTCCTGGGGAGCACAAAGCACCCCCCTGGTCAAGACTTTCTCAACTGACTGAGCAACAAACGTTTTTATAAAGCGGATGCTTCTGGATACTGTGTCTTGATTCCCGGATGCTCGACCAAAGGCTCTTACTGGAATAAGGATGATTACGAATTCTTCCCGTCAGCCGACAACGACAAGGGGATATGGCTGGACTTGCCGTCCAGGATGTCGGTAAAAGTGTTTGCCATAAGCGAAAACTTAGGCAATTCCACATAAATATTGCAACAGTTTGTCGTTTCTGACGGTAGTCTGGGGTTCGTCGATGTCGCACAGGGACAGTCTGACGGGAGTCCTTTCGACCGTCCTGAATATCGGGTCTCCGGTGATTGCGATGAAGATGGTCTTCCCGATGTAATAGCCGTTAGTCCTGCAGTTGACGTAGTGTTCGAGGATCGCTGCCGCAGTGTAGATGGTGGAACGGTCCAGAAAGGCCTGCTTGACGTAGTTCTGCATCTCGATGACGATTCTGCTGCCGTCCCGCAGCCTGCAGTGCTCGAAAAACTCTTTGGCAAACCTAACAACAATATTGTCAATGAACTTAATGAGTCGAGTGAACCGACGTTGTTTTTATATAAACCGTTCACAATTTTTTGTGAACGCACGTGCGAGATAGACACAAAAATTGAAAATACAATCAGGAGCAACGATTTTCTGTTTACGGAAATTAATGTGACAGCAACTTGCAGATGTCCCGGGAAATTACGAAATTTGCTAGCATCAGAACACATTGATTATGCTAAAACTACAGAACTCCGTGCTGGCTGCGCTCCTGGCGGCGGCACTGCTTCCCGAAACGGCGACAGCCCAGGGACAATTGAACTACGTTGATACCCGCATCGGCACCGATGAATGGCAGAAGGAATCTACCCTCAGCGTCGTGGAAAAACCTCGGGGACACGTGCATCCCGGTGTAGGCGCAACATTCGCGATGTCCCAATTCACGGCGCAGACCAACTTGAGTGACAGGCCGTATTTCTACTATAATCCTACCATCCAGGGTATAAGGTGTACCCATTTCCCGAACGGTGCCGGTATGTCGGAATACGGAGCATTCACAATTATGCCCACGACCGGAGAATTGAAAATCCTGCCCGAAGAAAGGGGTTCAACATATAGTCACGACGGGGAGATTGCAAAGCCCCATTACTATTCCGTCAAGCTTGACGATTACGACATCAGAATGGAAATTACGGCAACCAGCAGGGCCGGGTATCTGAAATTCACTTATCCCGAATCACAGCAATCCCACATCGTCATAGATGACCCGCGCAGCCGTAAAGGAGGTTATTTCAAAGTTAATCCTGAAAGCAACGAGGTCGAGGGTTTCATCACAAACGAGGGGCGCGTCGGCAACCGAGGCTATGTGGGACGCGAGTTTGCAAGTTATTTCGTCCTGCGCTTCTCCAAGCCCTTCAGCAGTTTCGGAATCGTCCCGTGTGAAGAGGAACCGATAGCGGACGGTGATGACGCCGAACTTATCAAACGTTACGTGCACCTGACGGATTTCTCTACGGCGAAACTTCAGGATATGGCAAAAAACGGCACTATGGCCCAGGCCCTGCATCTTGACTTCGCCACATCCGAAGGCGAACAGGTGGAGGTCAAGGTGGGAACATCCTTCATTAACATACAGCAGGCGCGTGCAAATCTGGACAGGGAGATTGGGGAAAAAGATTTCGGGACCGTGATGAAGGGTACGGAGGACGAATGGACAAAGGCTCTCGGCAAGATAAGCATCGAAGCCTCCGACAACACGAAAACCATATTCTATACTGCATTGCACCACTGCCTGCTCCTCCCCAGGGAGTTCTCCGAGGACGGCTATCACTACAGCGCATTCAACGGCAAGACAATGCCGGGTGTGATGTACACGGATTATTCCATTTGGGATACATTCCGTTCCGAGCACCCTCTGCTTGTCCTTCTGGAGCCGGAACGTGATTGCGAAATGATACAGGGACTTCTCAACTCCTATGACGAAGGCGGATGGATGCCCAAGTGGCCGAGTCCCGGCTATTCCAACATTATGACAGGCACGCACGCAGACGCTGTCATAGCCGACGCATACGTCAAGGGACTCCGTGATTTCGATCAGGACAAGGCTCTGGCTGCAATGGTTAAGGATGCCTCCACAACCGCGACCGGTATTTATAAGGGAAGGGTCGGCATCAGTGACTACATCAGGCTCGGCTATGTCCCTACGGACAAGTACAAAGAATCAGCCATCCGCACGATGGAATTCGCATACGACGACTTCTGCATAGCCCAGGTGGCGAAATTGATGGGAGAGGATTCTCTCTACAACGTTCTAATGCAAAGGTCAAAGAACTACCTCAACGTGCTGGATCCGGAGACGAAGATGGTGCGCGGACGGAACAGTGACGGCAGCTGGAGGGCTGCTGACGACCCGTCCATCAGCATTTGGGCGAGAGGTACGGAGAAGGACCGTGACACATATTTCCGCAACATCACACTCTTCGTTCCCCACGATGTGGCCGGGCTCGCGGAATTCATGGGCGGCAACAGGGAACTGGAGGCCTATCTTGACTATTTCTTCTCCAACGATTACTATTATGTAGGGGATGAATTCTCGATGCATTCACCGTACATCTACAACTTCATCGGCTGCCCCTGGAAGACGCAGGCGACAATGCGCAAGATTCTCGACTACTACTTCGTGAACGAACCCTGGGGCCTTTCCGGAATGGATGACTGCGGACAGTTGTCTTCCTGGTACCTTATGGGAGCAATGGGTTTCTACTCTTTCTGCCCCGGCACCCCTGTATATCAGCTCACAAGTCCCGTCGTTGACAAGGCTGTCATCAATCTGCCGAACGGAAAGAAATTCACGGTGATTGCCAACGGCAACTCGGAGAAGAATGTTTATATAAAATCCGCGACACTCAACGGCAAGCCTTATAACAAATGCTGGATAACCCACGATGACATTGTCAACGGAGGTACTCTGGTGTTCACTATGAGCGCAAAGCCCAACAAAAAATGGGGCATCGGGAAATAGCAACTGAATGAAGAAACTGTCAATCATTGTCGCAACGTTCCTTGCAGCCGCCGTGAACGCGTTTTCAACGGACCCCGTCGATTACGTTAGTACGCTGGTGGGAACTATGTCAACCCACAGTCTGTCCGCAGGGAACACTTACCCCAGCGTTTCAATGCCCTGGGGAACGCATTCCTGGACCCCGCAGACCGGAAAGATGGGTAGCGGCTGGGCCTATGTCTATACGGACAACAGGATTCGCGGCATAAAGATGACTCACCAGCCCAGCCCCTGGATAAACGATTACGGCCAGTTCAGCATAATGCCGGTGACAACGGGAGGATTTTACAGGGAAGATGACCGAGCCAGCTGGTTCTCACACAAGGCGGAGACGGCAAAACCATACTATTACAGCGTCTATCTCGCAGAGCACGACACTTTCATCGAACTGGCACCGACCGAACGGGCTGCGGCCTTCAGGATCACTTATCCGGAATGTGAACAATCCTACCTCGTCATCGATGCTTTCGACTGCGGTTCGCGGCTTGAGACAAGTGCTGACGGCAAGACAATCTCAGGCTATTCGGTACGCAATTCGACAGGTATTGAAGGAGACTTCAAACTGTGGTTCACGATAGAATCCGACACCGCTTTCGACAGCATCAGGGTCATTGTTGAGGAAGGTCATTCCTATGCTCTTCTGGGCCTGAAGACGTCCAAAGGGCAGAAAGTCGGTCTCAAGGTGGCCGCCTCATTCATAAGTGCCGCGCAGGCACAGCAGAACCTGAAGGAACTTGGGAACGGAGATTTCGACAGAATATGCAATGAGGGCCGCGACCGGTGGAATGAAGTCCTGTCCAGAATCGAGGTGCGTGACAATGACATCGACCATCTCCGTACCTTCTATTCCTGCCTGTACAGGAGCGTGCTTTTCCCCAGGGATTTCAGCGAAATCAACAGTGAAGGCAAGCGCATACACTACAGTCCTTATGACGGCAAGGTCCACGACGGCTATCTTTTTACGGACACAGGATTCTGGGACACTTTCCGCAGTCTGTTCGCCCTTGTGAACCTGGTGTATCCCGATATGGCTTCAAAAATGCAGGAAGGACTCGTCAATACCTATCTCGAAAGCGGATTCCTGCCCGAATGGGCCAGCCCCGGCCACCGCAACTGTATGGTAGGCAACAATTCCGCATCCGTCGTGGCCGAAGCCTACCTCAAGGGAATCCGGGGATACGACATTGAGACTCTTTGGGAGGCGCTCAAGCACGGAGCGCACAGCGTACATCCCGACATCCCGTCCACCGGACGGCTCGGATACGAATATTATGACAGTATCGGATATGTCCCCTGCGACAAAGGCATCAATGAGAGTGCGGCCCGTACCCTCGAATATGCCTATGACGATTGGTGCATCTGGCAGCTTGGCAAAGCACTCGGCAAATCGGAAGCTGAGATATCAGCGTATGAGAGGTCTTCGCAGAATTACTGCAATCTGTACCGGAGTGGCGAGCGCCTGATGTCGGGGCGCAAGGCGGACGGCACTTTCCCGAAAACGTTCAATCCCTTCAAATGGGGAGGCGACTTCACTGAAGGCAATGCCCTGCAATACACCTGGTCGGTATTCCACGACCCCCGCGGACTGGTCTCATTGATGGGAGGAGATGCCGGTTTCGAGGCAATGCTTGACACAATGTTCACCCTGCCTCCCGTATACGACGACAGTTACTATGGACGTGTGATTCACGAAATACGCGAGATGCAGGTAATGAATATGGGCAATTATGCCCACGGCAACCAGCCTGTTCAGCATTCGATATATCTGTATGACTGGGTGGGAAAGCCCTGGAAGACCCAGGCCCGGGTGCGCGAGGTAATGGAGAAGTTCTATTCCTGCACCCCTGACGGATACTGCGGAGATGAGGACAACGGACAGACATCATCCTGGTATGTGTTCTCGGCAATGGGCTTTTATCCTGTTTGTCCCGCATCCTGTGAATATGCGCTCGGATCCCCGCTCTTCGACAAAGTCACCGTACATCTTCCTTCAGGCACAGATATTGACATCGTATCCTTGGGAAACGGCAGGGATGCCGTCTATGTGAGCAAGATGAACCTGAACGGAAAGAATTATACGCGAAATTATTTGACACATAAGGACTTGACTAGCGGAGCAAAAATCAGGTTCACAATGTCCTCCTCGCCTGCGACAGACAGGGGAACGGCTCCTCAGGACAGACCTTATTCATATACCGTTGACAAATAGACAGGAAATGGCAAAGTTCAACGTCGAGACAGTCCAGAATGTAGAGCAGAGCAAGAAGATACCCTGCTGCAAACCGATTCTGGAGCAGTTGGAAATAATGGAGGCCTACACGGATGCCCACAGGCGTTTCAGTAATTCCACGAGGGAGCGCCGTGAGGTTGAATGCCTCAAGGTCCTGTATCCCCGGATGTTCAGACCGATAGAGCCTCAGGATCTTTTCGCCGGACGGCTTGATTTCCTGCCGATAGGGTTCGGATGCGTGACTTCCGTGGGCGGTGTGGGGCATTATTGCGTCTTCCGCAAACTCCGCCAGTTCCAGGAGCAGCTCCCCGATGAGCTGAAGCCGAGGGTGGATACTCTCTACGATTACTGGCTCGACAATGACGTCAAAACCCAGTTCAACCGTGATATGATAGTTGATGACACGATGGGAATGTTCATCGACACGGCTTTCCCCCTGATTGCCACTGCTCGTCTGTCAGGTATGATGCTGGACTATCCCAAACTGGTCGAGAACGGCGTCCCCGGTATGCGCAGGATACTTGAAGAGCATATTGCGGCAAGCCCGGACAATGATTTCTACAAAGCGGGGCTGGAGTGTATGGACATTCTCTGCCACTCAGCGGAAGCGCTCAGGAAGGATGCCCTCAATCAGATGGAAGGAGCGAGTACGGAACGGAAGCGACAGTTGGCTTCTATGGCTGATTCCCTGGAAAGCATCCGGAAACGCGCGCCCGAGACCTTCGTGGAGGCGCTTCAGCTGTTCTGGCTTTATGCCCTTCTCGCCGGAGTCATCAATTACGGCCGCCTGGATGACCTTCTCGGCCCCTATCTGGCAGCCGACCTGAAATCCGGAAGACTGACCGAATCCGAGGCCTACGATTATATAAAATCGCTTTGGACAATGATTGAGAACCGCCGCACCACAGTCAACGGACGCGTTATCGTCGGCGGTAAAGGCAGAAAGCATCCCGAAGAAGCGGATGTCTTTATGCACTTGGCGCTCAAGGTATGCAAGGACTGCCGTTACGTAGAGCCTCAGTTTACCCTGAGAATCGACAGAACCACTACTGACCGGACCTGGAACGAGGCTCTCGATGCACTTGGTGCCGGAGCCACGTACCCGACGCTCTACAATGATGAAGTCGAGGTGCCGGCCGTGGCTTACGGTATGAGGGTTGACGGGAAAACTGCGGAATGGTACGTGCCTTTCGGATGCACGGAATTCGTTATCCAGGGCCAGAGCACGGGGACACCCAACATCTGCATCAACCTGCTGAAACTCCTCACCATCTATATGAATGACGGCATCGACCCGATTGACGGTCTGAAGAAGGATGCCGGTGCCGTCATAAAGCCTCTTGAAGAATACGGCTCCTTTGAGGACTTCTACAACGGCTACAAGGCCTTGCTGGACATTTATCTCGACAAATCAGCACAAGCCCAGTATTATTCATACGAGGTGATGAACCGGAACGTGAGCTTCCTTTTCAACAGCCTGCTCACCGATGACTGCATAGAACGCGGGAAGGCCCTGTTGGACGGGGGCGTGCGCTATCTCGGCGGCACCTGCGAGATTTACGGCAGCATCAACACCTCGGATTCCCTGGAGGCAATCCGGGAACTTGTATTCCAGAAGCGCAAATATTCTTTAAGGCAGATCCACGATGCAATGCTCGCCGACTTCAAAGGTTACGACCTGCTCCGTCGCGACTGCCTTGCCTGCGACAAGTACGGAAACGACCTCGATACGGCCGACAGCCTGGCAAACGACCTTTATGAGTTCTATGCCACGGGAGTACGGGACAGAGGAATCAAAGTGGGTATGCAATATTTCCTGGTGGTCATAAGCAACAACCAGTTGAACACTGAATGGGGCAACGCCACCGCCGCATCCCCGGACGGAAGGCTGTCGGGGATGTATCTGAATCCCGCCAACAACCCGCAGGGCGGAGCCAACGTCAGCGGCCCTACGGCAATGCTGAATTCCCTCGCCAGATTTGATGCAAAATATCACGCCGGATCCGTGCAGAACATCAAGTTCTCTCCGGCGCTCTTCAACGGGAACAGGGAGATAATCAAGGCCCTTTTCAAGACTTATTTTGACCGCGGCGGATGCCATCTGATGGTTACGACAGTAAATCGGGGGGAGCTCGAAGACGCAATGGTGCATCCCGAGAAATATCCTGACCTGATAGTCCGGGTAAGCGGATTCTCCGCAGTTTTCGTGGAACTCCCCAGAAACGTTCAGGAGGAACTGTTAAGCAGAGTGCTTTATGACTGAGACTGTTAAGGTTTTCGACATCGAGAGGTTCGCCATCAAGGACGGCCCGGGAATACGCACAGTGGTGTTTATGCAGGGTTGCCCCCTGCACTGCCCCTGGTGCTCCAATCCGGAATCCGCAGCCGTGGACGGGGTGCTGCGATATTATGAGGCAAAGTGTCTTCACTGCGGAGCCTGCGCCGCAGTATGTCCGGAATCCGCCGTCAAGTTCGAGGACGGACTTGTCCGTATCGACCGTTCCGTATGCACCCTGTGCGGGGCCTGCGTGGAAAACTGCCCCGGAGCGGCGCTCAAGATACAGGCAAAACGGATGAAGTGCCGGGATGTCATTGACATTCTCCTTCGGGACAAGGATTATTACGAACACAGCGGAGGCGGAGTGACATTTTCCGGAGGAGAAGCTCTGGCCCAGCCGGATGCGCTGCTTGCAATGCTGAAGATGTGCAGGGATGAAGGCCTGCATACCGCCGTCGAAACCACAGCCAATGCACCTTATGATGTGTTATCGGCGATAGAACCATACACGGACCTTTTCCTTATCGACCTGAAGCATACGGACGGAGGCAAACTGCACGAAGTTACGGGCGCCAATCCGGAGCTCGTGTTCGGAAACATACGTTCGCTGGCATCCACGGCCGCAAGGAAGATACGGCTCAGAATGCCTTGCATACCCGGCTTCAATGTGGAGCGGGAGCATTTTGAGAAGGCATTCGCCTTTGCCGTGGAGAACGGGATAAAAGGGCTTGACCTGCTTCCCTACCATACTCTCGGCACCGGCAAATACAAACAGCTCGGGCGGGAATGCCTGTACGCCCGGACTGAGCCTCTGGACCGCAGTGAACTTGAACTTTATGCAGGAATCGGCAATTCAATGGGACTTGATATATCAATATTATGAAAGCTTATCATCTTGGACTGGATGTCGGAGGAACCAACCTCGCGGCCGCAATTTATGACAACGATTTCAATATGCTCGCGCACCGCAGCATCCCTGCCGGAGGCGACAGATGCCGGGAGGCTATCACCTCCGATATGGCGGCCGTCAGCCGTTCCGTCATAGAAGAAGCCGGAATCAGCATTAAAGACGTGGAATGCTGGGGAATCGGTATGCCCAGCTGCATCGACACGAGGACAGGCCTTCTTGTCAACGCTCATCAGTTCGGTTGGAAGAACGTACCAATCCGTGAATGGCTGGAGCCCCTGCTTCCTCTTCCTGTCCGCATTGAGAATGATGCGAACTGTGCCGCCTACGGCGAAGCGCTTGCAGGCGCCGCCAAAGGGAAAGCCAATGTGGTGATGCTGACGCTCGGTACCGGAGTCGGCAGCGGCATCATAATAGACGGGCATATCTTCAAGGGCTCCGACGGTATGGGTGCTGAAATCGGCCATTCCAATCTCGTGTACGGCGGACGCAGCTGCGCCTGCGGACGGAAAGGCTGCTTTGAGGCATATTGTTCCGCAACGGCACTGATAAAGCGTGGCAAAGAGGTGCTCGGCGACGCTTGCACCAACGCCAAATATGTGTTCACTCTTGCCAGGGAAGGCAACTCGAAGGCTATGGGTCTGATTGACGAATATGCGGGGTATCTGGCGGCCGGGCTGTCGTCCATCGTCACAATATTCCGCCCCGAGGTGCTCATTGTCGGAGGCGGAGTGGCCGATGCCGGCGATTTCCTGCTTGACAAGGTCAATGCCCTGCTACCCGAATCCACGTACAACGGTACGACCATCGGTGTTCCTCCCGTGGTAAGGGCCACGCTGGGAAATGCAGCAGGCCTCATCGGTGCGGCTTTCCTCAAATAAAACTTCAAAGACTTCAATATGAAACGGCTCTTTCTTATTCTTCCGGCCATTCTGGCACTGGTGTCCTGCTCTTCCTCAACGGATTTGTCCGACCTTGTCTATCCGCAGATGGACTCCGCCCATTCCAGATGGGCATTCTTCGCTTCCGCCTGCCGTCCTTTCGGTATGGTGGCATTGAGTCCGGACACTGACGAAGGGGACGACTGGATTTCAGGATACAGATATAACTCACCGTCAATCCAGGGTTTCAGCCACATCCATTGCTGGCAGATTTCCGGCGTATCCGTGATGCCGGTGACATTTTCCGAAGGAGAATCGGCGGAATTGTTTGCAGATTGCAGCTCTCCCTTCTCCCACGAGAGGGAAGTGGCCAAAGCCGGATACCACGAGGTCTTTCTGGACAGGTACGGCATACAGGTTGAGCTCACAAGCACGGCCAGAACCGGTTTTCACAAATACTGTTTCAGCGATGAAGGCGGCAAGGAAAAAGGAGTGCTGCTCAATTTGAGTTCGCAGGTGGGCCCTTGCCGGAACAGCCTGGCCTCCTTCAGGCAGACAAGCGAAAGCAGTTTCGAGGGAATGGTGGTTTCTGAGGCCACGCGACGCCGCCCGAAGCCGTTCAACGTATATTTCCAGATTGTGCTCGACCGCCCCGTGTCCCGGATTATCTCTGATGAAGAGAGCGGCAATATGATTCTGTGCATGGACAGGAACTGCAAGGATATGCAGATGAAGGTAGCCCTTTCCTATACTTCCGAAGAGAACGCCTCGATTAATATGGCGGAGGAGAATCCCGGCTGGGATTTCACCGGGGTTGTGAAGGAATCCAAGAAAGAATGGAATTCCCTTCTTTCCAGAATTGAAATCAAGGGCGGTTCCGATACCGACAGAAGAAGATTCTACACTGACCTCTGGCACGTGCTTCTGGGAAAGCATACGATAAGCGATGTCAACGGCTTTTATCCCGACAATATGGGAGAAAACTTCCAGGTGAAGCGGCTGCCTGCGGACGAGAACGGCAAGCCTCTTTTCCGTCATTTCAACACGGACGGATTCTGGGGAGGCAACAGCGTGTTCGACAATATCTGGCTTCTTGTCTATCCCGACATCGCCTACGAGCACGCAATGTCACTGATGCAGTATTACAAGGACGGGGGACTGTTCCCGCGCGGGCCCTCGGGAGCAAACTACAGTTACGTTATGACAGGCGACTGCAACTGTGCATTCATTGTCAGCGCCATCCAGAAAGGCATCATTACGGAGAATCTCGACTGGATATATGAGGCGCTGAAGAAGAACCACGAGCCGGGCGGAATTATGGAGAAAACCGGCTACGAGCATAACACGTGGACAGGCGGGGGGCTTCCCTACTATATTTCGATGGGCTATGTCCCGTTCCCCAATCCGTTGGAATCAAACGGCTACCACCAGCAGGGAGGCGGACTCACGCTCCAATATGCCTACGAAGACTTCGTCCTCGCGCAACTCGCGAAAAAACTCGGGAGACAGGAAGATTATGAGCGTTATATGAAGCGCTCACGCAACTACAGGAACATTTATGACCCGGAATCGGGCTGGATGAGGCCGAGGGACATCAACGGCAAATGGGCGGAGCCTTTCGACCCTTATGAATTGGCGGACTGCGGATTCATAGAGGCCAATGCCGCACAGGCCACCTGGTTCGTGCCTCACGATGAGGCCGGGCTCGCGGAGCTTATGGGCGGAAAGGAGAAGGCTGCGGAGAGACTGAATGCCAGTATGGAAAAGGCTGCGGAACTTGATTTCACTTCCGGCAAATCGCACAACGTCGAGACTCAGGACCAATACAAGAGAATCCCCATCAACTACGGCAACCAGCCTTCCATCAATACGGCCTTTGTGTTCCACTATTTCGACAGGCCCGACTTATCACAGTACTGGAGCCGCAGGATAGTTCGTGCCGTTTATTCCGGGCTTTCTCCCGTCGATGGGTATAACGGCGATGAGGATCAGGGTTCGATGAGCTGCCTTGCCATTGCGATGAAAACCGGTCTTTTCCAACTTGACGGGGGTGTGACAGATGAGCCTTGTTATCAGATAGGAAGCCCGATTTTCGATGAGATTACCTTCCATCTCCTGAAGCCTGACGGAGGAAAGTCTGATTTCGTGATTTCCTGCACCAACGCTTCAGATGAGAATCCGGTCGTGAAGAGCGCGACTCTCAACGGCAAGCCTTACGGAGCATCCACAATTCTTCACAAGGATATACTGAACGGTGGCAGGCTTGAATTGGTATTCTGATGAGATCAGCGATATCTGTCATCGTATCAGTGTGTTTGCTGGTGGCCTGCGGCGCCCGATATTCAGAGGGTACGGCCGGTTTCCGTACCGATGCCCTGGGAGACTCGGCCTGGACTGTGTCGGAATGGATTTCCGCGGCGGATGCTCCTGTGGTGACCGATACGATAATGAATTGCGCGCGTGCGGCGGACGGTGCAAGTTGGTTCGTTTCAACCGTACGGAACTCGGGGAAGGTGGTGTCTGCCAGATGGATGACCAGCGGGCTCGGAGTCTATGAGATACTCGTCAACGGCCGGCTTATCGGGGAGGAAATCCTCAAACCCGGATTCACTCATTATGCAAAGACAAAGCGCTCGTTCACCTATGACGTGACCGATGCTTTCAAATGCAGGAAGGGTGCCGAGAACACATTGTCGGCACAGGTTACGCCCGGATGGTGGGCAGACAAGATAGTGACGCCCAAGAGGCACATAGGAATGGTTGGCAGGAAATGTGCATTCCGGGGCGTGCTGGAGCTCAGATACGCAGATGGCCGCATCGAACTGTTCGGCACCGACACCGTCAACTGGAAAGCCGGTATTGCCGGCCCGGTAAAACACGCGGCAATCTTTGACGGTGAGGAATATGATGCAAGGGAGCTTCCTGGATATGATACTCCGGAGAAGTTGTCCGCGCCGGAGGTCAACTCTGAATTCAGCGGAGAGATTCTCCCGTCCGACGGAGCCGAGGTCTATCTCCGCAAGGATCTGGCACTGAAGCCAGTCAGGGCATATGTCTGGCAGGGTGTTGAAGGAGCCGGGGAGAATGAATACGGCAAGGTTGTCATCACAAAGGAATTCGCCCGCGGAGCACCGATGACGGTGGAGCCCGGAGAAACCCTTGTGGTGGATTTCGGGCAGAACTGCGCCGCGGTCCCGTCTTTCAGGTTCTGTGCTGCGGAAGGGACTGTGCTGACCTGTCGCGTCTCGGAAATCCTGAATGACGGTAACGGAGCCGTGAGCCGCAATGCGGACGGCCCTGAAGGCAGTGTGCACCGGGACAACCTCAGGATGGATGACCGCGGAATGCGGCTGGACTATACATTCGGTCCCGTCAGGAGCAGTGTCTCATTCTGCCCCAGATGCACTTTCTTCGGATACAGGTTTGTCTCAATCACCGCCACCGGCAGAGTAAGAATAAAAAGTATCGAATCCATTCCTGTCACCTCCATTACAAAAGCGATGGAAACGGGACGGATAATAAGCGGGAATGAGGATATCAACAGAATCATTTCGAATGCGGTGTGGGGCCAGAGGTCCAATTATCTGTCCGTACCCACTGACTGCCCGCAGCGGGACGAGAGGCAGGGTTGGGCGGCAGACACCCAGGTCTTCACGGAAACGGGAACATTCTTCGCAAATACCGGCCGTTTCTTCCATAAATGGATGAGGGATGTCCGGGATACCCAGAATGAAAATGGCGGGTTCGCCGGCGTGGCGCCGTTCGCCCAATCGGGCTCCACAGCGGTTGAAATGATGCGTGTCGGATGGTCCGATGCCGGGATAATCGTCCCCTGGACAATATGGAAGCAGTTCGGAGACAATGCCATTGTAGATGAATGCTGGGACTCGATGGAGAAATTCATCGGTCACGTGGCCGAAACAAAATATATCCACACCGCCCTCATTGAGGAAAACGGGGATTACCAGTGGGCGGACTGGCACAGTTTCGAGCCCCTTGAAGCACACTCCGGCAGGGCGTTCGGCCCGCCCGACAGCAAAGGGCACCTGTTACGGCTCCCGGAGACAATTGATTACTGGAATTTCCTCAGCGCGTCATATTGGATAAGCGACGCGGAAATGATGCGGGATATGGCCGCGTCAACAGGCCGGGACGCCCAGAAATACGAGGCGATGGCAACTACGGCCAGAGAATACGTCAGGACTGCGTTTTTCAATGCGGACGGGACTTTCAAAACGGAAATACTCAACACTATGCAGACGCCGTTGCTGTTCGCCCTGAGGGACAGGATTTTCGAAGGAGAAACGAAAGACTCGATATGCCGCCGGCTCCGCAACAATTTCGCCCACCACGGCAACAGGCTGCAGACCGGCTTCCTTGGTACTTCCATTATGATGGGGGCACTTACCGACAACGGAATGGGAGACCTGGCGTACGAACTTCTTTTCCAACGCGAAAACCCGAGTTGGCTCTATTCCGTTGACAACGGCGCCACCACATTCTGGGAGCGCTGGGACAGTTATACATACGAGAAAGGAATCGCCCCACGGGGAGTCAACAGTTATAACCACTATGCCTATGGAGCTGTCTGCCAATGGATATGGGAGTCTGTCGCCGGCATCAAGGCAGACCCCGAAGAACCAGGATTCCGTCATATCATAATGGAGCCCATACCGGACAGGAGGCTGGGAAGCATTGATGCGGAATATAATTCGGCGGCAGGGACAATAAAGAGCGAATGGCATTACTGCGGGGAACAATGGGTATGGAATTTCTCCATACCGGAAGGCGCGAGAGCCAGCGTGAAAGCACCCGGGAGCGACGTTTTCGAAGAATTCGGCCCGGGGAGCCATAGTATAAGCATTTAACTAATACCAAACTATATGCAATCCAAACAATTATTTCGCACCATCCTGCCCGTGATGTTCGGCTATTTCATAATGGCTTTTGTGGACGTCGTGGGTATAGCGACCAACTATGTCAAAGCTGATTTCCAGTTCTCCGACACAATCTCCAGCCTGCTGTCGGTAGCCTGTTTCATCTGGTTCCTGCTTCTTTCCATACCTACAGGTATGTTGCTCAACCGCTTCGGACGCAAGAATATGGTCATCGTGAGCTTTATAGTCACATTCATAGCTTTCGCCATTCCGCTTGTTTCCTACACTTTCCCGATGATACTTCTGGCATTCGCCCTCATAGGAATAGGCAACACCATAATACAGGTGGCGATGAACCCTCTCGTTAAAGACGTAGTGTCTGGGGACAAACTCACCGGGACGATGACGCTGGGCTATTTCGTGAAGGCGGCAAGCTCTTTCCTTGCCCCTATCATTGCATCGGCCTTTGCCGGCACCGAATTCGGATGGAAATGGATTTTCCCTATCTACTCCATCGTGTCGATCATAGCGGCGGCGTGGTTGTTCTCCGCCCCCATCAAGGAAGAGAAGATTGAGCTCAAGAGCCCTTCATTCAAGGAATCGTTCGCCCTGTTGAAAGACAGATACATTCTTCTGTTTTTCATCGGAATCATCGTGCTTGTAGGGGCTGATGTGGGTATGGGCATTTCTCTGCCCAAGATTCTCAAGGAGCGTTTCGACCTGCCCGAATCCAAGGCCACGCTTGGGAACAGCCTCTATTTCCTTGCCAGAACCGTCAGCACTCTCGGAGTGGGCATTCTGCTGATGAGGATGAAGGAGCACAAATTCTACGGCGTCAGCGTTGCCGTCGCTCTTGTCGGGCTTGTCGGAATCATTTTTGCCACCAACTATATGGTAATGGCCATCAGCGTTGTCCTGTTCGGACTTGGTTATGCCAACCTGTTCTCCATTCTTTTCAGTCTGGCACTCAAGCACAAACCGGAATTTACCAATGAAGTTTCCGCCATTCTCGTGACAGGCATTGCGGGAGGTGCCGTAGTATCACCCATATTGGGTATGGTTACCGATGCCTTCGGAGGCCGTCAGGTTGCGGCATTTGTAGCATTACTGATAATCTGGCTCTATATGGCCTGCATATTGAAACCCGTCAGAACGATTTCCGAGAAGTGACTTCGGAGGCCGTCCCGTTGATTGCCGATTTGGCGAAGTCATCCGGGCCGGCTGCAACCTTTCCGGTAATGAATTCCGGAATGTTGAAGGATTCCATAAGACGCAGATAGAATTCGCGGGGATTTTCCTGAGGCAGGAGGAAAGGTTTGGACGCCTTTCCTTCTGTATTTATATGTCCTATGTACGGTTTGGTGTAAAGACCGTCATCCCTGCGGGAGGAAAAAACCACCCATCTGCCGTTGGAACTCCAGCTATGGTAACTGTCCGCATCATTGGAGTTGAGTTCCTCCAGTCCCGACACTTCACCGTTTTCCAGATTGACAAGATGCAGGTCCGCATCCTTGTGCCAAATGGGAAACTGGCCGTAAGTCTGATGGGTAAACAGAAGGAATCTGCCGTCCGGTGAGATTCTGGGCAAAGATGCGCTCTTTCCCTCAGACACGGCATCATAAACGGTCACAAGACTGTCACCAAAACGCCCCGTTGACGGGTCAAAGTCTATCCGTACAATATCATACTTCGCTTCCTGATAGCCTTGGGGCATTTCAACGGCCTTGCATCTGCAGAAGTAAAGGGTTTTTCCATCGGGTGAAAAACAAGGCATCGTCTCGAACCAGTCCGGAGATTTGGTCAGACCGGAGTACAGAAGTTCGTGCTTTTCCACGTCGTAAATCACAACGTCGGACTCATAGTCATAGACTTCCACCCTGTTGGGATCGGTTGAATGGAATACCTGGGCGATGTCGTTAACTGAAAATGCGATGTACCTGCCATCATTGCTCCACTGGGGATAGACGCCGGCGGCAATGGTCTCGGGGGTCTTGGTATTCACCTTCTCAATCTCTCCGTCCTTCAGGATATACGTACCTCCGTGCTGGGCCCTCATATGCAGCATCATCCTGTCCGGCCTTCGATTGGAGAAAGAATGGCAGTTCATACAGTTTTCATCCGTATTTTTGTTTTCGGCAATCGGAGTCTGCGAGTATGTTTCAAGGCATCTCTGATAGATGCCCATCCTGCCCCAGACCTCATATCCCGGAGGTATCAGGCGATATGCAATATAGCTGTCTATTTTGTCGGGACTTACATATATATTGAACGGTTCGTATGATATCCACTCCCCGTTTGATTTAGCTGCGGTAACGACGCAAATCGTTCCGTTGCCCTCAGCAATCAGATTCTTCCATTTTTTCTCCGGAATGGATATGTCCCCGTTACGGGACTTTACCGTAAAGGATATCGGTCCGGATTCGAAGGTGGCGGTGAATGCAGTGGCGGATTTCTCTATGATGGAGAAATTCAGGGGAGAAATGTTCTCTGGCACGGTGACTTCCTTGTAATCGGGAAATATCGTGGGGAATACGGAAAGTATCAGGAAAAGTATCGTTTTCATCTTGCGTTCTTAATCATTACATATACCCAGAAAGTGCCGCGGTACTTGTCGGGAGACAGTCCTGCTGCCATACGGTTCTTGAAATCGACGTATTCCCTGTAGATTTCTTTAGGCACGCCGACAGACTTCCAATATCCCTGATATTGCTCGGACAGCATACACGCGGCCTCGGCGAAAGAACGGGGAAGGGAGGGTAGCGCTTCGGTACCGATATTCCCGTCAATGAACGCCTTGAAATTTTCAAAATCAAGGCAAAGAAGGTAATAGACTCCAAGAATGTCAACTGCATTCCTGTATGTCGGGTTTGCCTTTATGATGTACTTGAGATCCGCGTCATATCCTCTCCGGAAAGTGATGAAGCCTTCTTCCGGCATACATTTTCTGCGCGGCCCGTACTCCGGATCATCCGCCACCGCTGCCGGATTTCCAAGGAACTTCCTTTGTTCCGATGCCCATTCCGCATTCCTGCCGCCCTCGCGCTCAAGGTAGCATATATATTTCTCGGCGACGGCCCGGTTGCCGTAAATCAGATTTGTCTTGACAAGCATCTTGAGCATATTGCCGTCGTGTGCCGGCGCACAGTTGACATCCGTTTCGAACGCCATCTTCTGCGCAAGCGACACGTGTCCGGCTTCATACAGGATGTATGCCAGAATCTTTCCTTCTGTCGAGGTCAACTGCCAGTCGGGAAAGAGACCTTCCGGTCCGACCTGTATATAGTTGAAGGCCTTATCCGCAAGTTGCCCTTTCGTTGCCAGCGCTATGTTGGCGTAGGCGATATCAATTGTCCTCAGACTGTCGGCGTCTTTATATGCGGTTAGAATTCCGTCCCAGTCTTCGTTCCCGATGAATCTGTCAAGTTCTGTCTTGCCTGAAGAACAGGATAAACAAAACAGAGCAATCAGGAATATGCAAAAATAATGTGCTTTTGAATTTTTGACCGACATAAGGCAAAGATAAGAAAATAGGTTTTAAATTTGTCGTATGCTTCGGATTTATTCCTATTCAGAGGGAGAAAACAACTTTATGATGGTTGACGGCAGGCAGAATAACGTCAGTCGCTTCTGTAGCAGAAAGACCGTTTGCTCCCTGTGCCGCATTCACGGAGTTGACGGCATAGCCGTTATGAAAGAATCCGGGATAGCGGACTTCAGGATGGAATATCTTGATGCTGAAGGAGGTGTCCGGAAGAGAGAAAGCGCTGTTCTTTGCGCAGTTGCATATGCCGACCTATTGGGAGTAAAGCCCTTCCATTCAAAAAACTATCTTGTGGAAATTGACGGCTCGACGCTGGATGCGGAGATTTTGTCGCATTTGGGAGAATGCAAGGTAGTCCACACCCTGCAGAACAATCTGACCGGCTCCGCAATCTGCGGAGGGGAGATAGAATAGCATTGTAGCGGCCTGACGGGAGCAAAAGGCAAGCGCGAGAAGAATTAATTTCCGCAAACAAAAAATCGCTTTTCCTGCTTGCATTTCCAATTTTTGTGTCTATCTTGCACTCATAGTTCATTTGGTCTGTGATCTTCCGTAATGTGAATGATTCGTACCCCGCTGCGGGGGAGCCCAAATTTGCCGAATGCTTCAGTAGCGACGAAGACAAGGCTGTCCCTGATTTCCGATTTCGCGAGGAGTCA
>JAZUHY010000072.1:0-26544 GCA_045641985.1 Candidatus Cryptobacteroides sp.
AGAGGAAATTGTTTTATTATCATTCTGTTACGCCGCAGTATCGAACTCGTGGCGTGAACCTGTTATACGCCCAACGCACGGCGATACCACGCTCGCCAACTTCAGATAGATGTGAACAATTGATTTTTAGAGGAAATATAAAAAAATCTTACCTTTGCGGCAAATAAAAAAAGGTGGGGCGATCCGTCGAGGCAGCAATGCTTAGGAAAGTCCGGACAGGGCAGGGCATCCCGCTGTGGAAAGCACAGGTGGGGGTAATCTCACGAGGGCCGTAACAGAAAACAACCGGAGGCACGCCTCCAAGGGTGAAAACGCGAGGCAAGAGCTCACGACGTCCGGCAGCGATGCCGGGCGGGTACGGTTCCGGGACCTGCAAGACCAAATATACTGGCAGTTGAGGGCGGCCCGCCTGATGCCAGGGGGTAGGTTGCGAAGATAAATGACGGATTCAAAAACAGAAACCGGCTTACGGCCCCACCTTCTTTTATTTTTCACGAATTTTTCATACATTTGTATCCCGGAATTTTATAAGACTTCTTTTATGAAATACGGGTTCGACAACGAAAAATATCTGGAAATCCAATCCAAGCACATCAAAGAGCGCATTGCCAAATTCGGCAACAAACTTTATATGGAGTTCGGAGGCAAGCTCTTCGATGACAACCACGCCAGCCGCGTGCTGCCGGGTTTCCAGCCGGACAGCAAATTCAAGATGCTGGAGCAGCTGAAAGATGATCTGGAAATAGTAATCGTCATCAGTGCCATCGACATCGAAAAGAACAAGATGCGCAGCGACCTCGGCATCACCTACGATATGGATGTCCTCCGTCTGCGCACCGAGTTCATCGGCAGGGGATTCCTCGTCAATTCCGTTGTCATCACCCACTATAACGGCCAGTCCAGCACAGACGCCTACAGGGCCAAGCTGGAAAGGATGGGCATCAAGGTTTATTACCATCACACCATCGAAGGTTACCCTGCCAACGTCGCACTCATCGACTCCGAGGAAGGATTCGGTAAAAACGACTATGTGGAGACTACCAGGCCTCTTGTAGTTGTCACGGCTCCGGGCCCGGGCAGCGGCAAGATGGCTGTCTGCCTCAGCCAGCTTTATCAGGAGAACCAGCGCGGCATCAAGGCCGGATATGCCAAATTCGAAACCTTCCCCATCTGGAATCTGGCGCTGAGCCACCCCGTCAACATTGCATACGAGGCGGCCACCGCGGACCTCAACGACGTCAATATGATAGACCCTTTCCATCTTGACGCCTACGGAATCACGGCAGTCAACTACAACAGGGACATAGAGATATTCCCAGTACTGAACGACCTCTTTGAAGGAATCTACGGGGAAAACCCCTACAAATCCCCTACCGATATGGGGGTCAATATGATAGGCAGCTGTATCAGCGACGACGAAGTCTGTCGCGATGCCGCCAGAAATGAAATCATACGCCGCTACTACACATCCCTCTGCAAACTGGCCGAAGGCGATTGCTCGGAATCCGAGGTCAACAAGATAGCCAGGTTGATGCAACAGGCGAAAATCAACACCGATTACAGGAAATCGACGATTGCGGCCAGAGAACGTCAGGAAAAGAGCGGCAAGCCATCCTCCGCAATCGAGCTTGCGGACGGGACCATCATCACAGCGGAGACCAGCGACCTTCTGGGGCCAAGCGCAGCACTGATACTCAATGCCTTAAAGGAACTCGCAGGCATCGACCACAGCATCAAGCTCATTCCGCAGAATATGATTGAACCTATCCAGAAAACCAAGGTCTCATTCCTGCACGGTCACAACCCGAGGCTCCACACGGACGAAGTGCTGGTAGCGATTTCGATGCTGAGCCTGTTCGACGAAAACTGCCGCAAGGCTCTGGCCTGCCTTCCCCAACTGGAAGGATGCCAGGTGCATACCACGGTGATGCTCAGCGAGGTTGACAAGAAAATATTCAAGAAGCTGGGTGTGGGACTCACCTGCGACCCTGTCAAGAAGAAGAGCAACTAGGCCCCTTCGCTGCAGATTTCCGCTATCAGGTCATACTCATCGGCACCCACTATCCTGACATCGATGAAGTTGCCGACCAGCGAAGAATCCGAGGAACTCACCAGAATCTCGCCGTCAACCTCCGGAGATTCGAATTCGGAACGGCATACAAGGGTTCCGTCCACAAAATCATCCACAAGGACACGTTCCACCGTACCCACACGCGCCCTGTTGCATTCCAGGGAAATTGATGCCTGCAGCGACATAAGGGCATCCAGCCTGCGGAGTTTCTCATCTTCCGGAACATTGTCTTCCAGATTGTCGGCCCCCCAAGTTCCCTCTTCTTCGGAATAGGTGAAGGCTCCCAGTCTTTCGAAACGGGCCTCGCGGAGGAAATCCAGGAGTTCATCGAACTCCTTCTCCCCCTCTCCCGGATGACCGACTATCATCGTGGTCCTGAGGGCCACTCCCGGCACTTCAGCGCGCAGCCGTCCCACAAGTTCCCTCGTCCACGCTCCATCCACGTGCCTGTGCATATTATTCAGAACCCTGTCAGAGATATGCTGCAGGGGGATGTCAAGATAGCGGCACACCTTGGGATTGTCCGCCATCTGCTTCAGCACGTCCAAAGGGAAATCCGCAGGATAACTGTAATGTATTCTCAGCCATTCTATGCCGGGCACCTCGGACAATCGTTGCAACAGTTCTGCCAGGGCCCGCTTTCCATATAGGTCCAGGCCATAAAAGGTGCTGTCCTGCGCTATCAGTATGAGTTCCTTCACCCCGCTTGCGGCAAGCGCTTCCGCCTCTGCCACAAGATGTTCCATCGGCACGGAACGGTGAGCGCCCCGGATGAAGGGGATGGCGCAATAGGAGCACCTCCGGTCGCACCCCTCGGAAATCTTCAGATAAGCATAAGGTTTGCAGTCCGTCCTGTAACGGGAAACGGAACCCGACGGCTCAGCCCCGAGGGCTTTCAGCACTGGCGCAAGGTCCCTTGCGCCGAACCAACCGTCAACCTCGGGAATCTCCCGCGACAGCTCTTTCGCATACCTCTGTGAAAGGCAGCCGAAAACAAGCAGTTTTTCCGCGAGGCCATTTTTTTTGCTCTCGACGGCCTCAAGAACAGCCTGGATGGATTCTTCCTTGGCATCGCCGATGAAGCCGCAGGTGTTAAGCAGAAGCCAATCCACACTGCCGCCCCAATCTTCCGGTCTTATGATGAACCCTGAGGCGGCCAACTGCGCCAGCAGATGTTCCGTATCGACGGTATTCTTCGAACACCCGAGCGTTATAGCCCTGACAGTCTTCATTATTCTGCCCCGGCTGCTTCTTTCTCCCTCTCTTCGTCGGTCACGAAATCAAGACTGGCATACTTCACGAGCTCTCCGTACCAGTCCAGAATCTTCTTCATATGAGAAACATAGAAGCGGTCCGCGTCATAGTTGGGGACGGCCTTGTCGAAAAACGCCTTTATCTCCTTGTCGGCACTCTTAGAGCCGGGAACATCACCTCCGACCTTGCTCATAGCCGTGAACACTTCGGCGAGTTTGAGTTCTCCTTCATTGGTGAATATGGCGATGTCTGCGAGAGTCGTGATGCGGCTCTTGGCATCAAACAAAGTGCGTTTCTTGTCTTCCAGAGCCTCGGCGATGGCGCCGTTGCGGGCCTGTGCGAGGTAAAGGTATAGGCCGTGGCGGCCGGAAACGGAAAGGATTTTTGCTAAATCTGTCTTCATATCAAACTATCTGTTTTTTTGTACAATTCTTCCAAAGTTCCATCGTTGTCTATAATCCGTGCCGCTTTCGAGAGGTCGAAAACCTGCAGGAAATCCCTCTGCGCCACTTTCGGGTTCCTGCCCAGGCGCGTGTCATACTCTGCCCTTACAATCCAGACATCATCATACACCCCGTCAAATGCCGGCTTGCCGGTTGCCGTGGCGGATTCTATGAAACACCTGTCCGACGAGAGACCCGACTTCCAGACGTCAATATCTTCCAGGAGAAGCGGAAACACGATGGATTCCAGAGTTTCACGCTTTTCTTCATCTTCAAAAATCAAGTTCAAGGAGTTGAACGGAATGCCCAAAGCAGACTCAATGCAGTCCTTCAGTCCGGGCACACTTTCATACAATGCCTTACAGCGGGAATCACAATCATATACAGGGAATCCCCTGCCCTGCAGATAACGGCAAACCTCCGATTTGCCGGAGCCTATTCCGCCCGTAATCAGAGTTGTCTTCATCTTTCGTTCGATTTCTCCAGACAGAGGCAGACTTCGGGATTGATTTCGTAGTCAATGACCCCATCGGGAACGTCTGACAGCCTGATTATACATTTCCCTGTGAGGGAACGTTCGAATTCTCTGTAATCGACATAAAGCGCGGCGCGGTCCGAAGGACGTTCCCTAAGCGGAAACGAACAACGCCACACGACTTCCGCAGAAGAAGGAGAAACCACGAATTCCGTCCCATAAGGAACGTTTATGGCATTTATGTCGAGCGATTTGCGGATTTCCACATAGCGGCCGACGGGCAACTTGTAACTGACCTCCGACACGGAAAGTCTCGTATCGGCGGGAACCTCCAGATTCACGAATCCGTGAGCGTCCCGTTTCAAATCCTTGAGCGACACCGGTTCCGTCCTGATTCTGTCAATGGAGGCTATTCTTTCCGGCAATCCATAGACAAGCACGGAATCGGCAGACAACATCATCTCACCGAGAGCCATATATTGGGGCCGGAACGTGACGTACGACACCGGGACCAACGGCACCTTCCGGAAAGATTCCTCAAGGAAGCGGAGTCTCAGGAGCTGGTCGGAAAAAGCCTCTGCAACCACGCCCTGACCGAAAATATCGGACACATACCGCGGAAGGTTCCCGGTTTCCAGGGTAAAATCATCCCCTTCCCCCGGAATCAGGTAGTCCGGATCTATCAGGACTTCCACGACATCTTCATCCGACGCCCACAGGTTCAGAAGTTTGAAGCCGGATGCCCGGCATCTGGCGGTGACCACCACAGTCTCGTGAGCATATCGGGATCTCCCTTCTATGTTGGAGCAGACCTGCACTGTAACGCTCTCCTGCGCCGTATGGGTGCGCGAGAGTATCATCACCAGCCATATACTGAAAGACAGCAGAAGGCAGGCCAGGAAGGCAGGCCAGTTTTTCACCGGAAATTATTTCTGAGCGGGCTGATTCTGCTGAACGTCAGAGGAGTCTCTCATAATGGACGTCTTGTCCACGCGAAGTTTCACCTCTCCGTCAACCTTGATGAGAACGGTGGTATCCTGAATTTCGGCGATGATTCCATAGATTCCTCCGGCGGTAATCACCTTGTCGCCTTTCTTGAGTTCATTGCGGAATTTCTCGAGTTCCTTCTGTTGCTTGCGCTGCGGGCGGATCATAAAAAGCCACATCACCACAAAAATGAGGATAAGCATAATCCACATTGAAGCGCCACCACCCTGCTGTGCGGGAGCAGCCTGAAGAATAACAGTCAAAAAGTTCATATTCTCTATCTTTTATTGATTAATTTGTCCAACAGACCGTTCACGAACCCCCGGCTCTCCGGAGTGCTGTAGAACTTGGATATCTCCACATACTCATTGATTGTCACCTTTGCCGGAATGTGCGGAAACGCCTCGTTCTCAGCAAGTCCTGCCACAATCAGGGCAAGGTCGGTATAGCATATGCGACTCTTGTCCCATTTGGGTGTGAGGGACGCGACGTCCTCACAGTATCTGTCAAAATTGACGACAGCCTTCCGTACCGTACCTCGCACAAAGGCGTGGTCATCCTCGACAGATTTCTGAATTTCACTGAGATACAGCGGGAGAAGATTCCAACGCTCTCCGGTACCGAGCTTATCCATCGTGCGGCAGCACCAGTTGAGAGCATAGGCTACGTCATCATTCCACCATATTGACATATCTTCCAGAATCGCCTCAAGATTCTCATTGTCCTCAAATTCGTTTGCAAAAATCGTGGCCCACAGTTCAGCATCCTCCTTCAGGCTCCTCACCGGATTTGACATGTAGTCGAGGAAGTATTTCCTGCCGCGTATTTTGTCATACAAATGTCTCAACAGCACGTCATCCTGATCCCACGACAACTTTTTCCTTGCAACAAGCTTGCGGAAATCGGGGTCTTCAGCCAGAATGACGGCAATCCCGTTCTCCACGAACTTGAGGTTGGGATGTTTTTCCTCCTCGGTTGGATTGAACTTGGCCCTGGCGGCTTCAATGCGTGACCGGGCTTCCTCGGTAAGAGGATTTACAATGGATAAAAGAAACAGATACAAGTCTCTTGTGGATTCGCAGGAGCGTTCCAGCTGAGCCTCAACCTCCTTGAGCGGCATAGACGGATTTTCCGCGTAACTGTATATGGCTTTGAAGGCCTTAATGCGTAGAATTCTACGGTTTAGCATCTTTTCAAACAAAAATTTATGCAAATATAATATCTAATCCCCAAAAAATTCTATTTTTGCATAAAATATAATTCATCAACTTATGTACAGAGAGGATTACGACCAGGCTCAGTTTCAGAGCCGCGATGCAGAAGACGTTTTCTCAAAACCGGTAAGAGCGGGCAAACGCACCTATTTCTTTGATGTCAAATCCACAAAAGGGCAGAATGACTTCTATCTGACCATCACTGAAAGCAAGCGCAGGAACAACCCCGACGGAAGTTTTGTGTACGACAAGCACAAGATTTTCCTATACAAGGAGGATTTTGAGAAATTCAGGGACGGGCTGGACGAAGTCATAGAGTACATCAAACAGACCTGTTTCAACGGAGAAATACCGCAGAGACCGGAAGCGGAGAGCACCGCTGAAGGCGAGAATTTCTGATGGACGAAAGGTACAACAGAGTTTGCAAGGCTGCCGGATACATCAAAGGCCTCGCCGGTGGCAGAATGCCCGAGGTCGGCATAGTGCTGGGAAGCGGACTGGGGCGTCTTGCCGACAATATCGTCGAGGCCGTCACCATCCCCTACAGGGAAATACCCGGGTTCCCCGTTTCCACCGCGGTCGGCCACAAGGGGAACTTCATAATCGGGCAGCTTGGCGGGAGATGCGTCATTGCGATGCAGGGACGTTTTCACTACTACGAAGGCTATGATATGGAAAAACTTTCCATAGCCATACGGACAATGTGCCTTCTCGGTATCAGATACCTCTTCGTATCCAACGCGGCAGGTTCCTGCAACCCGGAAATCAAGCGGGGCGACTTGATGGTCATCCGCGATCACATCAACACTCTTCCCAATCCTCTCATTGGGCCCAATATGGGTGAGATGGGGCCCAGATTCCCTGATATGACCTGCGCATACGATGCGGAACTCAGGAAAACCGCTTTCGATATTGCGGCAGAAACAGGCATCACACTCAAGCAGGGAATCTATTTCGCCACCTCCGGCCCTTCATACGAAACACCTGCGGAAGTCCGTTTCTTCAGAACTGTCGGCGCAGACGCGATAGGAATGTCCACCGTGCCGGAAGTCATTGTCGCGCGCCATTGCGGAATCAGGGTGTTCGGAGTCTCCGTAATCACCAACGAATCCAACACGGACAATATCGCGACCAATCTTAACGACAGCGACGATGTCGTCAGAGAAGCCGACATCGCCGCCGTAAAAATGACAGAGCTGTTTACCCGTATTATTTCGCGATTGCCACAGAGCGGGTCTCGCGAATAACGGTTATCTTCACCTGACCCGGATAGGTCATCTCATCCTGAATCTTCTGGGCGATATCCGTACTCAAGCGTGCGGCCTGGTCGTCCGACACCTCATCGGCTCCCACTATGACGCGCAGTTCGCGTCCGGCCTGGATGGCGTAGGATTTGGTGACGCCCGGATAGGAAGCGGCAAGGTCTTCCATTCCCTTCAGCCTCTTGATGTAACTCTCTATGACCTCACGGCGTGCACCGGGACGGGCACCGGAAATTGCGTCGCCCACAAGGACCAGAGGAGAATAAATCGAAGTCATCTCCATTTCCTCGTGGTGGGCTCCTATCGCATTGCAGATATCCGGTTGTTCCTTGTACTGCTCGGCCAACCTGGCCCCGAGGAGTGCGTGAGGCAGTTCGGAATCTTCCTGGCTTACCTTACCCATATCGTGAAGAAGTCCTGCCCTCTTGGCTATCTTGGGGTTGAGCCCCAGTTCGGATGCCATCACGGCGCAGATGTTTGCAACTTCACGTGAATGCTGCAACAGATTCTGCCCATAGGATGAGCGGTATTTCATACGCCCGATAAGTTTGACAAGCTCTATATTGAGACCGTGAATGCCAAGGTCTATGCAGGTACGCTTACCCGTCTCCAGGATTTCGTCCTCCAGTTGCTTGCTCACCTTCGCCACCACTTCCTCGATGCGTGCGGGATGTATCCGGCCGTCTATCACAAGCTGGTGAAGCGACAGGCGGGCTATCTCACGACGGACCGGGTCAAATGCAGACAGAAGAATCGCATCCGGAGTATCGTCCACAACGATTTCCACACCGGTAGCGGCCTCCAAGGCCCGGATATTGCGACCCTCACGGCCGATGATGCGTCCCTTCACCTCATCATTGTCGATGGGGAAACTTGTAACTGCATTTTCTATTGCCGTCTCTGTAGCCGTACGCTGGATAGTGTTGATTACTATGCGCTTTGCTTCCCGCGCGGCATTCAGTCTGGCTTCATCCATAGTCTCATTGATGTAAGCCTGAGCCTCACTGCGGGCCTTTGCCTTCATATTCTCTATCAGGGTATTCTTCGCCTCTTCAGCACTCATTCCGGCAACGTTCTCAAGCTCCCTGTTCACCTGTGCAAGAAGGGTGTCATAACTGGCCTTTTTCTGGTCGAGCTGAACTTTCTGGGCATTCAGCTGTCCTTTGGCTGTCTCCAGCTCGTGCTGCTTGCGACCCAGTTCCCCCATCTGCTGGTTCAACTGAGTCTCCTTGTTGCGGATTCCATTCTCCCTGTCGCGGAGTTCGCTGTTCTTCTGGTTGACTTTCTGTTCGTGCTCCGATTTGAGCTGGAAGAAATGCTCCTTCGCTTCCAGAGCCTTCTGCTTCCTGATGCTTTCAGCCTCCATACGGGCTTTCTGAATGATGCCGTCAGCCTTGCCCTTGTGCATACTGTGGGTCAAGGCTATATATAACGCGAGTGCGACGATTGCGCCGGCCACTGCTGCCAATAAATAAAACATAACTGTATATATTTTAAAAAAACGTTTACAAAATAAAAACAGTACCCGCATACACGCAGATACTGTAAAAAAGCCGCTAGTCCTTTCGTCAGAAAATCAATCCTGTACGATTTGGGCTCCAATCCGTTTCGGGCTTCCTGTCTCTGCAGGCCTGCCTTCCCCGGTCGAGATTACCCGGTTCCTTGGAACTTATAGTTTCAGCGAGGGAACTAACGGTTATTTTCCATTACCCTCAAGATAGTTTTCCAGGTCGTGCTCCAGCGAATGCAACTCGCTCGTGTATCCGGCAAAGTCCTCTTTGGCTGCAATCCGTCCCACCGCCTGATTGAGTGCCACGAAAACCAGTTTGTCAACCAGCTGGGTATCCGGGTACTTCACGTCATATCTCAAAAGCATAGCATTAACCTCCTCTGCGGCCAACCGCATCTGGCGCTCCCTCTCCGGAGAGGCGGCAACCAGCGGATAGTTTTTGCCGGCTATCTTTATTGAAATACTCTGAGCCATCCTTACCTTTCTAGCAATCCGATACACTTGTCGATTTCGTGAATCAACTTCTCGATACGTTCTCTGGCAGCGGCATTCCCTCCTTTGGAAGCGAACGCCCCTTCAAGCCTGAGATTGTCTATCTTGCGGGTCAAGTCAGTTATCTGCTTACGGTAAGCCTCATTCTGTCCCTCGGCCGCCGAAAGTTTCGCCGACAGTTCACCGGCACGCTGCTTCTCCCCTTCGTAGAGAGCAATCAACTTCGTGATATCCTGTCTGAGACTTTCAAGCATTTCCAAGGTCGCTTCCACTTACAAAACGTACAAATTTCCAAAAAAAATCACAAAAACTCTTTATATTCTTCGCAAACTCTTCGGTAACTTTCCAGATTACCTATATCATAACGTTTTCCCGGCATCTCCATAGCATACACCGGCACCTGAGTGGAAAGCCAGGCAATATACGACCCCGGCGCATCCGTGCCGCAACCCTGCTCTATCCCCTTTCCCACCATCCGGGCATCATCGCGCGTGTAATAGTAGAAAGGCGGGCAGCACCAGTTGCTGCGGGGATTCTCAGGCTTTTCTTCCATACCGAGCACCCTGTCTTCCGCATCAATCTCCACGACTCCGCATTTGCGGAGCCTCCCTGCGTCCGGCTCATAGTATCTCATTATACAGGACGCCTTTTTCTGCTTCGCATATTCCACAAAAGATACCAGGCTGAAATCCAACACATTGTCTCCGGCAATCACCAGCATATCATCGTCCAGGCCAAGACTGTCGATGGCAAATTTTATGTCGCAGACCGCTCCGAGTCTGGTCTCGTTGCTTTCCGTGCCATCGTCCACGACTGTGATGAGGTCGGACTGCCGATGTTCCGAGACCCACTCCCCGAAATGGCCCGAAAACCTGTGATTGCTCACTACCGCAAAGCCGTCAACGGCACCGGATTGCGAGATGTCATCCACAAGCCAGTCGAGAATTGTCCTGTCACCGACCTTGAGCAGGGGCTTCGGAAAGTTTTCGGTCAGAGGATACAGGCGGGTCGCATACCCGGCGGCAAGAACAATGCATTTCATAGAATATCATTCATACATTTTGACAGCAGATTCAGAGCCGGCTATCCACACCACATCCCCTTCTTTGAAGAGATAGTCAGCCGGCGGATTTGTGATGAGCGCCCCGTCACTGACGACGCTCACTGCAAGGCAGCCGGACGCCTTGATTCCGGAATCAACAAGAGTCCGGCCGGTCAGTCTGGAATCAGCATTCAGTTTTACCTGACGGACGTCAATCTTCTCATTCACATCCTCTCCTTCTGCCTGCGAGTTGTCGTGTATGAGTTTTTCAAAAGCGTCGAGCTGTTCCGTCGTGCCCACGGCAAGAAGCACGTCACCGGGGAATATCTGCTCCTCCCCCGACGGAATCCCTATTCCTCTCGAACCCCTTATTATCTTTACGATATTGACACCGCCTGTTTCGCCCCGGAAAGGCATTTCCTTCAAGGTCAAACCGGCATATCGGAAATCGGAAGACACCCCGAAACTCCTTACGTGCACGTCATATCCGGCCAACCTGTCCTTGAAGGCGGAGGTCACCGGTGAATCCCTCCTCTCCTGAATCTCCTTTGCATTGAGATTCTCCATAAATCTCGTTTCCAGCGAGGTGAAATGCTTGAGGGTGAACTTCGACACGGAAATCAGCACAAAAACGGCCAGGGCAATCAGCAGTATGATTCCGAACGACAGTTTTACGTGTGCGGTTATTGCCGACACGACGAACACGACGGCAATCATAACCCTGAGCACCACCATCGCTATGATTGTCCACCTGTTGGTCTGTGAGGTCCGGAACAGTTTCTTTGCCGGAGCATTGATGGACCCGTTGGTGACGGACATTCCGTAAAGGAAGGGAGACATTACCAACACTGTGACAACGGCGCATACGATTCCCCTCACACCATCCGACGCCTGCGGCATAATGGCGGAAACCAGTTTCACCAGCCATACTCTGGAGACAGACAGAATTGCGATGAGAATCACGCTGTAAAGGCCGATTCGCAGCAGATAACTCTTTATGAGCGCCATCCACTCTTTCTTCTCGGCACTGTCAAGCTCCTTGTTCTCCGTTCCCTGAGGCGTATCTATGCGGTCAAGAATCCTTTGGGGCAGTTTTTTCCGAACCCACACGATAGCCGGATCCGCCGCCTTGATCATAAAAGGGGTGGCAAAGGTTGTAATGACGGAAACCGTGATTATTACCGGATAGATAAAGTCCCTCATCACCCCGAGAGAACAGCCGACACCGGCTATGATGATAGAGAACTCCCCCAACTGAGCCAAGGAGAAACCGGCGTGCAGCGCGACATCCAGGCCTTTCCCCGACAACAGGGCGCCGGAACTTGCAAAGAGCAGGATTCCAAGAATTGCTACCAGGGTAAGAGCCACTATCGCCCCCCAGTTCTGTCCGATGACTGCCGGATCAATCATCATACCTATCGATACGAAAAATATGGCGCCGAAAAGGTCCTTGATGCCGGAGGTCAGTTTCATAATATGCTCCCCCTCCATTGTCTCCGCCAGTATGGATCCCATCACAAATGCACCCAACGCGGAAGAAAAGCCGACCGCATTGGCGGCTACAACCATTCCGAAGCACAGTCCGATACTCACTATCAGCAGTATCTCATCAGAAAGGAACTTCTTCGCCTTCCTAAGCAATGTAGGAATAAGATAAATGCCTACAAGGAACCAGAGAACCAGAAAAAAAGCCAGTTTCGCAAGTGCCAGGACCATTTCTCCCCCCGCAAACCTATTAGACACGGCCATTGTGGACAGCAGGACCATCAGGAGCACGGCAATGAGGTCTTCAAAGACGAGGCTCCCGAATATCAGGGGAGCATACGGCTTCTTGCTGTATCCCATTTCCCCGTAAGCCTTAATGATTACGGTAGTGGAACTCATTGACATCAGACCGCCCAGAAAGATTCCCTCCATAATGCTCCAGCCAATCACGCTTGCCACAACAATTCCAACGAAGAACATTCCCACACATTTAGTGCAGGCCACAATCAAAGCACTGCTGCCGACTTTCAGAAGTTTCTTGAAACTGAACTCCAGCCCCAGTGAAAACAGGAGGAAGATGATTCCTATCTCAGACCAGACCTTGACCGTTTCCTGCGAAAACTGGGGGAACAGGCCAAGATGGGGCCCTACCAGGAATCCGGCCACAATATAACCCAATATCAAAGGCTGTTTGAGGGCCCGGGATATTACGGTCATCACTCCCGCGGCAACCAGAATAATTGCCAGCTGAGTCACAAGGCCAAGTTCTTCACTCATCTCTTCGCTGTGCTGATAAGTTTGCCGTCACATATGGTGGCTGCAATGCAGCGGCTGTCGGCGGAATACACGAAATTGGAAATCAGATTGTGGCAGGGCTTCATCCGCACGTCGTCCAAATCAATGAGCAGCGCATCGGCCACCTTCCCCTCCGCAATCACACCGCCGTCGATGCCGAAGGCCTCGGCCCCGTTTCTACCAGCCCAGCGGAACACCTCGGACGCCGGCAGAAGTTCGGGATTGCCGCCATTCACCAAACTTCCATCCGGGGTGGCGGTCACGCATTTTGCCAGCAGAGCGGCCATCTTCATCTCCTCGCGCAGGTCCAGATTATTGTTGGACGATGCCCCGTCAGTGCCGAGAGTGATGCGGCATCCGCTCCTTATGGCAAGTTCGTACGGGAATCTTCCGCTGCTTATCTTCATATTGGAACAGGGACAATGGGCAACGGTCACTCCCCTTTCGGCAAGAATATCCCACTCCTCCGCGTCCACATATACACAGTGGGCGGCTATGACATCGGGGCCCAGAAAACCGAGCGAATCCAGATAGCGGACAGGCGTCATCCCGTGTTCCTTCACGCAGTTGCTCACTTCCGGAGCCGTCTCCGCCACGTGAATGTGGAGTCTCATTCCGTGAGCCCTTGCAAATTCCGCTGTCCTGCGGAGTTTGACCGGGCCGACGGTATAAACGGCGTGGGGTGCCATCACCAGCTGGATACGTCCTCCCGTGGGATCCGTCCAATGTCGGATGAAGTCAAACTTCTCCTCCTCCACTGCAAGACTGTGGTTTTCCATCACCGTAACACCTATGGCGGCTCTCATTCCGGCTTCCACTACGGCATCGATGGTCTGTTCTATCTCAAAATACATATCGGAGAAGAACACGGACCCCGAGTTTACCATTTCCTCAACGGCCAGTTCGCTCCCCCTGCGGATATCAGCCGGGGTCAGTTTGTTTTCGTATGGCCAGATATATTCGTTCAGCCATTTATGGAGAACCATATCGTCCGCATAACCGCGCAGGAGCGTCATCGCCGCGTGATTGTGTGTGTTGTAAAGGGCAGGGATGATTGCCTTGCCTCTCCCGTCTATCACCTCGGACACGTTTTCACGGCACACTTCCCCGGCACCTGCAATACGGGAAAAACGCCCTCCGGACATCACTATGTCCGAAGGTTTTCCGTTTAGGACTACATTGCTGACAAGTACTTCTTTCATATTATTCATTATCAATTTTACAAACGGAATCCACTCCAATCTCAATCAGTGCCGCCCCCAGGATTCCCAGTCGGGAGGCGATGCATTTACGCCCCTGCACGTACACGAGCTCGCATTCACGGCCTTCAAGAGGGCCTTTCACTATGCGCACCCTGTCACCCTCCGCCAGCCGCTCCTTCGTTATTGCGAGAGTATTGCCACCGCAATCTACCATAGCGCGGAACATATCCATTTCTTCGTCCCGGACAACGGCCGGGTTGAACGGGCCCCTGCTTCTGGACATATAACAAGTCAGGTACGGGTTTAACTTAAGGGACTGAATACGGCCTTTTTCCGTAGTATGCACGAAAATCATATGCGGCAGAACGAGACGCTCCACAAACTTTTCCCGGTCCGGGCAGCCGCAGACTTCCCTTCTGCAGGGCAGATACACCTCATAGCCGAGCCTGCCGAAAAATTCACCGGCCTTGCGTTCGCAACAGGTTTTTACACACGCAACAAACCAATGGAGTTCATCAGCATTTGGCGTCATACTCCGCATATTCCGAATTATTGGATATGTATTCCGGCACAATATGCTTCATCAATTTCACCATTGTCGGAATATCAACTTCCCTGCCCAGCCTTTCAAGTTTATCCACCGCTTCCAGGCATTCCTTATACTCGTAAGCACGGACTCGCGCGATACGTATCCTGTCGTGATTTGTGGGATCCGTGCCCTCAACGCTGGAAAGCACCTCTTCATAGAGTTTCTCTCCGGGCCTGAGGCCTGTATATTCAATCCTGATATCCTCATCAGGCTTCAATCCGGCAAGTTCTATCATCTTGCGGGCGAGAGAGTCTATCCTGACGGGCTGCCCCATATCAAATACACAGATTCTGTTGGCGACAGACATAGTCGCCGCCTCCATCACCAGAAGGCAGGCCTCCGGAATTGTCATAAAGAAACGCGTAATCTCGGGGTGAGTGACGGTCACGGGACCGCCGTTTGATATCTGCTCCCGGAATCTCGGAATTACGGAACCGTTGGAGCCCAGCACATTGCCGAAACGTGTGGTAACAAACTTGGTTGATCCCTTAGTCTGGCCATTTTCAATCGACAGGCCAAGACTCTGTACGTATATTTCGGCAATCCTCTTGGTACATCCCATAATATTGGTTGGGTTCACAGCCTTGTCCGTACTTATCATCACCATCTTCTCCACCCCGTATTCCACACACTTGTCGGCCACGTTCCGGGTTCCTGTCACATTGACGAGCACTGCCTCGCAGGGATTCTCCTCCATCAGAGGAACATGCTTGTACGCCGCAGCGTGGAACACGACCTGGGGATGATAGGTGCGGAAAACGTAATCCATCCGCTTGGCTATCCTGACATCTCCGATAACCGGGACATATCTGACTTCGGGGAACTTGGAGTCAAATTCCAGACGCAGGTTGTGCATCGGGGTCTCGGCATTGTCGAAGAGAATGAGCTTCGCCACTCCGAATCCGGCCAGCTGGCGGCACAGTTCGGATCCGATTGAACCGGCCGCACCTGTAACGAGCACGGTTTTTCCCTTGAAATTGGCCACCACGTCATCAAGAGAAATCTTAATCTCCTCCCTTCCGAGAAGATCTTCGATTTTCACCTCTCTGATTCGGTTGAACAGCGGTTCATTCTCATTTACCTCATCTAATTCAGGTGCCACGAGCAACTTGACGGATGCCTTCGTGGCAAATTCAATAAGCCGTCCCTTCTCTTTCTGAATGTCCCGGTCACGTGAAAAGATGATGGCGTCAATGGAAAGGCGTTCTTTAATCTCGGTGACGCTCTCCTGATCGCCAAGATAGAAAACAGGAAGTTCGGAAACGGTGAAAGCCTTCTTGTAAATATCGGAAGACACGAAACCTACTATCCTGTAATGCGACGAGTTCCTGAGCCGGGTGAGCATTGCGACGGACTTCTCGCAGGTGCTGTACAACAGGATATTCTGGATACCGCGGCTCTCCTGAACCTTGTTCATCAGAACGGAATAGCCGAGTATCAGGGTAAAGCGTACCGTAATCATCAGGAAAGACGTGAGAAGGAAATCCAACAGGCACAGAAGCAGCAATGACAGCGTGCTTATGCCAAAGGAGATTGCGGGCCACAAACCATCCATAACAACAACGGCCAGCAGTATCAGCAAAACCTTGGCGGATGACACATAGAGATAGCGACCGTTGTCCTTGAATGTTGAATGCCTGATTATTAACTTGTTGCTCTTGAAAAAAAAGATGGACGCAATCGTAAACAGGAGCGACAGCATAAACAGCACGGCAAGAGGAAGGCCGCGCATACCGCTGAACCCGAGTACGAAAACCGCAATCAGCACGGTAGCTCCCGTCGCGACAAGGGAAAGCAGCACATCCATAGTGAACACTACCCAGGTACTCAAATACTTGGACAGCAGTTTGGACAATCTGGTCAATAGAGAACTCATAATTCCAAAAATCGGGCAGATTCAGCGGTTTGACGCCGTAAATGCATAATCTGCCCAAATATACGGAAATAACGGTTCATTTCAAAGATTTGTTTTTGTTTTGTTCGACATTTATCCATTCGGAAGGATACATTCCGGTCACGTCACGGAACTGCTTCCGCAAGTCGCTCTTGTCGGGTATCCCCACTGAAAGGCCCAATTCTTTCAGGGACATTTCGGGATTTTCCTTGAGCAGAATCTCAGCCTCCCGAATTCTGTGCTCCTTTCTTATCTGCCGGAAAGGCTTCCCCATACGTTCCGAACAGAAGAAAGACAGTTGCTCCGGACTAAGATTCATCTTCTCCGCCACATCCGCAATGCTTCCGGTTTTCAGATAACCCTTGTCCGAAATCCAGGACATCAGTGCGAGGTACACCCTTATGTCAATGCGAATCCGCGCCACGGGAAAACGGTCTGCGGCAATCTTCAACAAAAGTCTCAACAGTCTTTCCATAATTTTTATGTATTTTTGTTCCACTCAAAATAAAAGCAATATGTTCGAAAACCTTTCCGAGAAACTCGAAAGATCCTTCAAACTCCTCAAAGGAGAAGGCAAAATAACAGAAATCAACATAGCCGAAACCCTGAAGGAAGTCCGCCGGGCACTGCTTGACGCCGATGTCAGCTACAAGGTGGCCAAGGACTTCTGCGACCGCGTCAAGGAGAAAGCCATAGGAACCGGTGTGCTGACCGCAGTCAAGCCGCAACAGATGATGGTCAAGATAGTTCACGACGAACTTGCCGACTATATGGGCGGCAACTCGTCCGAGATCAGCATCAAGGGCAACCCCGGCATCGTCCTCGTCGCCGGTCTGAACGGTTCCGGAAAAACAACCTTCTCCGGCAAACTGGCCCTCAATCTCAAAAGCAAGAAAGGCGTCAAGGTCCTGCTTGCGGCCTGCGACACATTCCGCCCCGCCGCAATCGAACAGCTCAAGACCCTCGGAGAGCAGACAAATGTTCCGGTTTTCTCCATTGAAGGAGAGAAAGATCCCGTTGCAGTGGCAAAGGCCGCCATTGCCAAGGCAAAAGCCGAAGGAATCAGCGTCGTCATCATAGACACGGCCGGACGTCTCACGGTGGATGCCGAACTTATGGACGAAATCCGCACCCTCCACAAGGCCGTCCAGCCCACGGAAAGCCTCTTCGTAGTGGACTCAATGACAGGTCAGGATGCAGTGGAATCTGCCAAGGCGTTCAACGAAGCCATCGACTATGACGGCATCGTACTCACCAAAATGGACGGCGACACCAGAGGCGGTGCGGCCCTCTCCATCAAGGCGGTTACCGGCAAGCCCATCAAGTTCGTCAGCATAGGAGAGAAGATGGAAGCCCTCGACGTCTTCCATCCGGCCCGTGTTGCGGACAGGATTCTGGGAATGGGAGATGTCGTATCCCTCGTGGAAAAGGCACAGGAGGCGTATGACGAGAAAGAGGCGCGCGAACTCAAGAAGAAACTGGCCAGGAATCAGTTCAATCTCAACGATTTCTACGCTCAGATCCAGCAGGTACGCAAAATGGGCGACATCAAAGACCTGGCGGGAATGATTCCCGGAATGGACAAGGCCATCAAAGATGTGGACATAGACAACGACAAGGCTTTCAAATCGACCGAGGCCATAATCCACTCAATGACTCCCTTTGAAAGGGAGCATCCCGAATCCATCAACGGCAGCCGCCGCCAACGCATCGCCAAAGGTTCCGGCACATCGGTTGCGGACGTCAACAAACTGCTGAAACAGTTCGAGGGTTCCAGAAAAATGATGAAAATGGCTATGGACGGTTCACTCGCCTCCAGGCTCAAGGCAATGAGGCACTAACGGTCCCCGAAAAGCAATTTCATATCCTTTTCCAGAATCTTTCCCGCCGCTTCGGCCGGGACGAATTCCCAGTGGCCGATAATACTTTCATCATTTATCAGTTCCCTGTTCACAATGGGGTGAGCAAGGAAGAAATCATAGACTATCATCCTGATTTCCTTATCCTTTGCGACAATCCGTGATGCCATTTCAGCATCGCTCAGCCCCGCTCCAAGGGGAATTATACCACCACCTCCGTTAGCCCTGTATGAAGTCATCGCCACATTGTAGAAGGCCTCGGGATCAAACGCGCCGCCGTCCGCCATCGACTTGATGCATATCCTGCCGCCGCAGGGTTTTGTCACGTCAACCGTATATACAAGCCCTCCGACACTGTCGAAATTATAGGGACGGCCCACAAACGACCATTTTTCGGAGCCCGTACGCTCGTCGGGCCTGTTCTGAATCTTCAGCACGTGTTCATCCCCGTTCCCTATCCAACCATCGTAGGAAAACTCCAGGATACTTTTTATTTCACTTCCTTTGAGTTTTGCCACAACAAGCTGATTTTCATAAGGATAAATAGTGAACATATCGTTAAAAACCACCTGACCCGATTTGACTTCGGAATCATATTTCAGAGGAGCGGCAAAAGAGAGTTGCACTCCGGGACGGCTAAGCTGCACACGATGCAGCAGATTGACGTAATCGGACATCCCCACATACGCATCCCTTGTGCGCAGGCTTACTTCAAGATTGCCCACGGGCTGCAAGGTGAATGCTTTCACCTCCTCGAAATCCGGACGGAACTTCTCCTCCATTTCCTTGTCATACACATTCTTATCCAGTCTCACGACTTCTGTCACGGCAGTCTTCGACAGAACTCTTTGTCCCCTGGTCTCCACGTCAAAGGATGACATTCCCACCATACTTGCCTTCGACCCTCCGTCCACAAGATCGGTCACGTCTTCATCTATGACAAAAGGCCGGTGGTCGTGACCACAGATGAGCAGGTCCACGCCCTTCAGAGTTCCGAACAGATCCTTCCCTTCGCTTTCAAGCTGGCGACCGTCCCCATCGCCCGTTCCTGAGTGGACCACCATAATCACGATTTGGGGATTTTCCTTCGCCGTCAGCCGGTCCACAACGGATTGCGCTCTGGAGACTATAGGACAGAAGGTCATTCCCTCCCACTCTTCCTCCGCCACCCAGGCACTGATATTGGCATTTGTAAAACCTATCACAAGCACCTTAAGGCCCGCTTTTTGGAACACTGCATACTCCGGGAAATATGTTCCCCCGTCAGCCTTCAACGCATTGCCTCCGAGCCAGGGAATCCCATATCCTGCCAATTCATCGAACACTCTGTCGTACACCCTGTGACCGGCCTCTATGTCGTGATTGCCCACAACTATCGCATCGTATCCCATATATGCAGAAATCCTGGGGAACAGATGGGGCCTGTCAGCGGCCACGTTATTGAAATAATAAGCGGCATTGTCGCCCTGCAGACAATCTCCGGCATCCAGCAGCAGGACATTGTCCCTTCCCACTTCCGCGCGCACGCTGTCCACAAAATGCATAACCGACATAAGGCTGGAATTCAACCTTCCGGAAGACACATAAGACTCCGGGAACCACGCTCCGTGTACGTCTCCAGTACTGATTACACGCAGGTTGTGATGATTTCCCGCCATACAGAACGCGGCGGCGGCAAAACAGGAAAGGATGATGACAGCTATTCTTTTCATTTTCTCATACAATATTTTTCCAAAGTTAATTAATTTTGCAAAAATCACCCACGATTCCGGTCAATACAGGAAGCACTATGAAAATAAGTAGGACGGACAGAATAATGGTTTTAGGCAGCTGCTTCGCCACCAATGTGGGACAGAGGCTCTTGGAAGCGGGTTATGACGTGTGCCTCAATCCCTTCGGCACCATCTTCAATCCCGAGAGCATTGCCCATTCTGTCACCAGACTCCGGTCGGCCGAACCTTTCAAGGCATCAGACTGCATCGGGATGGGTGCCGGAGCGGGGAAAATATGCTCCTTCTGGCACCACACATCCTTTGCGCGACCTACGTCTGAAGAATTCCTTGACAACGCCAACCGCAAACTGGCCGAAGCCGCGGAAAACTGGAGGCGCTGCAACAAGGTCATCATCACTTTCGGCACCGCACAGGTATGGCGCCGCAACGGATGGACGGTATCCAACTGCCTCAAGCGTCCGGGATACGAATTCACTCACGAGATGCTCTCCCTCAACGAAGTGGAGGATTGCATCGGAACTATCCGCTCGGAGGAGGGGAAGGAATTTCTCTTCACGGTCTCGCCTGTCCGCCACCTCGGCGAGGGGGCCCACGTCAACACCATATCGAAAGCCCTGCTCCAACTTGCCATACAACGGACAGGGGCCGATTATTTCCCGGCCTACGAGATAGTCCTCGACGAACTTCGCGACTACCGCTTCTTCAATGAAGACGGGGTACATCCCTCTCCCGAAGCCATCGACATAGTGTTCAGTCGCTTCCTGAGCGAATCACAGGCTTAGCGAATATTGCAGTTTCACCTCCTTCCTGTAAGCGGACACCCTGAGGTTCAGAGTATTCTTCCAGAATTTCCAGGAAACCACCAGACTTGCATTCCATCCCCTGCCATAGTATGCCGGCACATTGAAATTGCCGGGGGCATCCCGTTCATAAACATATATCCTGCTGTCCCAACCGTCAGTCTCAAACAATTCTCCCCTAAGCCAAACGGACACTGAATATTCCGGACACACTCTCTTATACCCTGCCTCAGCATAGGCCAGAGAACCCCATCCGTCACTGTAAACCGCATTGTAGCGGAAATTGGCCAGCCACGGCCCGATTCCCATATCCACTTCCGCCCGCAGGTCACTGCGCCAGTCGGGAGCCATCCGGCCACCGGAAGCAGGCTTGAGGCTGCACCTTTCCGCCACCCTCAGCACCGGTGTCAATGCAAGCCTTCCAAACTGGAAGGTCTTCTTCAGCTGCACAATACCTTTGTAAGCCTGTGTGTTCTTGGACGGGTGCCAGGCCGCGTCAAGGGTCAGCAGGCTCCACCCGTTCTGCCAGGCCGCCGACGCTCCGTATTCATCCGAAACCTTTGACGCGGAGCGCACCGCCCCGGACATCGTCCCGGGATATGTCTGGGGGTAGGCTCTCACAAGGGCGGAAAGCATACTGCCATAGGAAGGCACATACAAGACTCCCGACACCGCGGCCAGCGCGTTTCCGTCCAAAGCCACCTCCCCGAACACGGAGCCGCCCCTGAAACCGATTCTTGTGTCAATTGACAGGCCGAGACGGCCCGCCCCGGGAGCGGGGTCCCTTACCCCGTCATATACAGCCGTCACTCCGAACTGCCAGATCTTCCCTACACGGCTCAAGTTGGCCAGCGCAAGGTTTCCCCTGTCGTAAGCGGCGGACACCATATACCTGCCTATGTTGAAATCCGCCGCGACCCCGTGAAGACTCTCGGAAAAAGAACGGGATGACGACAGCCCCGTGCCGTTCCGCGACAAAGCCGAGGGGGAGGGAACCCCGCTCATAGAGAATCCGGTCCACAGCAGAAGTCCCTGCCCGAATCTGGCATTGAAATCCCCCACTATCAGTTTCCCGGGGACCCTTTTGCCATACACGCTCAGGTTCATTGTCCCGAAGCCCAACTCCGGAAGCGTGTAGGTTGTCCTGTCCGACCAGTTGAATTCCAGGAACTCACCCCATCGGGCCTGATACTTCACCCCGCCGCACCACTCCGCCTCCCCGTCCGGTGCACGCGCCGCTGCTCTCAGCATCAGGGACTGGGAGAATTTCCTTCTTCCCTTCAGTGAACGGCCTCCATCCATCTCTCCCCCGTCAAGAGTCACGAAGTCCTTCAAGGCCTCCGCATATTTCACACCGAATCCATCCACTGCGGCCAGTTCGGTAAAAGACAGCACATCACCATATCTCTCCCTGTAATCCAGCAGAGAAGCAATCTGATAGCGGCTGAAGAGGCCGCTGGATATCAGACGGCTCCGCGTGCAGCAGTTGATTGCCAACGGATGCAGGCGCAGGCTCTCGAAACGCTCAAGCACCGTCTCATCCAATTCTTCCTCGGCGGAGGCCCCCGTTATCAGCAGAATCCCCTCCATTCCCGAAACCACACGCAAGGTTCCGTCCACGCCTCCGGCGTCCGGCACCGCCAGTGCCAGCATCAAAATCAACAAACGCATTCACACACATAGTTTCAGCCAAAAATGAAGAAAGTAAACGTAAAAAGAGATAAGAAACAGAAAAATCTTTTTTATCTTTGACTTCAATTAAATCTTTATGGACAGAATAACTCTTCACGACAAGGTTTTCAAGCCGTATATCAGGAACGAAGTATTGGAAGCAGCCATCGACAAACTTGCCGACAGAATCAACAGGGATTTCGAAAATTGCAGTGACACACCCATCTTCCTCTGCGTGCTCAACGGAGCCGTGATGTTCACCGGAGCAATGATGAAGAGGCTCACTTTCAAGGCCGAACTGATGTCAATCAAACTCAGTTCCTACCAGGGCACGGAATCCACAGGCACAGTGCTGGTTCCGCTCGGACTCACCGGAGACGTGAAAGGACGCCGCATCATCATTTTCGAGGATGTGGTGGACACGGGCAACACAATCACGGCGCTGAAGGAAATGCTGCTCGACAAGGGCGCCAGCGAAGTCCGCATCTGCACTATGCTCTTCAAGCCCGAAATCTACAGCAAGACTGCGAAGCTGGACTATGTGGGGATGGAGATTCCCAACGCATTCATAGTGGGATACGGACTCGACTACAACGAGCTGGGGCGCAACATCAAGGATATTTACGTAATAGACGAATGAAATATTTTATCATTTTCGGCCCTCCGGGAGCAGGTAAAGGCACCCAGGCCACAGGAATCGTTGAACGGTACAATGTAAAACACATCTCCACGGGAGAACTTCTGAGGTCGGAAATTGCGGCCGGAACGGAACTCGGCAAAAAAGCGCAGAGTCTCATATCCGCCGGATGCCTTGTCCCCGATGAGGTTGTGGAAGGTATGATCGAGGCACAGTTCAACACCATCAAGGGCGTGGAGGGATTCCTTCTCGACGGCTTCCCCCGCACTCTCGCCCAGGCTGAAGCTCTCGACGCTATGCTTGCCCGCAGAGGCGAAGAAGTGACCGCAGTCATCGGGCTCCAGATAAGCGACGACATCGTGCGGCAGCGTATCGCCCACCGTGCAAATATTGAAGGCAGGGCGGATGATGCAAAAGAAGAGGTCATCAACAACCGCATCAAGACCTACCACAGCCAAACGGAACCCATTATCGATTATTACAGGAAAAACGGCAAATATTATGAAGTGAACGGCTTCGGGGCGGTCGGCCTAGAAGGAATCGGCATCGTGCGCGAGAGAATCATTGCCGTAATGGACAAACTGTAAACTTTAAGCCAGAGCTTTCCACAGTGCATCCTTCAACTCGTTCAATCCCTCACCGGATGCGGACGAGATGAAGATGTGCGGCACCTTCCCGGGAAGTTTCGGCAGAATCTCCCTTTCAAGTTCCCCGTCAATCAGGTCACACTTGGTAATGGCCAGCACCCGTTTCTTGTCCAGGAGTTCCGGATTATACATCTTGAGTTCCTTCAACAGAGTCCTGTATGCCCCGGCTATGTCGTCCTCCTCACAGCTGACCATAAAAAGCAGCACGGAATTGCGTTCTATGTGTCGCAGAAAACGGATTCCTATACCCCTTCCCTCGTGCGCTCCCTCGATTATACCGGGGATATCGGCCATCACGAACGACCTGTCGTCATAGTATTTCACTATTCCGAGATTGGGTTCCAGTGTCGTGAATGCGTAGGATGCTATCTTCGGCCTGGCGGAAGTGATTGAACTCAACAGAGTGGATTTTCCCGCATTGGGAAATCCCACAAGTCCCACGTCTGCGAGCAGTTTCAGTTCCAGGATAAACCACCCTTCGACTCCATCCTCCCCGGACTGGGCATACATCGGAGTCTGATTGGTGGGGGTCTTGAAATGATCGTTGCCCCATCCTCCCTTTCCCCCTTTGCACAGAATTCTCTCCTCATCCGCTTCCGTCAGTTCGAACAGGACTTCCCCCGTCGCCGCGTCCTTCACCACAGTTCCCAGCGGGACGTCCAGCACTATGTCCGTCCCGTTCTTCCCATGCTGAAGAGCCGCGCCTCCCCTCTCCCCGTCATCCGCGTGCACGTGCTTGCGGTACTTCAGATGAATCAGTGTCCAGAACTGCGGGTTCGCCTTCAGTATGATATGTCCGCCGCGTCCTCCGTCCCCTCCGTCCGGGCCTCCTTTCGGAATATATTTCGCCCTGTGCAGATGCATTGAGCCCGCACCCCCGTGCCCCGAGGCACAGAATATCTTTACATAATCTATGAAATTAGAATCGGCCATAACCTATTGTAAATCAAATTTGTTTATTCTTCAATATCGCCTGGAGTAACAAAATAGTAACAAAACTGTCATAAGTAACCATTGACAAACCTGCTTACGAATTGAAAGTGGATTGCATGAATATTCTTGTGTTATAGGCCCGAATTATTTTCAAAAACAGACCAAAAAATTCAACAAGCCTCAAACTTCTTAACAATAAATTATTATCCCAATGGAAGCAACGATATGTTTTAATTTAGGTTACTCTTCAGCTTTTGCATTGATTGTTGACAATTCAGGTGAAGCACCACTATCAAATGATTTATTTGATGTATCCGTAGAGAGTTGTTGAGCGACAGCTTTGGGAACATCATTAACAGCATTCAATATCTTGGATGCTATTTCTTCATATTGCTTAACCGATGTTCTAATTTCATTTGAAGAAGTTGAAATATCATTTGCGGCTTTATTAATATCTTTAAACTCATCTTGTATTTGTGCATTAGATGTATATGTATACATAATAGCAAATATTGACAAGACTATTGAGAGAACTAAAGAAATAATAGAAAGCCAGTCAGCTGTATCGACATTGCAAAGTTGTGGCCTTAAATAGCATAAGATATAGCCAGAAAAGCCGATGAGTAATATCGCTAAAATGCCTATCACCCACCACAAGTGGGCAGTATGATTGTTGTTCTTTGTTGACTGGAATAATGCGATTGCTTTAGATAATTTCGCATCCGCATTAATCTTCGATTCTTGATAATGTCTTTTACTGATGTATTTTGCTTCTTCAGCTTTAATTTTAGCGAGCTGAAGATCCTTACGAGCAACTATTCGCTCTTTCTTTATTGCTATCTCCTCTTGAGAAGGACGAAGCTTACTCCAAATATCCATACTAGCGTTCCCCTTCTGTTTGATTTGAATAGTTTCGATAAGAATTTATCGACTGCTCTAGAAGATAAATTACTCTCTCAAATAATTGATTGATATTTGAATCCCCATAGACAAAGCAATCAGCTGAAATCCAAACACTATTCCCTAAAATGTAGGCTTTGGCCACTTTCTTTTCTGATGATAATCTCAAGGCTTTTTGCTGAAGGAATTGAACATTATCAACAGTAGCTTGTTCTACGCCAGGTAAAAGCAATCTGAAGAAATATGGGTCGCTTGCACCAGGGGCATCAAAAATATAATGCAAGCCATTGTTAGTGAAAGACAAAGAAGTATTTCCCTCTCCAAAAGGAGTAGATTGTATATTTCTACTGTCGAGGTATGATCTAAAATTATCAATTAGCATAATTGCGAGAATAATTAATATAGCTTACACAGTCAATTCACGAATAAATAACGCATTATTAATATTCAATTAGATGCAAATATAGCGATTCTTTTTTGATGCATTGATTATTATTACAAAATACCCTCCGAAGGCATCCGCCAACGGAGGGTTTCTCTTGAGTACCGGCCTTGCAGCCTACGGCTCAGGCTAATCTTCGTCTGCCTCAAGCACTGCCAGTGCGAGCATCTCGCCAGACTTTTCGCCCGTCGCAGTATTCACGTAGAA
>JAZUHY010000073.1:0-10853 GCA_045641985.1 Candidatus Cryptobacteroides sp.
AGTAAAAATTGCAATTTTATTTTGCATAAAAAACTTTTTGTACTACCTTTGTCGTCCCAACCAAATGTTTTGGGAAACATTCCTCCTTAGCTCAGTTGGTTAGAGCACCTGACTGTTAATCAGGGGGTCCTGGGTTCAAGTCCCCGAGGGGGAGCAGGAAAAGGTCGGGACGAAAAGTCCCGACCTTTTTGTGTATTCAAGGAAAGTGTTTTTAATCAAAGCGGCACCTTGTGATACCCCTGGCGTCTCAATTCAATCGCAACGCCAAGACGGAACATTACCGAATACGTCCTTGCCAGCACATAGAAACCGAGGGATGTCTGAGTCTCCACACCTTCGTGTTCTATCAGACCCAGAGCGGCCTGGGCACAACTCAGGACAGTGTCGGACACCTTGTTCCCGAAATCCTTCTTCAACTTGAGGACATCCCACAGAATGTGCTCATCCATATCGTCAAATCCCCTGCTGCCGTAGAAACTCCTGTACGTCACCTTCGAAGCCGCATTGGAAGAAGGCCAGTCACTGTCCCAACGGCGCGCCACTGCCATCCCGAGAAAAGCCGCCCATCCGATTGCCGCCAAAGGATACTCGTTGAAATTCTCAACTGCATCCCCGATGTAGTCCTTGACGTGGGCGTCCCACCATTCCTCCGCGTCGGGGCAGGTGAGAATCTCTCCACCGAGAAGTTCAACCCCGGTGCACACTTTCACCAGTCCGTCCGCCAGGATTCTTTCATATCTGTCCAGATACTCCTGCTGTTCCATAAATCATAATGATTAAGGATGACCTCAAGCCGAACCCGGCCACTGATGTCACCCTTGTTCCCGTCGGGGTACCGCGACTCGAACGCGGGACCCCCTGCTCCCAAAGCAGGTGCGCTACCAACTGCGCCACACCCCGGTTCCCGAATGGGAGGGCAAAGTTAAGCCCCTTTTGCGAAAAAACAAAAAAGATTGATTAAATTCGCAATATGATAATCAAGGCGACCAATATCAGAAAGTCATTCGGCAAAGTTGAAGTACTCAAGGGAATAGACTTCGAGGCGGAAAAAGGAGAAATCGTAGCAATCGTGGGCGCATCCGGAGCCGGCAAATCGACGCTGCTCCAGATTCTGGGGACGCTCAGCACCCCGGACGGCGGTTCCCTGATAATTGAAGACAGGACCATTTTCGCCGGCGGTGACAGTTCCGCCAGGAACCTCGGACGCAAATTCAGCGACTCCGAGCTTGCACGTTTCCGCGGCCGGAGAATAGGTTTCGTATTCCAGCAGCACCACCTTCTCCCGGAATTCACCGCACTCGAAAACGTGATGATTCCAGCCCTTATTGCAGGAAATGTCAGTAAGCAGGAGGCCGGACTCAAGGCACGCGACCTCCTTTCCCGGGTCGGACTCAGCCACCGCGAAGGCCACAAACCGTCACAGCTTTCCGGAGGCGAACAGCAGAGAGTGGCGATAGCGCGGGCTTTGATGAACGACCCGGCGATACTGTTCGCCGACGAGCCCACAGGCAACCTCGACAGCGCCACCAGAAAAGAAATCCACCAGCTCTTCTTCGACCTTAGGGACAGCCTCGGACAAACAATCATAATCGTCACGCACGACACGGAACTGTCATTGATGTGCGACAGATCTCTCACCATCCGAGACGGCCAGTTTGTGCAATAACTGGCAACGGGACAGGCAGTGATGATGAGCGCGTTCAGGTTCAAGCAATTCGAGGTATCTCAGGAGAAATCGGCGTTGAAAGTCGGCACTGATGCAGTAGTCCTCGGGGCAATGATGACCTTGCCCGAAACCGACAACTCCATCTTGCTTGACATCGGTACGGGCACCGGCGTGATAGCATTGATGGCGGCCCAGCGCCTCTCCGGCACTGCAGGATATCATATTACAGCCATCGACATCGACGGCCCGTCTGCCCTGGAAGCAGCTGACAATTTTGCGGCATCCCCCTGGAACGGCCATCTGGAAGCCGTCCACAGCAGTCTGCAGAACTTCAGTACAGACCATTTTTACGACGCCATCTTCTCCAATCCGCCCTTCTACGATGACTCCCTCAGGAATCCCGACTGCAGGGAGGCAGCCGCACGCCATACCGGCAGCCTGTCATACAACGACATCCTGACATTCGCCGCCAGCCATCTTGACTCCGGCACACTCTCTCTCATACTTCCAGCCGAAGAAGAGATCAGGTTGCGCAGGACTGCGGCATCCTTCGGCCTCTTACCGTTCAGAATCGTAAGGATACGCACCACCGGAGGCAAAAAGCCACGAAGGATTCTGGCAGAGTTCCGCAAAAACGGAGGGCCCCTGTCGGAAGAGGAGATCACCCTCCAGAACGGGTCTGCAAGAGCGGAAGCCTACGCCCGACTCACGGCAGATTTCTACCTGTAATCAAAACCACACTATATGAAAAAGATTGTATTCCTCATCGCAACCATCGCCGTCCTTGCAGCCTGCGGTCCATCAAGGCCGAAACTCAGCAAAGAACTCAGGGAGAGCGCCCCGGCCTTCGCTGCAGGGGCACAGAAACGTCTGGTGGCAATGGACCTCGATGCCACACTCACCCAGCACAAGACTCCCCTGTCGGACACCAACCGCCTCGCTCTCGACAAACTCGAAGAAAGGTATGACCTGCTGATGGTGGGCGGCGGAGGCGCCGAAAGAATCCACAGGCAGATGGGGAACTACCCCATCGCCATACTCGGCAACTACGGGATGCAGGAGGCGAAAGTCACCCCCGAAGGCTGGAAGATAGTGCGCACGGAAACCTCCCCTGTCGATACTGCGGACATTCTGGCCAAGTGCCGGGCGCTCAGGGAGAAATACGGTTACACCAAGTACTACGGCGACCCCGTGGAATTCCACAAAACGGGGATGATAACCTTCGGCCTGCTCGGAACAGCCGCACCAAGTGCGGAAAAGCTCGCATTCGACCCCGACAAGGCCAAGAGGCGCGCGATGTTCAGGGAGGTCTGCGAGGTTTTCAGCAACTATTCCGTTTTCATCGGAGGCTCCACCTCCTTCGACCTCACCGAAAAGAAGTACAACAAATATGATGCAATTATGCGCTATGCCGCAGAGAACGGCTACACAAGGGACGAAATCATATTCATAGGCGACGACCTCGATGACGGGGGCAACGACAGCCACGTACGCCTGGGCGGAATGGATTACATCAGAATCTACGACTACCGCGAATTCCCCGAAATGATAAAACCGCTTCTATCAGACAGCAACGGCCGCCACACAAATAAAATCAGAATTTCCACGAAAAATCATTAAATTTGGAACTATGAAAAAAACAGCCATACTACTTTCCATTCTCTGCCTCTGCACATTTGCAGCCGCGCAGTCACATTCTGATTACGTAAACCCTTTTATCGGCACCGACGGAATGGGCCATACCTTCCCGGGAGCCTGCGTTCCCTTCGGCGGAGTGCAGCTCAGTCCCGACACCGACACCATCCCCCACAACATCGGAGGCAAATATCAGCCGGAAGTCTATGAGACCTGCGCCGGATACAGATACTCCGACCCCACGATTGTGGGATTCAGCCACACGCACTTCAGCGGCACGGGCCATTCCGACCTCGGAGACATTCTGGTGATGCCCGCAACGGGAGAGGTAAAACTCAACCCCGGCACTGCCACCGACCCCGACAGCGGATACCGTTCCAGATTCTCCCACGACGGAGAGAAAGCCACTCCCGGCTATTATGAGGTCACCCTCGCCGACTACGGCATCCGCGCGCAGTTCACTGCCACGCAGCGTGCCGGCATACACAAATACAGCTTCCCGGAAGGCAAGGACGGCCACATTGTCATCGACCTCGACAGGAGCATCTACAATTATGACGGCAAGACGCTCTGGGCCGAAATCAGGGTGGTCTCCCCCACCGTCATCACCGGTTACCGCATCACCAGCGGCTGGGCACGCACCAATTACACCTACTTCGCCGCGGAATTCTCCCAGCCCATCACCGGATACGGCTACGAGGACCGCGAAAGAATAGACTACAAGGGCGGCTGGAGCAAGTTCGACCAATATCACGACTTCCCCGAAATGGCGGGACGCAAGATTGCGGCTTGGTTCAAGTTCAACACAGCCGCGGACAACGAACTCACAATGAAGATGGCCCTTTCCTCCACCGGACAGGACGGAGCCCTTCGCAACCTCAAGGCCGAAACCGAAGGCAAGAACTTCGAACAGCTGGCCTCCGAAGCCAGGGCCGCCTGGGACAGGGAGCTCGCCTGCATCGACGCTGAAGGCACCGACGACCAGAAGGCGATGTTCTGCACATCCCTCTACCACACAATGATCAACCCATCCACCTATATGGACGTTGACGGCAGGTACCGCGGACTCGATCACGACATCCACCAGGCCGACGGCTGGACCAACTACACCGTATTCTCACTGTGGGACACCTACCGCGCCGAGCATCCTTTCCTCACCCTTATGAAACCCGACAGGGAAAGCGATATGGTGCAGTCGATGATTGCCCATTGGGAACAGAGCGCCCATCATATGCTGCCCGTATGGAGCCATATGGCCAACGAAAACTGGTGCATGAGCGGCTACCACGCCGTTCCCGTGCTGGCCGATGCTATAGCCAAAGGCTTGGATATCAACAAGGAAGAAGCCATCAAGGCAATGGTCGCCACATCGTCAGTCCCCTATTACTGCGGACTCGGCGACTATATCAGACTCGGCTACGTTCCCCTCGACAACGTGGCTACCGCGGCATCCAACACTCTGGAATATTCCTATGACGACTGGAGCATCTACGCTTCCGCAAAGCTCACGGGGAACAAGGCGGTCGAGAACGAATATGCCAAACGCGCCCTCTACTACAGGAACATATACGACAGTTCCATCGGGTTCGCGCGACCCAAATATTCTGACGGCAGCTTCAAACCCGAATTCGACCCCCAGATGACCTTCGGGGAAGGCTTCATTGAGGGCAATTCCTGGAACTTCTCTTTCCACGCTCCCCAGGACGTATATGGAATAATGAGACTTATGGGCGGAGAGAAGAAATTCACCGCCAATCTTGACGAGCTGTTCGGAATGGAGCTCGATCCCAAATACTACGCCGACAACGAAGATATCGAGGCCGACTGCCTCATAGGCGGCTACGTCCACGGCAACGAGCCCAGCCACCATATCCCCTACCTCTATGCCTGGACCTCGCAGCCCTGGAAGACACAGTACTGGCTTCGCGTCATTATGAACAGCAAGTACCGCAACGATATGCACGGACTCGGAGGCAACGACGACTGCGGACAGATGTCGGCCTGGTACATATTCTCCGCCCTGGGCTTCTATCCCGTATGCCCCGGCACCGACGAATACGTCCTGGGAGCACCCTACATTCCCTACGCAAAAGTCAATCTTCCCAATGGTAAATCCCTGGAAATCAAGGCCCCGGGTGTCAGCGACAAGAACTGCTACGTAAAGGAAGTACGGCTCAACGGAAAGCCCTACGGCAAAATGTACATAAAGCATTCCGACATCCTCGACGGCGGCACTCTCGAATTCATAATGAGTTCAAAGCCCAACAAAAAGCGCGGAATCAAGTCAGAGGACAAGCCTTATTCGATGACGAAAGGCAATGAATAGGTACAGATGCATAATATTTGACTTTGACGGTACACTCGCCGACACGCATACCGGAATCGTAAAGACCTTTCAGGAAACCATCAGACAGATGGGCCTTCCGGTTCCGAGCGTCGAGCGCGTCACATCCACCATAGGACTTGAACTCAAGGACGGACTGAAGGCCGGAGTGGACGGTATGACCGAAGAACAGGCAGTCAGGGCCTGCGAAATCTACAGGCGTATCTTCCCGGAGATTGCAATTCCCTGCATTACTGCGTTCCCCGGTGTTCCGGAATTCATCAAAACCCTCAAAGATAAAGGTTTCCGTCTGGCCATCGCCACTTCCAGAAGTCACCATTCGCTGGACGACCTCGCCGAAAGGCTTGGAATCAAGAACTGTTTTGAAGGACTTTACGGTGCAGAAGACGTTGCCCGCCACAAGCCGGCGCCCGATCTGGTTCTCCATATCCTCAAAGAACTCAGCCTCAAAGCGGAGGAGGTTCTCGTAGTCGGAGACGCCACCTATGACCTTCTGATGGGCAAAGGGGCAGGATGCGAAGTCTGCGGCGTAACCTGGGGCAACCAGAGCAGGGAAAAACTGCAAACCGCCGGACCGGAATACATAGTTGACACTCTCGACGAATTGAGCAAATTAATACAATGACAATATGATAAGACATTTTATCGGCATTTTTGCCATCTCTCTGCTCTGCTTGGGATTCGATGCCAACGGCAGACTCATAGATAACGTGAACCCCTTCGTCGGAACTGACGGTTTCGGCAATTGCTATCCCGGAGCCCAGATTCCCTACGGAGGCATTCAGATAAGCCCGGACACGGACAACAGGGACTACGACTGTGCGGCCGGATACAAATATACCAAGCCCACAATCCAGGGATTCAGCCTTACCCATCTCAGCGGTACCGGCATCCCCGACCTCGGAGATTTCCTCTTCCTCCCCGGAACCGGAGAAATCAAGCCTTCAAGATTCAGTCACGACGCGGAATGGGCTTCTCCCGGATATTACGGCGTAGTCCTGCAGGACAGCGGCGTCAAGGCCGAGATGACGGCATCTATGCACAACGGTGCCTTCCGTTTCACCTATCCCGAATCAAAAGATGCCTGGCTCACCATAGACCTCGACCATACCCTCTGGCAGGAATGCGCCTGGTCCAGCGTACGCATTGAAGACGAGGGGCGCACCATCACCGGCAGCAAGGTCGTCAAGGGATGGAGCCCGGAAAGATTCGTGTATTTTGCAGTCAGGTTCGACAGGGATATGAAGGATATCACCATTCTTCAGGGCGGTGAGCCCGTCATCTACAACACAAAGCGTTTCCGCAGCAGCCGTGAAGCCTGGGGGAGGAATCTCAAAGTCCTTTTCAAATTCGACACGGCTGATTCAGAGCGCATCGGCTGCAAGGTCGCCATCTCCTCCGTCAGTGCGGAAGCAGCCTTGAAAAATCTGGAAGAAGCCGCAGCCACATTCGACGGCAGTCAGTTCGAAACCATCAGGGCCGAAGCGGAAGAACTCTGGGAAAAAGAGCTCGGCAAATACGAACTCACCACCGACGACAAAGACCTCCGCGAGACCTTCTACACCAGCGTATATCACACCGCCCTTCACCCTTTCGTGTTTCAGGACAATGACGGCCGTTTCAGAGGCCACGACAAGAACATCGAAACTGCTGACGGCTTCACCAATATGACCGTTTTCTCGCTCTGGGACACATACAGGGCATTCCACCCGCTGATGAACCTCGTCAACCGTCCGCTTCAGTCCGACATCGCCAATTCGATGCTCGCCCATTACGACAGGAGTGTGGAGCATATGCTCCCCATCTGGAGCTTCTACGGCGGCGAGACCTGGTGTATGATAGGCTACCACGCCTGCTCAGTCCTTTCGGATATGATTGTCAAGGACGTGCCCGGGTTCGATTACGGAAGGGCGCTTGAGGCTATGGTCACAACCGCCCGCAACCGCAACTATGACTGCATTCCCGAATATGTCGAGCTTGGCTACGTACCTTTCGACAAGGAAAAGGAATCAGTATCCAAGACTCTCGAATACGCATACGACGACTGGTGCATAGCCCAGGCGGCAAGAAAACTCGGCCACGAGGACATTTATCAGGAATTCATCAAACGTTCCGGGAACTGGACGAACCTCTATGACCCCGAGACCAAATTCACCCGCGGACGCGACTCCAAGGGAGAGTGGCGTACACCTTTCGCCCCCATCGCATACCAGGGGCCCGGTTCGGTCAACGGATGGGGGGACATCACCGAAGGATTCACCCTCCAATATACCTGGAGCGTCCCCCACGACTTCCAGTCCTATATCGACCTCGCCGGCAAGGACTTCCTGCTGAAGCGTCTTCAGGATATGTTCACAATGGAAATGGACGAGAATATCCCCGGCGCTCACGATATCTGGGGACGGATCGGCGGCTACTGGCACGGCAACGAGCCCTGTCACCACGTTCTGTACCTGTTCAACGACCTCGGCAAACCCAAGGAGTGTCAGAAATGGGTTCGATATGTAGCAAAACACTTCTACGGCAACAAGCCCGATTCCCTGAGCGGCAACGATGACTGCGGCCAGATGTCAGCCTGGTACATCTTCAACTGTATGGGCTTCTACCCCGTATGCCCCGGCAGTGACTGGTATGCTCTCGGCTCTCCCTGCGTTCCCGGGCTCAAAGTCAGGCTGTCTGACGGCGGCACGCTTGAAGTAACCACCGAAGGCTGGTCGGAAAAAGCCGTATATGTCAAGGCCGTCTATCTCAACGGCCGGAAAATCAAAGGCAGCAGAATCAGCTACAACGACATCAAAGATGGTGCGCATCTGCATTTTGTAATGAGCGCGCGATAGAGGCAACCCAATTCATTAGCATGAAAATTAAGACATTGATTATCATTTTCATAGCAGCTCTTCTCTCCGCTTCGTGCGGGGCAGACAGGAAGGCCGCCGATGAAAGTTTCTTTCAGCTGAGGGGTATCTGTCTTGCTTGGGAAGATGTCACTGCAGACCCGGAAATCATAGACTGGCTCGGCGTTATGAAAGAAACCGGGATGAATACCATAAGCATTTTCGGCCACGACTATCGCAGCAAAGAATACGCTGAACTCAAACAGAAATGCATAGACCTCGGCTTCGGTTTCGAGTATGAGGAGCACGCAATGACCAGGCTCCTTCCGCGCGACCTTTTCGCGGAGCATCCGGAGTATTTCCGCATGAACGAGGACGGTGAAAGGGTTCCCGATTACAACTGCTGTCCCTCCAGTCCCGAGGCTCTGGCTGTCATACGCAACAACGTGAAAGACCTGGCAAAGGCATTTGCCCCGACGAATCACAGGTATTATTTCTGGCTTCATGACGGAGGCGACAAGTGTCACTGCCCGCAGTGTGAGAAGTACAATCTCTCCGACCAGGGCCTTCTAATCGAGAACATCATTATCGAGGCACTGCGCGAGATTGACCCTGAAGCAATGCTGGCGCATCTTGCTTACGACAAGACAACCCCGGCTCCTTCTTGTGTAATGCCTGCCGAGGGCGTTTCCTGACTTTGACAGCTAATTTTCAATATTTCTGCTACTATCTCTAATTCAGCAACATACAAAATAGTGTCGGGTGACTTGGGTGACGCAAGGTGAATTTTGCGTACCTTTGCCCAATGTTCGTGCGCAGAAAGAAGAACCGTAGTGGTACAACTAGCGTGATCGTCGTCGATAAAAGCTCCGGAAAGTTCAAGGAACTCACGACCATCGGAGTTTCATCTTCCCCCGATGAGCTTGATGATCTGGAACGTAAGGCCCGACTTTGGATAGACCATCATACAGGGCAACTATCGCTTGACTTTGATGAGAGCGAAAAGGCTCTGCGCGAGGCGAAGGAAACCTTCTCCCGTATTGATCGCACCCTTCTCAACATGCCGCAGACCATCCTGAACAGCATCTACGATCGGATAGGGTTCAATGCGATAGACGATGACACCCTTCGTCATCTGGTCGTTGCCCGCGTGTGCCAGCCGATGAGCAAGGTCGCCACGGTGGACTATCTGAAGTCCTACTTCGATGAGGATGTGCGTCTTCACAATATCTACAGGTACATGGACAGGCTGTACAACACTCAGAGCGAGAAGGTGCAGCAGATAAGCGTGGAACACACCATGAAGGTCCTCGGAGGCCGCATCGGGCTGGTGTTCTACGATGTTACGACTCTCTACTTCGAGTCGATGCCGCAGCCGGATGACGAGCTGCGCCAGGCAGGGTTCTCGAAGGACGGGAAGACGGCCGAGTCGCAGATAGTGCTGGGCCTGCTGGTGAGCGAGGACGGGTATCCGCTGTCCTACTCTATCTTCAACGGAAGCCAGTACGAGGGGCGTACGATGATACCGATAATCGACGACTTCGTGCAGAGGTTCAACCTGACGGACTTCGTCGTCGTTGCCGACTCCGGGCTTATGAGCGCGAAGAACGTCGCCCTGCTGGAGACTGCAGGCTACAAGTACATACTCGGAGCGAGGATACGCAGCGAATCTCCGGCAATCAAAGACTGGATCCTGTCGGTCGACCGGACTGACGGGAGCATGTCGGAATGCCGCAAAAGCGACACGCAGAGACTGATTGTCAGCTACTCCGACACCCGGGCAAGGAAGAATGCCTGGAACCGTGACAAAGGTGTTGAGAGGCTGCGCAAGGCCTACGCCAAGGGTACGCTCACGAAAGAGAACGTGAACAAGCGCGGCTACAACAAGTTCCTCGACATCAGCAAGGACATCACCGTGTCCATCAATGAGGACAAGATAGAGGAGGATATGCTCTGGGACGGTCTGAAGGGCTACATCACGAACACCGACCTGCCCATGGAAGAGGTAATATCACAATATCACGGTCTTTGGGTAGTGGAACGGGCCTTCCGAATCGGTAAGGGTACGCTGGAGATGAGACCGATGTTCCACTTCACGGAGAAGCGTATCGAGGCCCACATCTGCATCTGCTTTGTGGCCTACAAGGTCTATAAGGAACTGGAACGAGTCATTCGTTCAATAGGACTTGGAATGAGCGTTGACAGGGTGCTCTGGATAGCGAAGACCATCACGACCATACGTCTGAGGCTACCGAACGGTGAGACCCACTCCCAGACCCTCTTCACCACCCCTCAGCAGGAGGCCCTCAAGCCGCTACTGAATGCCCTGGAAATCGGAGCAGGCGAACAGGGTGACGCATAGTCAAAGTCAGGA
>JAZUHY010000074.1:0-3649 GCA_045641985.1 Candidatus Cryptobacteroides sp.
ACTGGAGGATGCCCTGCGGGCCGATCTGGGGCGCAGCAGGGTGGAGGCTTATCTTTGCGACATAGGGCCGGTGATTGCGGAAATCAGCGAGATGATAAGGCATCTGCGCCGCTGGGCCAGGCCGGAGGTCCATTTCAGCGGGATTCCCTGTTTCCCCAGCCTGCTGACTAAGGTCTATAAGATGCCGTACGGCGTGACCCTGGTCATAAGTCCGTTCAATTTCCCTGTATTGCTGACTCTCGGGGTAGTGGCGGCGAGCATATCCGGAGGCAAGGCGGGGGTTGCTTATTGAATATTGGATGGCAAGTTTCTCAATAGGAGCGCCTTTTGCCTTGCAATGCAATGCAGCCTTGCGACAAGTTTCCACAATCTGCTTCACCTTCGCCCAGACGTCTTCGCTTGTAAGTACTCCGGATTCTCGTTTGGCATTATTACGGACAGGAAAGATTCGCTTTATTCCCTGCGCGACAAGTGCCTTCAGGCCAACAACCCCGCCTGCGGATGGAAGCCGGGAGTTCCTGTCCTGATAGCAGCCTCTCCGGGGGATGACTTCGTTCCGCATGGAACGACGCGGAAGACCTATGAACAACTGGCGGTGGGGGATATGGGGATTCCGAACGAGAACGTAATCTGGAAAGAGATGACGGACAATGTCGGTCATATTGCGGCTGCGGAGTTATGCCTTATCGATATGCTGATGTACAGGAATCCCGCGCTCCAGTTGGAGCCGTTTCAATGAGCGGACATAACAGTTTGATGTTTTAAAAAAAAGAATTACCTTTGTATTTCAGTTGGAAATATAATTATGAAACACATCAAGATTTTAGCGGTTCTGGCAGTTATCGGATTAATGGCCGGTATGGTTGCCTCTTGCGAGAAAGAAAGTGGCAAAAATGAAATCTCCACAGAAGAGAAACAGGAAACCCCCACGGAAGACCAAGAGACGGTAACCACGGACACCGAGACCAAAATTTACGGTTCCGAGTCGGACGGATTCGGTGGCAGCCTGATCAGAAGGTTCAAGAACGTCACAACAACTTTCAACGAGAACACGACCAAAGTTTGCATCGTGACCGACGGAGCGATGAAGGCCGGGCTGACCCAGAGCGATTGCGTGGACATCTACGAATGTTACCGCAACGGCGGTGTGGTGATTGTGACTTCTCCGACATACGAGGGATTCACTGTCAGTTTCCAACCGGATATGGCAGTGGCCACCTATCTGCAGAATGTGGTGAAATATGGTATAAAGATAGAGGATGCCACTCCGGACTCGGCATTATACGTCAGCTGCTTTACCGATCCTGAGATTCCGCAGGGCTCTCCCAGTCCCTGGAGCGGAATCGGTTTTCACAACACGGGGCTTCTTTATTGCGAGAATTTGAACGGTACTATGTTGGAGGACTCGGACGAGTCTGGCAGGAACAGTACAAATGACGGTGATACTGAATTGACGCCATACCAGATAGGCCTCAGGGCCGACGAAGCCGTAAAATGGCTTGAAGAAAAACTGACACCCTCCACAAAGTCCACTTTCGACGACCTTCTGAATGCATCGATGACCAAGACATACCTTCACGATTTGGACTATTTCGACGTTTACCGTGACGGAAGAGCTGCCGACTTCCAGAGAAGGCGCAAGGAGTCCGGCTGTTTCGTCGAGAATTTCATCATCAAGGTGGCGCACGACATCGGGACCCATACGGATTATTATCTGATAACCCAGGATGCCGATTTCCGGTCCAGCAGCATAAAGCCCGTTCCCAGCGTGAATGACCCCCAGTCGTGGTGGGTATATTATGATTCCAACAATAAAAAGACCCTTTATTACCATCATTTCCTCGAATGGACGACGAGTTTTGCCGTAAATTGCCCGGGGAAAAGCGTAATGATACGGTCCTCAAGTCCCCAGGCCGACAACAGCACCACAACCGAGACCACGACAATCACCAACGGCACTATGGAATCGCAAAGCAACGGCCTTTCCGTCGGCATAAGCGGAGGATTCTCCGGAATGAGCCCTACAGGGAGCATTTCCGCGTCCTACAGCCATACTTGGACTACCGGAACCACCTACACTTGCGGAGTTGGAACAACACGCAGCAAGAAGGACATTTCAATTACGAAAGGCAGTGGGTCGAACAACAAGGTTTCGTGGCAATACAACGGCACACCCGGTTCCTGGTACTACAGCAATGGGGATAGCGGCTATTATTGCTGGAAAGTGGGTCAGCTTCAGATATCGGATATGACACAGACGAATTCCGCCCTGATTGCCATTCCGGGCATAACAAGCGGAACTGCCGAACTGACTATAGACAACGAATGGTGGTACAGAACCGTTTATTTCGGGACGGGGTCCAGACTGAGCCCGGGCGCCAAATTACCCTATAGGTCAGCCGGTAATAAGTCCTCAAACAAACTGAAACTTCCAATGCCGATGAGGTTCTCCCAGGAATGGGTTCTTACCTGTGTAGAATACGGCGATGCACAGGGTGATTTCAACAAGATGTCAATATTGTCAGAGAATATGTTCAGCCAGCTGATGAAGGGGGATGCAACTTACAAGATGGGCGATTCCACGGCAGAATCAACCGCGACCGCCCAGGCTGTGCTGAATATGTTTATGGACAGATTCAAGGCCTGGGATACCTATGGCGTTAAAGGAAACTTTAAATTCAAGATGGAGCGTATGGGAGACGGCAAGGTCATCACCGCACAATACGAGGTGAAGTAGATTGTCTCTCCAACGCAGTCGGCATTTGTCAGAACTTTTTATACAAAATGGAGGTTTACCGGCAGACCTCCATTTTTTTACCCGAAAAATTTCCTCACAGCTTCTTAAGCCCCAAACTTCCCTGGATGTAAGCCTAATCTCAAAATTATTTACAGGACAATAATTTTTCCACCGTCTGTCTCACTTTCGCCCACACTTCGTCGCTTGTAAGTACTCCGGATTCTCGTTTGGCATTATTCAGGTAGTCATCCACACTCAAGTTGTCACTGACGATTTTCACCGCCGCGACCAGTTCGAGGTGAGGCGAGAAGGATGCTATGTAGTTGAGCTCCATATCATAGAGCGTGGGCTCGGTCCGGTCCGATTCAGTAAAAAAGCTATTCCCCGTATAACACGGAAGCCCCTCGTCCGAGAGGTGGAGCGGGTTGGCGTGGTCATCGAACGTAATATTTCCGTCAGTGTATCTGAACGAGTCGCTTACCAGGGATACCGTACCTATTTCGACATTGTTGCTTCCAGCATAGCCGATATTGATGATGCGGGTACCTTTGGGAAGATTGCAGCAAGCCTTGATTACATTGCCGGCGCCGACTCCCGTCCTTATGCATTCAATTTCAGGAAAAACCTCCCTGCACTTGTTGTATTCCACCTCTTCCGCCGCAAGTATCACAATCCTGCTCCCGTTGCTGCAGGAGCTTAAGGATACGGCGATTACTGATGTCAGGAGCAATAGTATCCTCTTCATTATATTATCTGTCATTTCTTCTCTTCCACCAGCCGTATCGAGCAACCATAGCTGTCAAAGTAGGAGAATTTAGCCCATTGATGGAAGCCATAATCTGTCGGGAGGCATATGGCCCAGGCAGATTGTTTTACATATGGTTCATCAAAGATATCTGTTGTCCAGTAATG
>JAZUHY010000075.1:0-6352 GCA_045641985.1 Candidatus Cryptobacteroides sp.
AAATAATGAAGGAAGTCTTCAAGAATTTTGGTCTCAAGTTCGGAGGATGTTGACATATGCGGAGATATTCTTACTCCACAAATGTACCCCGATTACGCTATATCTTCAAATTTTTATACACGGACTCTTGGCATTGAGCCGAAAATAATGAAAAAGACATTCAGAGCAATCGTCATCGCAGCCTTGGCTTTCATCGCGCTGATTGCCTGCTCCAAGGAGGCGGATCCTGTAGAAGCAGGTAAAATGGAAAAGGGAAAGATAGGAGTCAGCGTTTCCGCGCTTATGGCTGAACTCACTCCCGCGGAAGGGGAGACCAAGGCCAGTGTGGCATCTGTGGTGCGCCTGACCTGGGAGAATACAGATACCGTTTCGGCCCTCTGCGGCAGTGAGTATCTGGGACACCTCGAAGTGAGCGTGAGTGATGACAACAAGATGATCGCGAAGCTGTCGGGTGAAATAACAGCACCCACCTCCGGCACCACCATCACACTCATCCACAGCAATATCAAACCCACAGTGAGCGGGAATACGGTCCTCGTTGACCTCAGTGACCAGAAGACGACAGCAAACCCCTTCGTGGTGTATGGTACACTCGAATACACCGGCGTGACCATCACGGGCCAGACCGTTCCGTTCAAGTTCGCCACATCGCTCATGTTCGTCACGATCACTGGACTTGACAACAGTAGCATTGACAGCGTGATGGTCAGCGGAATCAACACTGTCTGCCAGATTGCCGTTCAAACAAATGGAGAGCCCTCCATTGCAGGAACAACACCGGAGATCATCACAACGAAGGTCGACGAATCCAACCGTTCGGGCGAGAGGGCAATCTTCAACATAGGAATTGTCAAGGACGACAATACAGACAGAAAGATATCCGCAGTGCAGAGGGGCACGAAATTCGAAGCCGATTTCACGGCAGAAGCGCTTAAGGAGAGTGCATCCTACATCTCAGTCTATGCGTTGAAGGAAGTTATCGACTATGTCGTGATGAAGATGGGCGCCGACGGATCGGGTACACTCAAGTGGGCGACGAAGAACCTCGGCGCCAAAACGGTTGCCGGCAGTGGAGAGACCTGCTATGGGCATTATTATGCTTGGGGAGAGACCACCCCTTACTATTCAACCGGCACGTGGGACAGTACAGACAAAAAATGGATTTTCAATACCTGGAATACCGGCAAGGATAATGGTTATGGTTGGAAGTCATATTGCGAAACGGATACGGATTCTTTTACGGAATGGAAACCGGCTCCTTATGATGCCACAAACACAATTCTGAAGGCTGCGAAAGATGTTGCCAAAGTAAAATTTGGGGACGGCTGGCGTATGCCGACCTCACAGGAGTTTAAGGATTTGTATGATGCCTGCGGAGGCACAGAGACTCCAGAACAAAACGGCAGTACATCTACAACAGAAAAAGGTGTTTACTTGTGCACCAGTTACGACGGAGTAGCAGGTCTTCTCTTCATCGCAGAGGACAACGGACCTCATTTGTTCTTCCCCGCTGCGGGCTACTGCGTCGAGACCGACCTTAGAAATGCGGGCTCCTACGGCTACTATTGGTCAAGTTCTCTCTACACGGACAGGCACGACTTCGCGTACTACCTGCTCTTCTACCGCAGCTATGTCAATCCGCAAAGCTCCAGCCTCTATCTCAATCCGCAGAACTGCACCGACCGTTACTGCGGCTTCTCCGTGCGTCCCGTCAAGGATTAATCGGCTCTTGACGAAAAATCCGTGTGGCTCCGGAAAAATCCTGGACGATGGACGGCAACAGCGAGGTTAAGGAAATCATAATCATTGAAGGGACCTATAGATTGAAACCGCGGATTTCGGGACGGACGGTCCTGCTGTCCCCATTCCAGGGACGGACGGTCAGAGTGCGGCTCTCGCCCGGCATCAGATGGAAATAATTGTCAGAAATGACTGCGGGCAGTATCTGCTCTCCCGTCTTCGGATCCCTGGCAATGATTCGTATCATCATAGCCGGCGTGCCGGACACATTTTCAAGCGTAAGCCGATCTCCCTCCATCCTTGCCTTCACACGGGCCTTGGGAAGCCTGTGCAAGGCCTTGAAATTGTCCGTTTCCCTGCCGAGCACATAGAAATTCTCCGACAACAGCGACCCCTCCGCATCGGTCAGCTTCAGGCTGTAATAATACACGGCCTGACCTTCCGGCACATCGAGGCCGAAGCATCCGACGGTGCTGTCCTCCCTGCTTGAAAGGCTGCATTCCGACGACGACAGTTCATTGCCGTACATATCCAGGACAGAGGCACAGGCCTTCAAACCGCTCAGGTTCCCCGCGCTGACGTTGACCACCTCAACCCTGCGTTCTGCCGGATTCCATTGTATATGCAACGGTTCACAGGCTTTGCGGCAGCCGTAGTAGGCCCCGTCAGTGTCGAAATAGTAATCGTAGGTGAAGAATACCAGGTCCGGCCAGGCGCTGTGGCTCATCCAGAGGGTGAGGCCCCGGCGCTCCGCACTGCGGGATTCGAAGATTGCCCTGTAACCGTCATAATTGACCCACTGGGCCCATTCGCAGAACTGCTCCGCATCCGCCGGCCTTCCGAACATAGTCTCAACCGCCGAGTTGAAGCTTCCGATGCTCTGGGCACTTTCCAAGGTGTAGTTATGATAACCCCACATATCGTCCTGAGGCCACAGATGCCCTTCCGGGATAAAGCGTACAAGACTTTCGTAGTTGGGGACGTTCGGCATCCCGAGCTCGCTGTGGAACCTGCCCTGACCCCAGGAAGTGAAGGTCTGCAGGGCTGTTCTGCGGTGATAGGGACCGTGACCGCTTACGAGCCCCCGGGAAGAATCCGGAAAATAAATCATCCCCGGAACAAGACGCCCTACAAGTTCCTTCAGGCCGCTGTCCAATCCTGCTGGAGGAGTACCCTCATTACGCCCGCAGTATAGGGCAATGCAGGGGTGATTCCTTATCCGACGCAGATAATTGTCGGCATTCTTGAGGAACATCTCTTCGTCATCCGGCTCGGGGCCGTCAACGGGATTCGCAAGCCAGAAGTCCTGCCACACCATCACGCCATATCTGTCGCAGGCTTCATAGAATTCTTCGTCTCCGGTCTGCCCTACCCAGTTGCGTATGATGTTGAAGTTCTCCCCCGCTTCAAGGCCGACCGCAATGTCGTACTCCCTCGCCCTGTAGCGGAGCAGCGCCTCGGAAAAGCCCCAGTTGCCTCCGCGCCCGATGAGCCTCCTGCCGTTTACATAGATGCTGAGCCTGCCGTCCGACGTGTCGTACGTCATTTCGCGGAGGCCGGTCCTGAAGGCCAGACTGTCCGACACCGCAGCGTCCCGGGAAGTCTTCATACACACGTCATACAGTTCCTGACTGCCGTATCCGTTGGGCCACCACAGGCGTGGTTTTTCTATTTTCATCGTTTCCCCAACTTCAACTTTCGCCCCTGCCGGCACTTTGATGTCTTCGTTGATTTCGTTGTCGCCCAGACTCGCCGTCCACAGGGTCGTTATGTCACTGGATGAATGGCTGACAAGGGTAGCCCCCACAAACACGTCGGCAGAACCGTCCGGATTGAGTTTTGTCCTCACCACGGGGTCGGATATCGTCACCGTCCCGCTGCCGCTGAAATACACGTCGTTCCAGATGCCGATGTTTCTGTCGTGGACGCTCGGCATCCAGTCCCATCCCACTGTGGCGTGGAAGGTGGGATTGTCAGCCCCGAGCTTGCCTCCGTTCCGTGCACAGCGCGCGTATGTGTCCGCCTTGTTGGAACCGGGATTGTCCGGGCGGTGGATATACACCTCCACCTCATTGTCTCCCTGACGGACTATGCCGGTCACGTCGAACCGGGCATCGGTGAATGCACCCTCTATCCTGCCCAGGGGAGTTCCGTTGAGGCTCACGTCCGCCTTCCAGTTTATGCCGTCGAAATTGAGCCACGCCTTTTCCTTCCCTCCTTCATAACGCATTGTTCCGCGATATATGAAATCGTTCAGGAAATAAGATTCCGATATCTGGGTGTTGTTGTCGCCGAAGAAAGGGTCCGGCACCGCTCCGTTGTCAAGATATGACGTCAGTACCGTCCCCGGCACGGTGGCAGGCATCCAGGCCTCGGGATTGTCCTTTTCAGAGGCACGGACAAGCTTCCAGTCACTCCGGCGCGGTTCGAGGCCATTGCTCCCGATTATCTCAAGTTCTCCCAGAGAGAAAGGATTGAGGTCTGCGGTGGCGTCAAGCGCGAGTTTTACATACCTTGCGTTGCCTTTCAGCCCGATTTCATCGGGAACTCCTGTCGCGGTATATGAAGACGCCCCTTCCAGGGATGCAGCCTTCCTCCAGCGGACGGCATCATCGGACACGAGAACCTTCCCCGAAACGGGAGGGTTGTGCCAATACAGCTTCATAGAGGACAACCTCGTCCGCGCTCCGAGGTCCACACACAGCCACTCGTCCTCGCCTCCGCGGCTCACCCACCAGCTGCTGAACACCGATGACGGACGGATCTCTATCTGCCTGCCGTTCCGGTAGAATTTCCACTCGTTGAAGGTGAAGGAAGATGCCGTCCGGCACGACGCCAGCAGCTTGAACCCCCTGTATTCTCCGGCGGGGACCGCAGTATGCAGGCTGATGCTTCCTCCTCCGGCCAGGACCTCCTCCTGTGAAAGGGTCCCCTCCCATCTCCCGGCCTCGACCCAATTCTCCCCGTCACGGGTCGCCAGAATCACATAGCAGTAAGGAGCATAACTTATGGTGTTCTTGCACAGAAAAGTTGCATAGTAGCACACGGCATCCGTGTTCACGCCGCATCCCTCGCATTTGAGCTCCAGTTCGAAGCTGTTGAGGCTGCAGGTGAATTTCGACTTGTCCCTCTCGTCGAGCAGCCAGTCGGCCTCCTCACGGGGCACGGGAGTCCCGTTCAGCCAGAACCTCATAGAGGCGGGGGACGACTCTTCGATTATCCCGTCCGTCGCCAATTGGGCCGTTAGGTTGTAATCGGTGGCGGAAGATGCCGTTGCGGCCCTGTGCAGGGCCACGTTGCGCTCGGGAAGGGGGCGGTTGCAGGACACTGCCAGCAACAAAGGCAGAAGGAAGATAGTTTTAGCGTTCATAACTCCGTAAAGTTAATTATCTTTGTATGTATGTCAAAATTCACCGAAAAAAATTTCTGTTGTCCCGCCTGCGGTGCGAACGCGGCGTTCAGGCTTTACAGCAGCGTCAATGCCGCCGAAGACCCCGAACTCAGGGATGAGGTGCGCACGGGCAGGCTGTTCGTCCGCGAATGTCCGGAATGCGGACACAAGGACATTGGGACCAGTCCTTTCCTCTATACCGACCCCGAATTGAAACTCATCCTCGTCCTTTCCAAAGACAAGTTGAATGCCGCAGGCGAGATTCCCGGATTCACGGCCAGGCAGGTGGGCACCGTCGGGGAACTCGTGGAGAAACTCAAGATTTTCGAGGCGGGTCTGGACGACATTGCCGTGGAGATGTGCAAGTATGTCACCCTTCAGGAACTCGGCAAGGAGGCGGAACTCAAATTCTACGGAATGAACGGTGCAGACCAGGACCTCCGCTTCACCTACCCCGAAAACGGCCAGATGGAAATGCTTGAAATCGGCTTCAACGTCTATCAGGACTGTTGCGGCATCCTGTCCCGCAATCCGGCCATTGCCGAAAAGGCAAAAGGACTGACCCGTTTGGACCAAGCCTGGCTTTCCGCCTTCATCGGATAGCCGCGGCATTCCGGGCTCCCTTCCCTATGATATTCCCGAACCTGGGTCTTATTTTGAGAACTTTATTGCCACAACCATCGAGACGGGCCGTTTATGATTGTGCTGTTTTTTTCTCTATTTCGGGAATTATTCTTACATTTGGCATAACCAAAATGTAAACCAAATGAAAAAAGCGCTTTTCACCATCTTAACCGCTATCCTCCTCTCCTTGACTGCCAATGCACAACCGTACAAGAATGCGGTCGGTATATCGTTCGGTCCGAACTGGACAGGACCAGACCACAATCTCGGCGTACAATGGAACCATTTTCTGTCTGAGAAGACAAACCTTGACGTCCGCGCCCTCTATAATTTCAATTGGGGCCCCATTTTCGAGGGACTTTATGAATGGGATGTATATATTGGAGAAGGCGGGTTCCGTTTCTACGGAGGCCCCGGTGTCCACTTCGGCTTCGTCCCGAACTATAACGGCAATGGCGACGCATGCGCCGCATTCGGCTTCACCGGAGCTGCCGGCTTTGAGTATGTATTTTCCAAGGTGCCTCTTGCCATCTCCATTGACTGGCGTCCCTACCTTACCTGGCAACCAAAACTTGACAACAAGGCGAAATTCGGCTA
>JAZUHY010000076.1:0-2908 GCA_045641985.1 Candidatus Cryptobacteroides sp.
CCACTCGGGATCGGCAAGGAACTGGCGCGCTACGCCCATAGCGTCAATCTTTCCTTCAGCGACAGCCTCGGAGGCGGTCTCGGGGGTCATCCTTCCGGCACATACCACAGGGATATCGACGAACTTCCTGATGTGTGCCACGTCGTCAAGATTGCAGTTCTGAGGCATATACATAGGCGGATGAGCCCAGTACCAGGCATCATAAGTTCCGTTGTCGCAGTTAAGCATATCGTAACCTGCGTCCTGGAGATATTTGGCAGCCCTTTCGCTCTCTTCCATATCGCGGCCCACCTCGACGTAGTCCTCGCCGGGCATCGCGCCCTTGCCGAAATCCTTGGTCTTGGACACCACCGAATAGCGGAGAGACACCGGGAAATCCTTGCCGCAGACATTCTTGATGGCTTTCACAATCTCCACGGGGAATCTGTAGCGGTTCTCGAAGCTTCCGCCGTATTCGTCATCACGGAGGTTGGTGTATTTCATAGTGAACTGATCGAGCAGATAGCCCTCGTGCACGGCGTGAATCTCCACTCCGTCAACACCGGCGTCCATACAGAGCTTCGCGGTTTTCGCGAAAGCCTCAACCATCTCGTCTATCTCTTTCTTGGTGAGGGGGCGTGACATACAGCTTTCCTCCCAACGGTTGGGAGTTGCGGAAGCGGAAGCGGTCAGGTAGTCCATATCGAGTATGGGCTTCATAATGAATCCGAGGGCCTTGTTCTTGCAGGCCTTGACCATAATGTCGTTGATGGCCATACTCCTGCCGAAGCCTGCCGTCATCTGGACAAACATCTTGGCTCCGGTCTTGTGGAACTCGTCCATAAACTTCTTGAGTTCCTTGAACTTACCCTTTCCCTGATAGAGCCACTTGCCAAGGATGATATCCCTGATGGGGGCTATTCCGGGAAGAATGAGTCCTACGTTGTTTTTTGCTCTTTCAAGGAGGAAATTCGCGGCCTCCTTGTCGAAGTGGTTGGGTTCAAGCCATCCGAAGATGGAAGTTCCTCCCATAGAAGTCATCACAATCCTGTTCTTGATTTCAAGATTGCCTATCTTCCACGGGGTGAAAAGGGCTTCATACTTTTTGTCCATATTGTTATCGGTTTAGTGTTGTATCCTACAAATAACCCCGGAGGCGTGCGGGGGCTCTTCGGGGTTTGCTGTGTCTTTATTTTACAGTGCTCTGAAGGCAGAGTTCGTCCATCTGGACCTGGTCTATCTTCGAAGGGGAATCTATCATCACGTCGCGGCCCTGGTTGTTCTTGGGGAACGCGATGTAGTCACGGATGGACTCCTGTCCGCCGAAGAGGGCGCAGACGCGGTCGAATCCGAACGCCAGACCGCCGTGAGGGGGAGCGCCGAACTTGAATGCGTTGATGATGAACCCGAACTTGTATTCAGCGTCTTCCCTGCTGATGCCGAGCACTTCGAACATCCTTTCCTGCATCCCGGCATTGTGGATGCGGATTGATCCGCCTCCGAGTTCGGTGCCGTTAAGCACGAAGTCGTAGGCATTGGCGCAAACGCGCTCGAGGTCTTCCTTCCTGTCGCTGTAGAACAATTTCTCGTGCTCCGGCTTGGGTGCGGTGAAAGGATGGTGCATAGCATAGAAACGCTGAGTCTCGTCATCCCATTCAAGCAGAGGGAAATCGACTATCCACAAAGGGGCGAACACCTTGGGGTCGCGAAGGCCGAGACGGCCTCCCATCTCTATCCTGAGCACACCGAGCTGCGTCTGGGTCCTGCGTTTCGGGCCGCACAGCGCCAGAATCAGGTCACCGGCCTTTGCCTCCACGGCTTCTGCGACTTTCTGCAGCTGCTCCGGTGTATAGAACTTGTCTATGCTGGACTTGACAGTGCCGTCGGCATTCATCTTTATATAGACCAGTCCCTTTGCTCCAATCTGGGGACGCTTCACCCATTCTGTGAGTTCGTCAAGCTGCTTGCGGGTGTATTCCGCACATCCGGGAACAGCAATGGCTCCTATGTATTCACTGCCGTCGAACACACTGAATCCGCATCCCTTCACGAGACTGCTGACCTCGTGTATCTTCATTCCGAAACGGACGTCCGGCTTGTCGGAGCCGAAGTTGTCCATAGCATCATACCAGGACATACGGGGAAGCGGGTCGGGAATATCAACCCCGAGAGCATTCCTGAACATAGCCCTCATCATCCCCTCGAAGGTGTTGAGCACGTCCTCCTGCTCCACGAAAGACATCTCGCAGTCTATCTGTGTGAATTCGGGCTGACGGTCGGCACGCAAATCCTCGTCCCTGAAGCATCGTACAATCTGGAAATAGCGGTCATAACCGGCAACCATCAGAAGTTGCTTGAAGGTCTGGGGACTCTGCGGAAGGGCATAGAACTCACCGGGATTCATTCTCGAAGGCACCACGAAATCGCGCGCGCCTTCAGGTGTGGACTTGATGAGGTAGGGCGTTTCAATTTCCATAAAGCCCTGTCCGTCAAGATAAGTACGCACTTCCTGAGCCAGACGATGCCTGAGAGCGAGGGCTCTCTGCAACGGTGCGCGGCGCAGGTCGATATAACGGTACTTCGCCCTGATATCCTCTCCTCCGTCGGAGACCTCCTCGATGGTGAAAGGAGGGGTCTGCGCCTTGTTGAGGACCGTCAGTTTTTCAATTTTAACCTCAACGTCGCCCGTGGGCATCTTGGGGTTTTTGCTCTGGCGTTCCACAACCTCGCCGGTAACCTGAATAACCCATTCACGGCCTACGCCGGGGTCTTCTTCGGTCACAAGCTGCGTGATGCCGTAGCGGTCACGCAAATCTATGAATGTCATACCGCCGAGTTTGCGCGCTTTCTGCACCCAACCGGCAAGGGTCACTTTCTGGCCCGCATCTGCAATGCGGAGTTGTCCGCAAGTATGAGTTCTGTACATATT
>JAZUHY010000077.1:0-86274 GCA_045641985.1 Candidatus Cryptobacteroides sp.
TCAAGCTTGTTCAGAGTGAAGTTCCTGTCCTTTGCGTTTACCGCCTTGAACTTGCTGCCGTCTATCGATATGAACGACTTTGACAATATCTTCAGCCTCATGCAGTAACGGTTGAACTCCTTGAACACCGGTTCCATACATTCGATGTTGTCCTTCCTGAAGTCTGACAGAGTCCTGAAGTCGGGCGTGAGCTTGCCTGTAAGCCGCATCAGCTCAACATTGCATCGGCATTCCCTTGCGAGCCTGCGTGATGAACGGACTCCATAGAAGTAACCGTAAAGCAACACCTTCAACAAGTCTCTGGGGTCGTAGGATGGCCTTCCCATCACCTCGGGAGTACTTTTTCCGAACCCAAGCTCCTGCAGATTCAAAGAATCGACAAAAGCATCAAACAACCGTACGGGGCAATCCTTTTCGACATAGTCGTCCAGATATTCAGGAAAGAGTAAGGCTTCGTTCCGTTTGGCCTTCTCGATATATCCCATTTGCGCATCTTCTTAACTGTCATAAAGTTACGAAAGTTATCGCATATTTCAAAGAACTTTCCTATTTATTTTTACTTCTTTTTCAGCCTATATCAATTAGCTTGCTTTAAGCCTTAACCAAGTCTTTCGGAAGCCGAGTTCTGGTCAATCAGACACTTTTCGGACAGTCTCCCCCGCAAAGTGATGGCCTGCAGAAGCGGAACTAATATTACGATACTCTTTAGGCTTTTCATAAATCTCCAGTTAAATTCAGCCTTGGTTCTACTTTTTCAGAAAGAAATTATAATAAGTGGGCAGCAGAAGTTCCGTCTCTTTGGCAAGAGGATTCTTCTCTACATAAATCTGTGAATCGCGTCCCACAATGACGGTGCTGCGGTCGTTCTTCTCGTACTCGGGAATGTCAAGTCCTTCGATGCTCGGATTGCCGGTGCGGGCGAAATTCACGAAGATATTGCTGAAACGTTTGGTGAGGACCGGGTCGAACGGATCACCGCCTTCATATACAAGGTTGTTGAATGCGTAAGTGAGTTCGCAGGCGTGGCAGGCCTTCATATAGTCCTCTCCCGGGATGGCGCCATTTTCATACCCTTTGCCGAATGTGTACATATAGGTCTTTCCCTTGCCACCGGCCTCCGAGTGGTTCTGAGCTATGGTGATGCTGCCGAGGCGGAAATTGTATTCGGTCAGTATCTGGGTGTATTTCCAGATTCCGGGATGTTTCTCGTCCCATTCATCGGTGTCAGGGTCGATGACTTTGAGGCTCTCGTCTATGCGTCGGGCAGTTTCGGGGCCTCCTATCTTCTTTATTCCTTCTACCTTATCCTTTGCCCACTCATAATAGAAGCCGAGAGGACTTTCCTTATCCGTAGGGTCGTACTGAAGATGCGCCCAGTACCTTATCTCGTCCGCCACAGTGCCTATCATCACGTCCACGTCCTTGGATTTCCCTTCAAGAATGGCCTTGTAGCCGTCTGAAGGGAGTATGCTCCTTTCGTCACTGCGCATAGGCCAGTTGTTGAAGTCGCCAACGTGGCCGCCAACACCTTCGGCGCTTCTTCCGCCGGATTCCGTGTTCAGAGCCTTGAGAAGGTCAGCTTCGGTAAGAGCCATCAGACCGTCCATATCCTTGCAGCCCGTTACGGCAAGCAGTTTGGCCGCCTGCCCGGTTACCTTGTAATTTTCAGGCGTATGCTCAAGGCATATCTCCCCGGACATAGGGATGGCCCTGCGGAACAGGCCCTCAGAGCCTTTGGCTATGAGATGAGCGCTGACGGAGCCGCCACCCGCAGACTCTCCGAAGATAGTCACGTTGTCGGGATCTCCGCCGAATGCGCTGATATTCTTCTGAACCCAGCGCAGAGCCTGCTGCTGGTCGAGTATTCCAAGGTACGGTGCATCAGGGAAAGCCTCACCGCCGGGAACATCCACAAAGTCAATGAACCCCATAGCATTGACACGGTATTCCACTGAAACAAGTACAACGTCGGGATACTCGTTTACAAGATATTTGCCTTCATAGAGCGGGTCTATGGTGCCGCCCCAGCCGTAGGAACCGCCGTGGAACCAAACCATAACCGGACGACCTTTGGTCATCTGAAGGTTTTTTGTCCAGACGTTCAGGTAGAGGCAGTCTTCGCTGAGTTCTCCGTGACTGGCCACTTCACCCGCATCGTATGACTGTAACCCGGGAAGGCCGTTGGCCTTTGCCTCAAAGACCTCATCGGAAGCCTCTACCGGCAGCGGAGCCTTCCATCTGAGTTCTCCGACAGGGGCCTTTGCGAAAGGTATTCCCTTGAAGGTCAGGACACCGTTGTCCTCGATATATCCCACGAACTGTCCGTTCTCGCAGACAGCCACGGGGGCACTATGCTTTTCGGAGCAGGATATTGAAGCAAGGCACAGGACGAGGCCTGTCGCCAGAATAGAGAGTTTCTTCATAAGAATCTACAGTTTGAATTCGTAACGCTTTTCGTACTTTTCGCGTACCGTTACCCAGAGGGTTCTGTTCGCAATGTCATAAATGCTGTTGTGTGCGGTGAACCACAGATTCAGTTCCGGATCGTACTCTCCGGTTTCCTCATATACCTTATAAGCCTCCACTTCGATTGCAGGCATCTTCTGCTCAATGACCTCCGCCTTTGTCCAGTACTCGCGGGGTTGCTCATCGAATGACGGGATTACGTCATAGTATTCCGAGCACCAGAAAGGCTCGGTTGACTCCTTGTATGTCTGGGTATATTGCACTTTCTTCATAAGCTCCCACATCCCCTGCATGGTGTTACCAACATCGTAGTTAGCCTTGAGGATTTCATATCTTTCAACGCCGCAGGCATGAGGCGGATATTCTCCGGTAGCCTCATACTGGTAATTATAGAAGTTGGTCATTATGTTCGTTTCCACGAACTTCACTTCTGCACCTTCTTCACCTGTAAACTCAACAATCACCGTATTGTCTGCGTCAGCAATCATAATGTGGCAGTCCCATAAATCTCCCAATTCTGCAGGGATGGGGGTGACGTCGTGATTGTTGATGAATTCTTTTGCCTCCGCCACGCTGCCGCAGTTGTCAAGAAGCGCGCGGACAATATTCATAACCATTATCTGAGGCTTGCCCGGGTTAGTGTGTGTGTGCAGAGCTTTCTCAATGTCATAAATATTCACGACGTTGATGTTGCACACCAATCCGGCATCGTTAATGCCGTCCATCATCATCCACGGGATGAAATTCAGCTCCTCCTCCGTGAGTCCGGAACGGACTTTTTCATTCGTAAGGTTCAGGAATACCGGATTGGCCACTCCGATCGAAGCGTGCTTGCGGGTATCAGTGGCTTTGGCACTTACTACGAATCCGCATATTTCATTTATGCTCAAATCGAAATTCCTTCCGTAGAAATTTCCGTTTCTGACCGCACTGCAGCCGAATGACACAGGACCGTCATCTGTCAGGACTGCTGCAGGAGCCTCGGTGCCGTAGCCTTCCGCCTCGAATTCATAGAGATAGTCTGCAATTTTTACCATTTCAGCCTGATACACTTTCTCGCCCTCGAACCAGGTGGAGACAACCTTTGTCTTGTGGATGTCAGTCACAGGGCAGTTGAACACATCCTGATCGGCAAGCACGAAATCAGCATATTTGCCGACCTTGATGCTGCCGCGCTCGCTGTCCAGACCGAGCTGCCAGGCTCCGTTAATGGTGAGGGCCTGGAAAGCCTGCTCAAGAGTGATGAGTTCCTCCGGGTCGAATAAAGGAGTAGGTTTCCCTGTGGCTTGATCTATCATCTGACCTGTCATGGCAATTTCCATAATTCCGAACGGATTCTGAGGAGAGGCACCGTTGGCAGGGTAATCGGTATGACTGCTGACCTTGACTCCCGCATCGAAGAAAGACTTGATTGGATATCCGTGCAGCACATATTCCTCATCTATAAAGTCCGGCAAAACAGCAAGACTCACGTCATCCGTTACATGCCAGGTAAGGCCGGCAGTGCAGGCGATATTGTTCTCGGCAATACGCTTGAAATCCTCCTTGCGCACGTTTCGCAGATGCACAAGGCAGTTGCGATGCTCTCCGTCACCGCCCTTGATGTAGGCGTCAGCAGCCTCTGCGATGGCCTTGTCGCCCATTACGTGAGTATGGACAGTAAGACCTTTGGCGTTGCACTCGCGGGTGATGTCTGCAAGGCGGTCCACAGCCCAATGACTGCCATAAGTAGTCCCGCTCTTGTATGGCTTATACATTGAGCCGGTGGTAGCTTCCACGACACCGTCCATAAACACCTTCAGATACTGTGGACGCACGTGTGACGTGCCGTATTTCTCTCTGAGAGACACAAGATAATCAATCTGGCCGCTCATATCCTTCTGCCAGGGCTCGACCTCGTAGGACATAGAGAGAAGCATCTTGAGCTTGCCTTCCTTATCAAAACGGTTGGCAACTTCATAGAACTTGCTTGGATGGTAGGCATTGGACCAACCTTCCATATATGACACATAGCCATTGGAGATCAGCAAATCCTGAGATTTTTCAAGAGCGATACTTGCAACCTCGTCATCTATGATTTCGTCCGCGTCGATGCCTCCCATACGCATAGGATACCCCGTCACACGCTCATCTATGAAACCCGTAAGATGCCCGTTTTCATCGAGTTCGAGCAGTCCGCCCGGTATTTCCCCGATAAGCACATTGCCCTTGTCGTCGATGATGCCGCAGCGACGGAAACATTCCGTATTGCAGTACATATTGTGTCCGCCGGAGTCAAACAAAGCGACAGACAGTCCGTGTGATACAGCGTCAAGTTCTGCCAAGGTGATATGGTCTGTCATTCTGTTCTTAAGCATATCCCATCCGAAGCCGAACAGACAATGCTTGCCGGAATTGGCGGCTTCAAGAGCGGCGGCATCGACTTTCTTCAGGATTTCAGCCTTGCCATCCTCGTGGGCAAACAGCAAACCGCCCTTCATATTGGCAAGACAAATCGTCATCATGTAATGCGCGTGACCGTCGAAGCAGCCGGGCATAACCATTCCCTTGCCGGTATGGTCAATCACCTCAGTGACACCTTCCTTAATGTAGGCCTTGACTCCTGCTTTGTCACCTACGTAAATGAACTTGCCGTTCCTGACAGCGATTGCTTCAACCATAGGGTTGTCTTCTTCCGCCGTGCGGATGGTTCCGAAAACGACAGTGTCTGCGGCTTTGTTGCAACCGCACAATACGGCCATAGAAACAATGGCGAAGGATAGAATACGTTTCATATGCATTGAGGAATAATTTACCGTTCTTGCGAATGTAATCATTTCTATGGACACCTGCAAAAAGAATTTTAACAAAGAGAAAAAACACGTCATACGCCCCTGTGGAATTATTGCTATATTTGTTTGTTTTTGAGAATTTCCCGCACGTAGTTGATTCTGCCCTATGAATATTATGAAAAGCATCCCATTGTTTGCAAGTGCCCTCTGCATTGCCCTAATCTTGTCCTGCGCCAGCCGCGATGAGGGAACGGAGGCAACGTCACACCGTCCGGACGACAGGTATTTCGGCTTTCATTTCGATTTTCACGCCACTCCCGGCCAATATTACCGGGAACATCCTATAGGAAGTACGCTCAAAGAGGATGAAATCCGGGAGATATGCCGGGAGATGCGGCCTGATTTCCTCCAGATAGACTGCAAGGGACATCCCGGATGGGCTTCATATCCCACAAAGTGCGGGAATGCCATCCCGCAAATTGAAGGAGACCCTTTGAAAGTCTGGCGCAAGGTGACGGCAGAGGAAGGGGTAGGTCTCTATATGCACTACTCCGGAGTATATGATTACAATTACATCGCAAGGAATCCTTCGGAAGCGGCTCTCCGCTCCGACGGCACCCGCAGTCAGCAGGCAACCCGCACCTACGGACGATATGCCGATGATCTGCTGATTCCCCAGATGAAGGAACTCGCGGGAGATTACGGTGTTGACGGTATATGGATTGACGGGGACTGCTGGGGGACCTGCGCCGATTTCGACCCTGCAACCGTCGCCGCTTTCCAGGCGGAGACCGGCATTGACCTGTGCGGCAAACTTCCTGTCCGGAGGGGGATGCCATATTACAATGAATACAGGGATTATTGCCGTGAACTGTTCAGGCGCTACCTGAACCATTATGTGGATGCCGTTCACGCAGAATATCCTTCGTTCAGGATAGCCTCCAACTGGGCCTTTTCAGACCATATGCCTGAAAAAGTCTGTGCGGATGTGGATTTCATCTCAGGAGACCTGGCTCCTCAGGATTCCTATTGGTGGGCCCGCTTCTCCGGGCGGTCAATGGAAAAACAGGGTGTTCCATGGGACCTGATGGCCTGGGGATTCCGGAGCATCGAGAAAAAACACATCTACAAGACTCTTCCCCAGATGATTCAGGAAGCGTCCGCCGTCATATCTCTTGGCGGAGGTTTTCAGGTCTATATCTGCCAGATGCCGGACGGCTCTCCAAGGATGGACAGAATCAGAGACCTGTATCCCCTCTCGGATTTTATGCTCCAACGGAAGGAATGGTGTTTTAACGGACATCTGGAGCCGCAGGTTGCCGTTCTGCTTTCAACATACGACAGGTACCGCGAGGCATCGGAACTGTTCTCACGCACCGGAGGAGAAAGAGCTATGGGAATGGTCAGCCTGCTCTGCGATGCCGGGCACAGCGTATCCGTAGTGTCTGAGCACGATTTGGTTGACGGGAAGGCCTGTTCATACCCCGTAATTGTTGTGCCGGAACTCTACGAAGGTCTTGAAGAAGGCACTCTCAATCTGCTGACAGAGTATGCCCGCAATGGCGGCTCGCTGATTCTCAACGGCCCCAACACCTGCAGGATTTTCTCCGCCAAAGGATTCCCTGAGGGCGGAAGCGTAGAACTGTTCAGCGAAGCTCCTCTGGAAATTCCTGTCAGGCAGTTCGGTAAAGGGAAGGTAGCGGCTGTGTCAACGGACGTAGCGGCGCTCTATCTCAAATTTATGCAAAACCGGTTAACCGACGCGCTGGACACAGCCCTGACCCGAATGTACGAACCCCGTGTCCATATCGAGGGCAGCAAAGGGATGCTGGAGATTGTCGATTTGTGGAAGGACGGGAGGATGCTCACCCAACTTGTCAATGCAAGCGGCCTGCATCATTCCCCCAACTGCCTGACAGAAAAGAGCATCCCGCCAGTGGTTGATATTGTCCTGAAGATTAGGCCGGGCAAAAGGCCTTCAAGGATAGTCTTGCAGCCGGACAACGTCAGACTGGATTTCGAATGGGATGGAGAATATGCCATTGTGAATATCCCGCGCATTGATTATCACGCAGTTGTGGAAATCATTGAGTGAAGGGAATCTTGCCCTGGAAAGCGTCAGAAAAGTATTTCGATGTCCGCGACTCCGTCCGGACTGATTTCAAAGTCAACATAACGGCTTGAAGCCACACTGACATTGCTGTAAGCTGTGTTGCCGCCGTTTACTATGACGGAAGAACACTTTTTGCCCTCCGGCAGGAGTACGTGGCATTTCATCTGCCTGGCCGGCGACTTGACAAGATAACGCATCCCGTTGTCTTTCAGCACATAGCGCACATCCACCACCTTGTGGGTCAGTTCATAGCCGGTGAAATAACGCAACTCGCGGTAATGTGTGACAGGGAAACGCGGACAGAAATATATCTCGTCATATCCGCAGCCCGTGTTGCAGATTCCGGCAAGTCCTTCGTCAATGGCGGACATAACGGCCGCGGCACCCCAGGCACTGGGCCCGGCCCCTTTTGCCTCAGACCTGCCGGTGTCGCGCGAGTACAGGAAATAAACCGTGCCGTCCCTCTGCATCATCTTTTCAAATCTTTTGATGATATCCCAACCGTAAGCCTCGTATCCGTTGTTGAATGCTGCCTTTGCAAGTTCTCCTGCAGTGAACGGAGAGATCGCTCCGTTCACGTATTTGCCGGGCTTGTATATGAAAAACTGATTGTATGGCGGATCGATGGTAAACCACTCGGCAAAGCAGGATGTCGTATCCCGACGGACCTGATATTCCTCTATTATGGACCTGGACCGGCTTAAATCCGTAAGTCCCCTGTTGATATCGTATGTGTTTGACAGCGAAAGCCTTATATTTTCCTTGTCATCATAGGCCGGTACATTGAGAGGCAACTGGTGCACAAAATACTTCCCGTTCCAGAGATATCTGAAGATATTTTCACGCAACTCTTCCGCACTTTTCTCCCATTCCAGAGCCCTGGCTTCGTCACCGAGCCTGCGGTTCATCCAGGCCAGCTGATTCATAGCCTGCCATACGCCGGAATTGTCCCCGTGCATTATTGCCATCGGCGTGACTCCCTCTTCGAAGCGGCGGTTCGTGCCCGTGTCAGGCAAATAGGTAAAATCCCAGGTATCAATGGTGTAACCCCTCTTGACGAGACCGTGCCCTGCGTCCCAGTATTTCGGGCTTGAGGTAATGAAATCTATTCCCTTCTCCAGCCGCGGCAGCACACTGCGGAGCCATTCATCATCTCCGGTAACGCGGTAGCAGGCCATTGCTCCCTCCACTACAAGATACTCTATGTCCGCCTCTATCTCCAGCCTTACAAGAGACAGATTGTCTTCGGGATACATCACGCGGAAGTCCTCACCGACGTATGACCAATGCCTGTCGTCAATCTGCTTTATGAGTTCGTAGTAACATCCGTCTTCACGCTGAGTGTCTATTATGAAATCGAGAAACGAGCGCAGGTCATACTCCCAGTGGCAGAAAGCCTTCATCTCGTGCACGTGGTCGCGTATCCAGTTCTTGCTGGTCATCAGCGCCTTTCCGTCGATGAACACGAAATGCCTGTCCGTGTAGATGTTGTTGCGGAGCTGGTGGAGCATAATGCCCAGATCCGGGTCGGAGGTGGTCAGGACGCTCGGGAAGCCGAGTTCGTAGTTGTTGTATGTTCCGTTGGGAGGCGTTGTTATGTGCATCGCCGGCAACGGGTTGTCAAATAGGACTTTATGCCCTTCATTCACGGAAAGCATATCCCCTGCGGACATAGGGAACGCACATACGGCGAGCAGTAAAGCGACCGCGGCCGGTCCGTGGGAAAGAAGTTTCATATTACAGTTTCACCAGACCTGTTCCTGGTCTGTCCGGAAGGGTTATCATCCCATCCACAACGGTCATCCCGGAAAATCTGTCATTCGAAATAAGCAGATTGCCATCAAGGTCGGCGAAATCAACTGCCGGAGAAAGATGAGCCGCCGCAGACGTGGCGCAGGATGTCTCCGTCATACATCCTAGCATCACCTTCATACCTTCCGCACGCCCCCAGGCAATCATTTTGCGCGCCTCCGCCAGACCGGTGCATTTCATAAGTTTGATGTTGATGCCGGAATATGCGCCCTTTATGCCGGGCAGGTCACGGAGCCGCTGTATCCCCTCGTCCGCGAATATGGGCACGGGACTGCGTTCCGTTATCCAGGCAATGTCGTCAATACGCGAATACGGCATAGGCTGCTCCACAATAAGCACACCTTTCGAACTCAGCCAAAATATCTCATCCAGGGCCTGCTGCCTGTCCTTCCACCCCTGATTGGCATCCACCACAAGGGGCAGGTCCGTCACACTCCGTACAGTATTGATCATTTCCTCATCGTTGTCGAGTCCAACCTTGAGTTTCAGGACCTTGAACCGTCCGGCACATTCGAGAGTCTTTTCCCGCACGATTTCCGCAGTATCTATACCTATTGTAAAAGAGGTTGCGGGAGCCTTGGCCGGGTTGTACCCCCAGAGACGATATAAGGGCTGCCCCAGAAGTTTCCCGACAAGATCGTGCAGAGCAATGTCTATTGCCGACTTCGCCGGAGCGTCTCCCTCAGAAAGGGAATCCACGTAAGCCAGAATGTCTTCAACGCAGAACGGGTCCGGGAACTGCTCCAGATTGACCTTTGACAGAAAGACACATACACTGTCGACGGTATGTCCCAAATAAGGGGGCATAGAAGCCTCTCCATATCCGACAAAGCCGTCATAAGCAATTTCCACCTGAACGTCAGGAGTGGTTTTACGGGAATACGAGGCTACGGTAAAAGTATGCGCCAACTGTATTTCATACGGAAAGAATGACAGTTTCATCCGTTTGCCTCCATCCACCCTGTAAGGTTTCGGGGCCCTGCCGGAGCATCCGGTTCCAACTCCGGTGCAGGCAGTCAGACCCGCACCCACAGCGGCCAGACCCGCAGTCTTGAGGAATTCGCGCCTTTCCATAGCTGTTATTCTCCCGGTTTCGTCCTGAACACGTTGAGCACAGAACCGACCTTCACTGTACCATTTCCCGGCACGGCGGTTTCGATTGTGATGGTCTTTGCCTCTCCCGGCATCAGAGTAACGAAGTTGTCGGAATAGAAGGAAGGTCTCACGGGCTGTCCGTCTTCATCGTAGAGCTGTACCCTGTTGAAGAAAGATATTTTTCCGCTGTTATTCTTAAGTTTAACTGTATAGACCGTACTGCCTTCATTCATTGCGGAAGTCACCTTTGTCTGCAGTTTGACCTTCTTCATATAGTAAAGATCCCCGAATCCCGAAGTGCAGGGGCCGTCGATGCAGGGTTTGCCGGAGAACTTATCGTTCGAACGCCAGTAGAAATTGGTGGAAACCACCTTCCCTTCCGAATCCTTGAGTATCAGGTTCACGAAATGCACCTGCGAAATACCCTCGGGGAACTCGACGGTGAGAACGTCGTTTGCCACACCGTCCTCCGGCAGGTCAACGGTCACGCTCTTTTCGAAAAGCTTGCGGCTGTTGATGTCATAAACCTGGGCGGTGGCCCTGAAGCCCTTGAAAGCCTCGTAATAGTCGTTGACCACAGTGACGGTATTCTTCAGATAGTTGAACTGGATGTGCAAAGGCTCAAGCGAATGCATTGTGTGATAGAGCGATGCCGTGGGCTCGAGGTACCAGTCCCACATACGTCCGGCCACCTGGGGGTTGGCGCAGTTGTGGTACCAGAACAGCAGGCCCGAGCAGAACCTGTCGCCATAGTCGAGCTTGTTCTCGTTCCACGATTCCCAGATGCTCTTGGAGTTCATCGCGGAAAGCAGCTGGGACTTGCCCGCAAACTCATCGATGGACGATGACTCGCCGTAACAGTCCACCATCTTTATATAGTCCGTCCTCATCATATGGAAGCCATTTCCGTCCAGATAACTCCACACGTCGTAATTAATGGGCCAGAGGTCTTTCTCGTCCATCATCAGGCGCAGCGATTCGGGAAGAGGCAGTGACGGGGCGCCGTATTCGGGATTGAAACCGTCAATGCGGCTGCCGCGGTCCGATGCCTGGTTTGTATAGTGATACATAGGGTTCACCTGCTTGTACGGACTTCCGTCGTGGATGCCGTCACACTCCGACTGCATCTGGTAGTTGCGGGTATTGTCCAAGCGGTTGATGAGGTCCCTCATTCCCAGCACCTCCGTGCTTTCATTGGAAGCCACGTAGAATGCCAGTGAAGGATGGTTGCGGATGCGCTTGACCGTGGATTCGACGTTGGCGAAGTAAACACCGGGATCGCGCGGCATACGGGTGTCGCCCGACATCCAGAACTCCTGCCAAACCATAATGCCGTACTCGTCGCACAGTTCGAAGAACCTGTCGGACTCGGCAATGCCGCCGCCCCACTGGCGGAGCAGGTTGATGCCGCACTGCTTTGTATATCTGAGTTCCGTCTCCATCCTCGCGTCATCAGTGCGCTGCATTGCCTCCGGAATCCAGTTGTTGCCACGGATGAAGATACGCTTGCCGTTGACGTAGAACACCTTGGACTTGTCCGGAGTATTCCTGTCGGTGACTATCTCGCGTATGCCGAAACGGGTCTCGATGGAATCGCTGACCGCGCCGTCCACAATGGCGGACAGCTTGAGCCTATACAGATTCTGAGGGCCCTTGTTGACCGGCCACCAGAGACGGGGGTTCCTTATTGTAAGTTCCGGGAATTCATCGGGAGAGAAGCTGATGACCTCGGAGTTGCCCTGTATGAGGGAGAAAGGCTTCTCGACCCTGATACCCTCCCCTACTATTTCCGCCACAACCTTCCCTTCGTACGGGCGCATCTGCACCACGTCGTTGTTGTGGACTTCCACGGAAATGCTCTCGTGCGCCACGTCATAGCCGGGTTTTTCAAGTTCCGACCTGATGAAGGCATCGCTCAGGGCAACGGGACCGGTCGTATAGAGCGATACGCTTTTCCAGATTCCGGTGTTGCGGTCGCGGATGCCGTCCATAAAGGTAAAGTCCCAGCCCACCGTCATAATCATAGTGGTGTTGATTCCAATATTGCCGTTGCCGCCGTTCTGGAATTCCCCGGCCGCGCCCCATTTCTTGGGCATCGTCGTGCCCGGCTCATCCACGGGGAAGACTTTGATTGCAAGCTTGTTGACACCGCCGACTTTGGCAAATTCGGTCACATTGATGCGGTCGTCACGGAACATTCCGTTCATCGTGCTCACAAGATGTCCGTTGAACCATACCTCCGCGCGGTAGTTGATGCCTTCCGGATGAAGCCATATCTGTTGTCCCTCAAAACTGGCGGGTATCTCCACGTCGGTACGGAACCAGTAGGTATAGAAATCCCTGCCCGCCTCGGCGAGGTCCGGAATCAGCCCTGATTCAAGTTTGTTGTTTATCCCGAAATAGGGCTCCGGGAAGACCTTGTTGTAAACCAACGAGTTGAGCACGGTTCCGGGCACGATGGCCGGCATCCAGTTGTCTTCACCGGCCTTACACATCTCCCATACCTGTGTTCCGTTGTGGCCGTCCTTCGAGTCGAGTTTGATTACCGTGGCGCCTGCCGTGAACGCCGAAAGCAGGAATGCTGCTGCAAGAATGATTCTGTATTTCATATATTGTTGATTTGTCCTTTCGCAAAGATAATCAAAATGAATGAATATTTTTGCCTGCCGGAAGAATGTCTGAAGTGATTATCCAAATTATTTTTTGTAAATTTGAAAACTCTGTAAATTCAATGACCGCATAATGAAAAGACTTCTCACAACCATTGCCGCGCTGATTATGGCGGCATCCGGCATCCGCGCTGCGGACAGCGCCACAATCAAGACAGGCAACGGCCTGTATGTCAACGTTGAAGCCTGTACGGACAGAATCTATCACATCCGCATCTCCCCCACGAAAGACTTCGAGGAATCCCTTATGGAGCGCTACGGCATCGTTCGCGGCGATTGGGACGCGGTCAGAATCAGCCGTCAGGACAAGGGCGGCACAGTCTCATTCAAGACCGGGAATGGCATACTCAAGTTGCGCAAGTCGGACGGTTCCATATCCCTGGAGCGCAACGGCAAAACTCTTGTGAGCGGCATCAGGATGCTCACTCCTTCCGACAAACTCTGCGGAGAACTTGCAAAAGTGATAAACGACAGATTTTCCAATATGAACGTTGCCAGCAACGGCGGCATCATAGGTGACGACAACGGCAAATTCTCCGAAAAAGACAAACAGGAAAGCGGAGACGTGGACAAAAGCAGCGTCATAAGCATTCCTCTCACAAAGAATGAAAGGATTTACGGAGGCGGCAGCACCAGCCGCGACCACATCCAGCACAGGGGCGAACTCCTCAGGATGTGGACCACCTACCAGCACACGGAGATTCCGGTCCCGTTTATGCTGAGCTCCGACGGATGGGGAATCTTCAACAACACCACGCGCAAGAATTTCTTTGACGTAGGAAGTCAGGACAGCGATGTGTTCAACATCTACAATACTTTCCCGCAGGCCGACTTCTTCCTCATTGCCGGCGATGATATGCCATCGCTGATTGACGGGTACACGCAGATTACAGGCCGCACCTACGTTCTGCCCAAGTGGGCATACGGCCTCGGATTCGGGCCGAATATGAGGGAGGAGCAGTTCGACATTCTCAACGATGCCGTGCATTTCCGCCAGTATGACGTGCCCTGTGACTTCTTCTGGCTGGAGCCGCAATGGATGAGCAAGCGCTACGATTTCTCAATGGAAAAGAAATTCAACTCCGACAGGTTCTCTGTCGAGCCATACTGGAAAGAGAAAGATTTCCCCAAACAGGAGTATCCCAGACTGTTCGTAGGCAAACTGCACTCGATGGGATACAAACTGGGGCTCTGGCTCTGCGAGGAATATGACCTCAGCATAACCGAAGAAGATGCCATCGCCGCTGCGGCGGGCAAGTCACAGTCCGGCCAGCCTCATTGGATGGACCACTTGAAGACCTTCCTCGACCTCGGAATAGACGGTTTCAAGCTTGATCCTGCCAGAACCATTGACGAGCACACATTCTGGGATTACTACAACGGCCGCACGGACAAGGAGATGCACAACCTCAATCAGGTTCTTCTCCCCAAGCAGCTCGTCAATATGGTCAAGGGACACACAGGCAGGCGCACCTGGCACCACTACTGCGGCGGATGGGCCGGCATACAGCACTGGAGCGCCGCCACCAGCGGTGACAACGGAGGCGGGAAGACAGCTCTCTTCGACCAGCTCAACCTCGGTATGAGCGGTTATATGAACACCTCCTGCGATGTGATGTCCGTAGAGAAGGATCTTGAAATGAAGAGTCTCCATTTCGGAATGTTCCTGCCCTGGACCCAGATAAACAGCTGGTTCTCGATGATGCATCCTTTCTACTACGGCCCCGAAGAGCAGGATATCTACCGCAAATGCATCAAGCTGCGCTACAGCATCCTCCCCTACATCTATTCAATGGCTCTGGAAGGTTCCATCAACGGAATGCCTATGGTCCGCTCGATGCCGCTCCAATTCCCTGACGACAGGAACTGCGATGATATGTGCTACCAATATATGTTCGGCGACAGTTTCCTCGTAGGCATTTTCACAGACGAAGTATATCTGCCGGCCGGAAACTGGTACGATTACTGGACTGGAGAAAAGATTTCCAGCAAAGGAGAGACATTCACACTCCCCTATCCTGCCGACAGGGCCGGACTTCTTTTCGTGCGCGACGGAGCCATCATCCCTACGCAGAAGGACGTCCAGTTCGTGGGCTCAAAGCCTTTTGACGAGCTTATCCTGAAGATATATCCTTGCGGTAGAAGCAATTACGTATGGTATGACGACGACGGACAAAGCTTCGGCTACGAGAAGGGTGAGATAGCTTCACGCAAAATCAGCTGCGAGGAAAAGGGCGGCAAGGTAAGGATTAACGTCGCCGCGACGGAAGGCAGTTTCGACGGCATTCCCGACAAACTTGACGTCAAGTTCGAGGTCAGGAGCGATAAGGAACCGGCAAGCGTCACGGTAAACGGACAGAGCGTGGAATGGACCTGGAGCGACAGCATCGTCCGCTTCTCCGCCCCCGCCGTCACTCCCGCAGAATCGATTAACATTGAATTATAAACAATTACAGCAATAATATGAAATTGAATTTATCCATCATCGCACTCGCCGCAGTGACTCTGGCGGCTTGCGGACAGAAAGACTGGAAAGACAGCAGCCTCCCGGCTGAGGAAAGGGCCGCCCTGCTTCTCAGGGAAATGACTCTGGAAGAAAAGGTCGGACAAATGTGTATGTACGTCGGTCCCTGCTACGTCGAGCCGGGCCACGGTTCCGCCCACAAGAACATCGATGCAGAGGACGCCAATCTTGGCAATCCTGACGTGGCCGGGAAGGTCCGCGACGGCAAGGTCGGTTCCTTCCTGCACGTGCTTTCCTGCGCGGAAGCGGTTTCGCTCCAGAAGATGGCTCAGGAGAGCCGTCTCGGCATTCCCCTGATATTCGGCATTGACGCCATACACGGCAGCGGCCTGATTGCAGGCAGCACGGTCTATCCCACCAACATAGGAATGGCTTCATCATTCCACCCCGAAATGATGGAAAGAATCGGTGCGGAAACAGCCGAAGAGATGCGCTACACCGGACTGCACTGGACTTTTGCCCCGAATCTTGACGTAGCGCTCGACCCGCGCTGGGGGCGCATCGGCGAGACTTTCGGAGAAGATCCGTACCTCGTGGGCGAGATGGGCAAATATTCAATATGGGGGCTTCAGGGGCGTGAGGGCTATGGCGCCGGCAGCGTAATGGCCTGCGCCAAGCATCTTATCGCCGGAGGTCAGCCCAACGGCGGCATCAACGCCGCACCTATGGACCTCTCCGAACGCAAGCTGCGTGAAATTTTCCTCCCTCCCTTCGAGAAGGCCGTCAAGGAAGGCAACGTAGGCTCGGTGATGGCCGCCCACAATGACGTAAACGGTGTTCCCTGCCACGGCAACAAATGGATACTCAAGGACATACTGCGCGACGAACTCGGCTTCAAGGGCACGGTGGTGAGCGACTGGATGGACATAGAGAGGATGCACCTCTTCCATCACTGGCTTCCTTCTCTGGATGAAGCGTTCAAGGTATCCCTGGAAGCGGGGATTGACACTCATATGCAGGGTCCCGACTACTTTGAATCCATCATAGACGGTGTGCATAGCGGCAGAATACCTATGAAGATGGTCGATGCCGCCGTCACCAACATTCTTGTCGCAAAATTCCGCCTCGGACTGTTCGAGAATCCCGTTCCCGAACTTCACGAAGAAGGCACGTTCCCGGAGAGCATCGCTGCGCACCGCCAGACCGCCCTGGAGGCCGCACGCGAGACCATCGTCCTCCTCAGGAACGACGGCACGCTTCCCCTGTCCAACCCGGGACGCATCTTTGTCTGCGGCCCCAATGCCGACAGCCAGACTATACTCGGAGACTGGGCGGTTCCCCAGAAGGATGACGATGTAATCACCGCTCTGGAAGGAATCAGGGAAATGACGTCAAACATAGACGTGATGGACTTTGACGGCATGATAGAGCATATCACACCCGCCACCATAGCCCGAGCCGTCGCAAAAGCCCGTAACGCATCGGTCAACGTTCTGGTACTCGGCGAGAACTCCGAGCGCTACTCCGTGTTCGGACGTACTACGGGAGAAAACTGCGACCGAGACAACCTGAATTTCCCCGGTATGCAGGAAGAGCTTCTCGAAGCCGTAGCCGCCACGGGCAAACCCACGGTTCTTGTGCTTCTCAACGGCCGTCCGCTCAGCATCAGATGGGCCAGCCAGAACGTAAATGCCATAGTAGAAGCCTGGGAACCCGGAATGCTCGGAGGCCGCGCCATCGCCGAAGTGCTCTGGGGCAAGGTCAATCCTTCCGGAAAACTCCCGGTCACGATTCCCTACAACGAAGGCCAGATTCCCACCGTGTATTATTACAAGCCTATGCAGTACTCACGCAAATTCGTCTGGTCGCCGACAGGATGCCTCTATCCTTTCGGATTCGGCCTGAGCTACACCACATACGGGTACGGAGAGCCCATACTTGACGGAAGGACAGTACGCGTGGATGTCACCAACACAGGAAAGATGGACGGCACGGAAATCGTCCAGCTCTACGTCCGCGACGAATACGCATCCGTCACCCGTCCGGTCAAGGAACTCAAAGCCTTCGAGCGCGTGGAGCTGAAGGCGGGAGAGACAAAGACCGTCACTTTCGAAATTACGGACGATATGCTCAAATGCTGGGGCGCTGAAGAAAAATGGGCCGTGGAACCCGGAGATTTCACCATAATGGTAGGATCCTCATCCGACGACATCGACCTTCAGAGCGTCACACTCACCATAAGATAAATATGAAACGCACTCTCATCCTTGCCGCTTTCCTGTCACTGAGTCTCCCCCTCTGTGCCGCGAGCCGCATACTCGACGGTTTCGCCGACCCGCCAAGGGAATACCGCCCAAGGGTGTGGTGGCATTGGATGAACGGCAACATCACAGAAGACGGCATCCGCAAGGACATTGAATGGATGAACGGGGCCGGCATTGTGGGATTCCACATTTTCGACGCAGGCTTCGACACGCCGCAGATAGTAGAGAAAAGGCTGCCCTATATGAGCGAAGGATGGAAAAAAGCCTTCAACCTTGCTCTGGATATGGCAGACTCCCTGGATATGGAAGTATCCATAACAAGTTCCCCCGGCTGGAGCCTCACCGGAGGGCCCTGGGTAACCCGGGAGGATGCGATGAAGAAAATCGTTTGGACGGAGAAACACCTTCACGGAGGCGGAAAAATCAGGACCGGCCTTGAAACGCCTTCCGTCATTGACGGCTTCTTCAGGGACATTGCCGTTCTTGCCGTCAGAGTTCCGGAAGAGGACCTCACTATGGAAGAGATGGGGGCGACGCTGAGCCGCAGCGATGACTCGGAACAATACCCCTGGGTAATGGTCAGTCTCGACAGACCATACACCATCAAGGCATACAGAGTGACTCTTCCGTTCAGCGAAAGGTACAATTATTCCAGGACTCTGGAATGCAGCGATGACGGCATCACGTTCCGCACTGTCACACCGCGCGCTCCGGAAACCGTCTCACTGGACAACACTGTTGATATTCCTGCCACCACGGCACGTTATTTCCGCTTCCGCAGCACCGTCCAGCACAAGGCTGTCAAATACAATGATATAACATTGTACACCACGTCCAGGGTCAACGCGGCGGCAGAGAAGGCCGGCTTCACGGCGTCCTATTCCGTAAGGGACTTCTATCCCACCCCCGAACGCGGGGACGCGGTATCCCCACGGGATGTCATCGACATCACGGACAAATTCAAGGACAGCGTTCTGGAATGGAAGGTGCCTGCGGGCAAATGGTGCATCTGCAGGTTCGGATACGGCCTGACTGGCAGGAAAAACGGTCCTGCCTCTCCCGAAGCCACAGGTCTTGAGGTTGACAAACTGGATTCCGCTGCCGTACAGCGCTACTTCCGCAATTATTACAGGATGTATCAGGAAGCGTCCAACGGCAGGCTGGGCACAGTCATCACCAATCTTATGGTTGACAGCTACGAGTCGGGATGCCAGAACTGGACGGCATCGATGCCGGAAGAATTCCTGAAACGTCGCGGTTACAGCCTGCTCCCCTGGATGCCAGCCCTTGCAGGCCGTATCATCGGGGACGCAAACCTTACGGAGCGCTTCCTCTATGACTGGAGGCGCACTCTCGAAGAACTCGTGGCGGAAAACCACTATAACGGAATGCCGGAGATAAACCGGAAATACGGGCTCACCACTCACATTGAGGCTCAGGAATATTCAAGGGTTTTCAATGCCGACGGAATGGACGTGAGACGCAATGCCGATGTCCCTATGGCATCCTTCTGGATGCGTGAATTCTACTCCTCCTACCCCTGCGAAGAGGCTGATATGAGGGAAGCGGCATCCGTAGCCCACATTTACGGGCAGAACGTCTGCGCCGGAGAGTCCTTCACCACCAACGGTGAAGATCCCGACGGATTCGGGCGCAAGGTTGCCTGGGCCCTGCATCCAGGCAATCTCAAGCCGGCCGCCGATGCAGCGATGGCCTCCGGGCAGAACAGATTCATTATACACAGCCTCGTCCATCAGCCCGTTGACGACAAGTTGCCGGGACTTACCCTCAGCAAACACGGAATGGCCTTCAACCGGCACAATACCTGGGCCCGCGAGGCAAAACCCTGGACCGATTATCTTTCAAGAAGCTCGTACCTTCTGAGTCAGGGCAGTTTCGTCGCCGATATGGCCGTTTTCTACAGCGAGACAACCAATGCCGTGGCGCGCTTCAAGCAGGAAAGGCCCGAGGTTCCCGACGGATATGCCTATGACTTCATCAACAGGACAGTCCTGACCTCAGGGATGCCGCTCCACTACAAAGTGATAATAATCGACAAGGAAGTGAAATATATGTCCGTACCCGTGCTGAGAAGGTTCGCGGAACTGGCCCGTGACGGCGTGCTTCTTGTCGGGAATGAACCGTCAGACCACTGCGACCTTAAGGGGGACGATGCGGAATTCCGCTCCCTCGTCGATGACATCTGGCATTCGGGCAGGATGAACGTCATTTCCAGGCCCCAGTTCGAAAATGTACTCCGCAGCATAGGTCCGGGCAAGGACGTTGACATTCCCAACCCGACCGGAGCGGATATACGTTTCGTCCACAGGCATCTGGACAACGGGGAGCTTTACTGGATAGCCAACATCAACCCCGAATACAGGGAAATAGATGTCACTTTCAGAGTTAGCGGAAAGAAACCCTATGTGCTTCACGCCGATTCCGGACTGGTTGAAGAAGTTTCTTACCTTATGTCGGACTCCGGCACGACCGTCAGTTTGAATCTGCTTCCGGACGATGCCCAGTTCATTCTGTTTGAAGAAGATACGGATGCCACATCATTCAAGGTCCCCCAAAAAGCCGGGAAAAGGGTTCTGGAAATTACCGGCTCCTGGAAAGTCGGTTTTCCCGAAGGACTCGGAGCTCCCGCTTCCGTGCCTCTGCCGGAGCTTGAGCGTCTTGACTGCTCGGATGTTCCGGGCATAAGATATTTCTCAGGCACAGCCATTTACAACAAAAACTTCGAATTTCCCGCCCCGCGCGGTTCATCGGAATACATTCTGGATTTGGGAGAAGTATATGATATGGCCCGCGTCTTCCTCAACGGCAAGGATTTGGGCCTTGTCTGGAAAAAGCCTTTCAGACTCAACATTACGGAAGCGCTTGTGGAAGGCACCAACAGGCTGGAAATCAGGGTCACCAACACCTGGCACAACAGGATAATCGGAGACCTGCAGCCTGACTGCAAGGATAAGATCACATTCACCGCATATCAGTTCTACGACTCCGATTCTCCCCTGTACGAATCCGGAATGACGGGACCCGTAACCATATACTCACAGGAATGACAGTTCTGAACAAATATTCGGGAGCGGGCAATGATTTCATCGTCATTGACGGACGTAACGCCGGCGTTTCCGAATACCGCCGCGTTCAGGTCATCCAATCCCTGTGCAGCAGAAAGGACGGTTTCGCGGCCGCAGACGGTAGCATAGGGGCAGATGGACTGATGATTCTCTCCCCCTCCGCCACCGTTGACTTCAAGATGGAGTTCTACAACCCGGACGGCAGCACCGGGATGATGTGCGGCAACGGTGGCAGATGCATAGCGGCATTCGCCGACAGCCTCGGAATCGTTCCGGGCAATGGCAAAGAGTACGTATTCGAGGCTGCAGACGGCCTGCACAGGGCCGCAATTCTTGAGCGAAACGGCAACGTCACCACCGTCAGGCTGAAGATGATTGCACCTTTTGGCCTGCATCCCTGCGAAGGAGGATGGTTCGTCAACACCGGCACACGGCATTTCGTCAAGTTTGTCGATAATCTCGAAACGCTCGACGTCGCCTCAGAAGGATCCCGCCTCCGCCACCTCCCCGCCTTCGCCCCGGAAGGAGTCAACATCGACTTCGTCTCTGTTTTTTTAGGGGGCTCTGAGGAGCACCTTGACAAATTAGCATCCAACTCAAATTTGTCTATACGGACTTTCGAAAAAGGCGTGGAGGCCGAAACTCTGGCCTGCGGCACAGGCGTAGTGGCGGCGGCCGTAGTATATTGCCATATCAACGGCCTCAAGCCTCCTCAGACAATCCCTGTGCAGGCACGTCGCGACAGACTCTCCGTAGAAATCCTTTCGGAAGGCGTATGGCTTACCGGACCGGCGGAAGAGATAGTCTGACCGGAAAGGAAAAACAATTTACGATACAGACAAACTCAAACACATCATACACAATGACCAAATTAATCAAACATCTCATTCTGTGCGCGGCCGCAGTCCTGACACTCGGACTGACAGCGAACGCCGCACCCTACAAAGCCTATGAACAGTTCCAGAACCCGGACAGCAAATACCGTCCTTTCGTCCGCTGGTGGTGGAACGGAGACCGCGTAGAGGCCGATGAACTTGTCCGGGAGCTCCACCTTCTCAAAGAGGCCGGAATCGGAGGCGTTGAAATCAACCCCGTGGGCTTCCCGGGCGGAGACGAAGCCGGAACCAAAGAGCTTATTTGGCTCAGCGACGAATGGATTGATATGCTTAAGGTTGTCTTCGACGAAGCGGAAAAGATCGGCATAACCTGCGACCTTATCATCGGTTCCGGATGGCCCTTCGGTTCCGAAACCCTCCCCTGGGAGGAGCGCGCATCCGTGATGCTCACCTACGCCCAGCCCATTCCGAACAACATTCAAAGTTATCAGATTTCCAAATTCCATATTTTCAAATCAATCGACCCTGGAGTAACCAAAGTCACCGCAAGCCGCATCCCGACTCTTGTCGCCTGCTACCTCGTCCCCGATCCCATCAATGACCTCAGTCAGGTGATTGACATCACAGACAAATTTGACGGTGATATGCTCACCATTGAAGTGCCTAAAGGGAAACACCAGATCTACGCCCTCGTGAAATACGAGAGCTTCGCCTCAGTAATCTGCGGAGCCCCGGGAGCGGCCGGTCCTATCCTCAACCATATGGACGAACAGGCCGTAAAGAACTACCTGAACCATATGACGGATGCCATTGAGGGACGTATCGGCCCCCTCAACAAACATCTGCGCGCATTCTTTGTGGACAGTATGGAACTCGAGGGCTGCAACTGGACCGGCGACTTCGCCGAGGAGTTCAAGGCCCGCCGCGGCTACGACCTTATGCCCTGGCTGCCTTTCACGATGTTCAAGACCGGACGGCTCGGCAACGTGGACAGCTATGACTACGGCAGCAAGAAAGGCAAGGCATTCGAGGCAAAGGTGAACAGGGTGCGCTTCGACTTCGAACTCACCAAGGCCGAGCTGCTGCAGGAAAGATACGTCAAAACATATACTCAATGGTGCCGCGAGAAGGGGGTAAAATCACGCGCCCAGGCCTACGGACGCGGATTCTTCCAGCTGGAGCCGTCACTTGAGCACGATATCCCGGAAGGAGAATCCTGGACCACAAATTATCTCAAACACCGTATCGGAGAAGAAATGGGAGATGAGGATTACCGTCGCGGACGCGGATACACTATGATTGACAAGTATGTGTCTTCCGCCGCCCACCTCACTGGGAAACGTCTCGTCAGCTGCGAGGAAATGACAAATACCTACAAAGTATTCTCCACTCCCCTTGAATTCCTGAAAGTCGGCTCCGATATGGCCGCAGAGGCGGGCATCACCCATTCCGTATGGCACGGATTCAACTACAACCCTCCCAAGGCGGGATTCCCGGGATGGATAAGATATGGCAGCTACTACAACGAAAAGAACACCTGGTGGCCGTATTTCAAACTCCTGAACGACTACCGTGCACGTATGAGCAGCCTTCTTCAGAATTCCGATATGTACACCGACATAGCACTGCTTCCCGCAAACTACGATATGTGGTCCGAGATAGGTGTCACCACCGAGCCGTTCCCCGAGAAGCTCAATGTCCCCTACACCTCTCTCATTTGGGAAGCCATCCACAAGAACGGTGGCGGCGCGGACTACGTTACGGAGAACATTCTTAATGACGCTGTCGTGAAGAACGGTAAAATCTGTTACGGTCCCAAGCAGTACGGCACAATATTCTTGATTGAGGTATCCAGCACTACGCCCCATACACTTGCCCTGCTGCTCGATTTCGTGAAGCAGGGAGGACGCGTGTTCTGCATCAACAAATTTCCGTACAAGTCACTCGGACTCAATAATTACAAGGAGCGTGACGCGCAAATCAGGGCCGCGGTGGAGGAACTCAAGAAATATCCCGACAATTTCATTCTGCTGGAAAACCCCTCTGACGGCAAGTACCTCGAATGGTACACGGAAGTGATGAACAAATACAATATTCCTCACGCCATAACCATCACCAATCCCGACCGTTTCCTCCTCCAGAACCACTATGTAATGGACGACAAGTCGGAATTCTTCTTCTTCGCAAACGCCCATATGAGTGAGGCGCGCAGCACCGACATCATCTTCCCCGCGTCCGTCACCAGGGGCAGACACGCCTGGATTTACGACGCATCCACAGGCAAGCGTTACGCTATGCCCATTGGCAAAGACGGAAAACTCTCCTTCGAATTCGGACCTTCAGAGAGTTACGTCTTTATGTTCAACAAGGAGACCAAGGGCGAGAAATGGGCCCCGCTCCCCGTTACCGGGGCCGACACACTCGCAGTGAAGAACTGGGACCTCACTCTGGTCAATCCTCAGGTTGACACCGTTCTCACCGATCATTTCGACGAGCTCACAGACCTCCAGAAAACGGAGAAATACAGCACGTTTATGGGTACTGTAACCTACAGGACTACGGTAACTTTAGGTAAGGAACTCCCCCGCTACATCAATCTGGGCCGCGTTTGCGACATTTGCGAGCTCACCGTCAACGGCAAGGATCTCGGAGTGGACTGGTTCGGCCGCAGGGTCTATGACCTTTCAGGAGTTCTGGTCGAGGGAGAAAACACAATCGAAGTTAAAGTTACGACACTTATGGCCAACTATACGGGTTCATTCCCGGACAAAAGCATCGCCAAGAAGTGGACCAAAGGGGCCACTCCTCCGATGGGATTGTTGGGACCGGTAAAATTGTACAGATAATGAAAAAACTTTTCACGATATCCATTATCGCCGCTCTGCTCGCCATACCGGCGGCACTGATGGCCAAAGATTACGTCATCACCGATTTTGGAGCAAAACCGGATGGCATCACACTTAACACCAGAAGCATTCAGGCGGCAATCGACCTGGCTTCCGCTGACGGCGGCGGCCGCGTGACCGTCCCCTCAGGTCAGTTCGTGACCGGCTCAATTTATCTGAAACACAACGTCGAACTTCACCTTGAAGACGGAGCTGTCCTTCTCGGTTCACTGAATCCCTGGGACTATGTGCGCGACCCCGTCATCAACTGGACGGCAATGCTGTTCGCCGTAAACCAGAACAACATTGCGCTCACGGGCAAGGGCATTCTTGACTGTCGCGGGTTCGAAGTGGCCAACAGAATGGTCCAGTACATTCATCTCGGACTCTTCGAGGACGCTCTCGAACTGGACCGTCCCCAGGAGTCCAACCGTCCGGAAATAATCCATTTCCTGAAATGCGACGGAGTGCTCGTCAGGGACGTCACAATGAAAGACCCGGCCTGCTGGACGCAGCAGTACGAACTTTGCGACAACCTCACCATCGAAGGCATCAAAGTGGATGCAAAGGCATACTGGAACAATGACGGCCTGGACGTTGTGGATTGCCGCAACGTGGTGGTGCGCAACTGCTACATCGATGCTTCCGACGACGCCTACTGCTTCAAGAGCCATCACACGGACGGAATCAGCGAGAACGTGCTTGTGGAAAACTGCATAGGGCGCAGCAGCGCCAGCGGCGTCAAGTTCGGCACGCTCACGAAAGGCATTTTCAGGCATTTCGTCTTCCGCAACATAACCATCTTCGACACGTTCCGCAGCGCAATCAACATAGCAAGCGTTGACGGCGGATGCGTTGAAGACGTTCTCATAGACGGGCTCAAGAGCATCAACACCGGCAATCCCATATTCATCCGTTTCGGCAGCCGCAATTCCAATACCAACGTTCCCTGCGTCAAGGACATACTCATCCGGAACGTATATGCCGAAGTCCCGCGGGGAAAGCCGGACGCAGGATATATTTATGAGGGACCCGTTCCCCTGCCTCCGCGCAACGTATGCCCGAGTTCCATCCTCGGCCTGCCCGACGAAGGCCACAGAATCAGGAACGTGAAACTCCAGGACATTGAAATAGTATATCCGGGACAGACTGACACCTCCATCGCGTACCGCGCTTGTACGAAGGAAGTGCTCGAAGCGATGCCGGAACTCGAGAAATCCTATCCCGAGTTCTCACAATGGAAGGAAGAACCGGCCTGGGGATTCTATGTGCGTCACGCCGACGGACTTATCTTTGAAAACGTAAAAATAAGCCTCGCGGCGGAAGATTACCGCCCCGCTTTCGTTTTCGACGACGTTGACGGAGTCACATTCAGGAACATACAGATTTCGGACCCGTCAAAGGAGAAGAAGAACCAGATAATCAAGAACAACACCAGGCACTTCAAGAAAGTAAAATGATGAAAAGGATTGCAATCATAATGACACTGGCGCTTGGCTGTTTCCTTGCCAACGGCCAGAACAACAAGGAACACGCGCTCATAGCCAAAATGGCAGGAATCGATTCCGCCAAGGTATATAACGCATCCATATTCGGCGTCAAGAGCAACGGACTCATAGACAATACCACCAGTTTCCAGAAGGCGGTTGACTTCATATCAGCAAATGGCGGCGGCATTCTGTACATCAGCGTAGGGCGTTATCTCACCGGTGCCGTACAACTCAAGGACAACGTTACTGTCTATATCAGAGGCACGGTCGTTGGCTCTCCCAACATCTTTGACTATCAGGGCCGCAAGGCCATCTTCTGGGCGGAAGGAGCAAAGAATGTGGCCATAGTCAACGGCGTGATAGAGGGTAACGGGCCTGCCATTCGCGAACAGGTCAGGACTCTCAGGGAGAAATCACTCATATCCGATGACTGCGTTCTTCCGGCGCTCATCAGTTTCAAGGACTGCACAAACACCAAAGCGAAAAAGGTGGTATGCAGATATGCGGCAGCATCGGAGCTGTACATTTCAGACAACTCCGATGCTGACTTTGAAGACTGTGTTGACGATACGGTTTCTTCCGAAACCAAGTGATGCCTATATCAGTTCCCTGATATGATTATCAGGGCAAGACCGGCAATAAAGAGGGCGAACATGGCTGTAAGAAGGCCGTTGACGCCCTTTTTGCCACCCTTGAACTCCTTCCAGATGAACACGCCCCAGATGGCGGCCACAAGCGGTGCGCCCTGTCCGAGGGCATAACTTACAGATGCGCCGGCAGTTCCTGCGGACACATAGTTGAGACCTGTACCAAGGCACCAGATTGCACCACCGAGCATTCCTACCACGTGAGTTCTGGCTCCACCCTTGAAGTAATCGGCGTAATTCACACCGGACTGGGTCGAATCATTGAGCGAGAAGATGCAGTTGAATACGAAATTGCTCACGAACACCCCGAGAGCGAAGATTACAAGTCCGCTGTAGGGAGTGAGCTTGCCGGCCTCGGGCTGGGCGAAGTTATTAATATCTATTCCATTGTAAACAAGAGCCGAGAAGAATGACATTATGATTCCGGCCAGAACGGCGTAAATGAGTCCCTGACGGTTCTGAAGAGGATCCCTTTCGGATTTGTCAACCTTGCCGGAAGCGATTCCGTTGCAGACGATGGCAATCACAACCAGAAGGACTCCAAGCAACAGCACGAGCACGTTCGTCCTGTCATTGGGGTGGAAAACCAGATTGTTGACAACACCCAGAACAAGGGCAAGGCCGCATCCCAAGGGGAAAGCGACGGACATTCCGGCCTTCGACGTCGATGCGGAAAGGAGAATATTGGAAAGGTTGAATACAACTGCTCCGAAGAGGACCCAGGCAATGCTGGTGAAATCAGCCTGCGCCATATTTTGGATGAAAGGCACACCCTGTTTTCCGAAGGAGCCGAGGGTAAAGGCCATAATCAGGGAGAATATCACCATTCCGATGACATAATCCCAGTAGAAAAGTTCGTAGCGCCAGCTCTTGGCCGCAAGTTTCTGTGTGTTGCCCCAGGAGCCCCAGCAGAGCATTGTAATGAAGCAGAGAATAACTGCAATAAATTGACTGTTGGCAATAAACATAATTATGTGATATTAAGGATTATTTGTATTTCCGTTTCCTGTCCGTGAACCAGAGGCCATAGACCTCGCTCACGTTCCCGGCAGTGATGAATGCATCTATCCTGTTGTCAGATATGAATTTCATCAAATCGGAGAATTCGTTCTGCGTGAGCAGGGACTGTATCTCGTGCTTCGTCTCTCCGGAGTACCCGCCCTCGCAGGTATAGACCGTACATCCGCGCACAAGTTTCTCAATAATATATTTCCTCACCTTTTCCGTTTCCTCGGTAACGATACAGACCCTCTTCCTCCTGTCAAGCGCGGCTGAAAAATAATCAACCGCCAGACCGTTGATCCAGGTGCCTATCAATCCTATGACAACCAGTCTGAACGGATTGATGGCAAATGCGGTGCAACATATTACAGCACCTGCAACGGTGACAGAAACTCCAATGTCGAAATGGAAATATTTGTTGACAATCTTTGCAAGTATGTCCAACCCTCCGGTGGATGCGTTTATGCGGAACAGTACAGCCTGCGAGGCGCTGAGAATCAGCACAAAGCACACCAGATCGAACCAGGGGTCATTCATCACCGAGGTCTGTCCCGGCTCCGTCAGCAATTTCCGCACCGGATAAATCAGTTCCCACAATTCCATCAACGGGCCCAGAATCAGGGCCGTATAGACAGTCTTGATGCCGAACTCCCTGCCTATCAGAAAATAAGCAAGGACCAGAAGAAAGGCATTTATCAGGAATATGACCACTGACACTTTCACGTTCATTCCCGCAGCCTCCATAATTCCGGCTATCACAATGGAGAGTCCGGAAATGGAGCCCACGATAATCTTGCTGGGCACAAGGAAATAGTTCACGGCCGCGGCGGCTATGAACATTCCCAGAGTCATCGTGAGGAATTCCTTCCAGAATTTTCCGGTTCCGACAACGGACAGCGCCTTATGAAAGACGGCCGCCATAGATCAGATTCTCTTGAGTATAGCCTCTGTCTGAGCCTCGTAACCGGGCTTGCGGAGCAGAGCGAACATATTTTTCTTGTACGCTTCCACGCCGGGCTGGTTGAAAGGATTGATACCGAGCAGATATGCGGACACGCCGCAGGCAAACTCGAAGAAGTAGAATATGGCTCCGAGGTTTTCCTCATTGATGCGGTCGATGCTGACCTCCATCTGAGGCACGCCGCCGTCGATGTGTGCAATCTTGGTGCCCAGCTGTGCCATTGCGTTGCAATGGTTGACGTGCTGGCCGGCAAGATAATTCAACTGGTCCAGGTTCTGCTCATCGCTCCCGATGACAACGCTCCTGTTGGCATTCACCACGTTGATGACGGTCTCGAACATAACCCTGCTCCCCTCCTGGATGAACTGTCCCATAGAATGGAGATCTGCGGTATTCGCCACGGAAGCGGGATAGATGCCCTTGCCCTCCTTGCCTTCCGACTCACCGTATAGCTGCTTCCACCATTCGGCGAGGAAGGTGAGTTTCGGATTGTATGTCACCAGAATCTCAACAGCCTTGCCCTTCTCCGTATGAAGCAGGTTGCGCATTGCGGCATACCGCACGGCGGCGTTGTCTTCGGAACGGACAAGCAGTTCCTCCCGTTCCGCAGCGGCCCCCTTCAGCATCGCGCGGACATCGAAACCGGCCACGACAATGGGAAGCAGGCCCACCGGAGTGAGCACGCTGTATCGTCCTCCCACGTTGTCGGGAACAATGAAAGACTTGTATCCTTCCTGTGCCGCCAGGGTCTTGAGGGCGCCCTTCTTTGCATCGGTAATGGCTACGATGCGCTCCGAAGCATCTTTCTTCCCGTATGTTTTCTCTATGTATTCCTTGACGATACGGAAAGCGACTGCAGGTTCCGTAGTGGTACCGGATTTGGAGATTACTATGCAGGCGACATTCTTCTTTTCCGCAAGATCCATCAGCTCGGCAAGATACTCCTCGGAAAGATTGTTTCCTGCAAAGACCACCTTTGTCTCCGGTTCAACGAAACTGTGGCTGAGTGCTTCTATGGCACATTTCGCACCGAGATACGAGCCTCCGATGCCGATGGCTATCACCAGATTCACGCCCTTCGCCTTCCAACAGTCACGCACAGCCTCGCACTCGCGTATGAGGTCCTCGCCGATATCCACGGGAAGTGTCTTCCATCCGAGAAAATCATTGCCTGCGCCCTGCTCTCCCTGAAGGGTATCGAACGCATCAAGCGCCTTGCTGACATAAGATTGGTATTCTGCGCTTTTTACAAAGGAGTCGCAACCTCCAAGATTCACCTTAACCATAATGTATCGTGTTATTTAAAACAAACAAATTTAACAAAAAAACACGTCCGTGTCGCCCTACAGTTTTTCAAACCAGGACAATATCAGCGAAATTCGCCGTTCCAGCTGGTCATAATCGAGGGTCTCCGCCGTATCGGTAGTTCTGTTCGTGTGGGAAGTGATGCCCGACGTCACCATAACGGACGGTATGCCGTGAGCAAGGAAAGCCTTCTGATCCCCCATCCTTCTGTAAAACAGATTTGTGAAATCCCGGCTCCCATAGTAATCATAATAGACGGCCATACCCCTCTCACAGGCCAGCCAGTCAAGCATATTGCTGTACGGCATTCCGCCCAGAAAAATAATGTACTTCTTGAAGTAAGGCTGAACAGGAGACAGAGACGAGCCGATGATATCCATATTGACTGCCAGCTTGACATCCATTCTGAAAAGAACGCGTCTCCAAAGCTCTTCCGCCCCTTCGGAATCGGCATAATGACCGTCCAATGCCGCCAGCAATATATTGTATCTTCCTTTGAAAGGGCCTTTCTTCGCAGAAAGAGAATCTGCCATTGCCAGCAGGGCGGCCACTCCCGACGCATTGCTGTCGGCACCGGGATACAAAGATCCGCCTCTTACCCCCAATCCGTCGTAATAGGCAGAAATGACAATCCAGCGCTCCGCACCGGGTCTTCGGATTTCAGCAACCACGTTACGGCATATAACCGTGTCCCGCCCGTCATCGGAAAAGGTGCGGAAAGTCTGTATCCGCGGATTGAGGGAAAGCTGCTCCATCCGGCGTCTGATGTACCACGCGGCCTCCACGGCACCGCCGGTTCCACTCTCCCTGCCGGTGCAAAGGGAATCGGAGAGAAAAGCCACGTCGGTCTTCAGATTGTTTCCGGCCCGGGCCGGATATGAAGCGCATAACAGGAATACTGTCAGAAAAAGAATATGGCGAAACCGTCCGGGCACGATTATGGCAGATTTTTTGGTTATATTTGCAAAATTAATGAAAAAGTTTCTCAGTACAATAACTTTGCTGATTTGCATCGCATTCTTTTCATACGCGCAGTATGACAAGGACGTTTTTCTGTTCCGGGGGCGAACGGCCCTGCAGGACGGAAAATATGCTCAAGCCATAGAGAATTTCAACGTACTTGCCAAACTGGACAGTACGGATTATTGGAATTTTTTCTTCCGCGGCATTGCCAAATACAATCTGGGAGACCTGAGGGGAGCGGAAAAGGACTTCAACGCATCTGTCCGCATAAACCCTGTTTTTACAAACGGATATCACTACAGAGCCATCGCCGAAAGCCGTCAGGGCGAATATGACAACGCCCTGAAAGATTTGCAGAAAGCCATCGACCTGCGCCCCGGATTCGTGGGACTCTATTACAGCCGCGGGGTCACGTTCTTTCTGGCACAGCGCTTCGACGATGCGGTGGAAGACTTCAACAGGTACATAAGGAAAGAGCCCAAGGACGCTTCGGCATACCTCAACAGAGGTGCCTCCTACCTTTTCCTGAAAGATACGACAAAAGCCCTTCAGGATTACAACACTGCCATAAGAATCGACCGTTTCGAACCGGAAGGGTACATACGCCGCGGTCGGCTGTACGCGGCAATGGAACGATTGCCTGAAGCTGTCAGGGATATGGACAAAGCCATCGAGCTGGATAAGGAAAACACCTTCGCATACTTCAACAGGGCCCTTATGTTCTATGAGTCCAAAAACTACAACGCCGCGATGGATGACCTTAACCGAGTCCTGCAGGATGAGCCAGGCAACGCCCTCACTCTCTACAACAGGAGTCTGATTCTGGCACAGGTGGGAGATTTCGAAAAAGCTCTGGACGATATGGACCGCGTCATCAACATCAATCCCCGGAATGTTCTGGCATACTTCAACAGGGCCTCATATTTCATACAGATGGAAAGATGGGAGGATGCGCTGGCGGATTACAACAAGGCCATCGAACTCTACCCGGACTTTGCGAAAGCCTATCTCAACCGATCATTCGTGGAAAGCAGGCTCGGACTTATGAAGGCATCCAAAGCCGACTACGAAGCCGCCCAGCAAAAGGTCCGCGAATACAGGTCAACGGATGCTTCCGCCTTCGCCGACACCACAAAGAAATACAACTCCCTCATCGCTCTCGATGCAGAATTTGCAAAAAAAGACTTCGACAACGAACTTCTGCAGCATCGCGACATCGACATCAAACTGCGGCCTCTATACAAATTCGTTGGCGCACAACACAGGGAGGCCCGCAATATGGCGCTGTCCCGCAGGTACGAAAACGCACTGCTGGACAAATTCACCGACGAGCTCACCATTCCCGTTGCCGTGTCCAATTCCGACACGCTCGGATTCTCCGGAGATATGCATCTGACCGACTCCAACCTGTCACCGTCGGAAGTGCTGTTCCTGATGGGAATGAACGAAGTGCAGAAAAAGCAGTTCAGCTCCGCCCTCAGATATTTCGACCAGGCCGTCAAATCTGCCGGAGACGAAGACACTCGCAACAGGTATTCCAACTTGTACAAAGCCTTCTACCTGATGAACAGAGGCGTGCTTAAAGCGGAAATGATTGACTTCATCGCATCTATCGAAAGCAATGTGCAGACCCTGACGATGGATGACGAAGGGGCCACAAGGGCCAGGGTCAGCGACAGGACGGACAGGACCTACGACTACTCGGAAGCAATAGCGGACATCGAAGAAGCCATAAGGATACTGCCGGAAATCCCGTACCTCTATTTCAATCTGGGCAACCTCCATTGCCTCTCCTCACAACTGGTCAACGCCATAGAAGACTACAGCCAGGCCATCAGGAGATATCCTGATATGGGAGATGCGTACTTCAATCGCGGCCTTGTCCTGATTTTCCTGAAAGACAACGAGAAAGGGTGCATAGACCTCTCCCGCGCCGGAGAATTGGGCATCAAGGACGCCTACAGCGTGATAAACAAATACTGCAAGAGTGAAACGGATTAAGTTCAAGTCTTTCTCCTCCGGGAGTTGCGGCAACTGCTATTTTCTCGGCATATTCGACGAAGGGAACAGGCCTGTCGGCCCGGGGGTTCTGATTGATGCCGGAGTCAGCCTCAGGAGAGTCAGGATGGAACTTGAAAAAGAAGGGCTGAACACGGAAATTTTTTCCTCGATACTCATATCCCACGACCATTGGGACCATATAAGGTCCATAGGTTCCTACTGCAAAAGGCTTCACAGGCCGATTCTCTCATCCCCCACCCTGAAAACGGCCCTGCTGAGACGCCCGGGGACCGGAGAATACCTCAGAGCCGTGGCAAAGGACCTGGACGAGGGTTGGAACGGAATAGCGGACGGACAGATACTCGCCAGATATTTCAAAGTCCCGCACGATGCAACGGAAACCGTGGGTTTCGCCATTATGATTGAAGGCCACAGGTATGTCCACATCACGGACTGCGGCCGGATGACGGAAGAAGCGATGAACTGGTGCAGACAGGCCGACACCGTTGTCATCGAAAGCAATTACGACAGCAGGATGCTGGCGGAAGGCCCGTATCCCCCCGACCTTCAGGAAAGAATCCGTGGAGGACACGGACATATGAGCAATGACGAATGTGCCGATGCCATCAGGGCCTTCGCCCACGACGGACTCAAGCAGGTCTTCCTGTGCCACCTTTCCGAACACAACAACACTCCGGCCCTTGCCCTTGAAGCTTCATCGGCAGCCTTGAAGGCCTGCAACTGCAATGCCCGGCTGACGGCACTTCCCCGTGAGTCCGCCTCACCTCTTTTCACTTTGTAAGAAAATCCGTATTTTTGCAGGATATGAAAGATTTCTGGAAAGTCGTCAAGCGATATATCGCGCCTTACGGGAAATACATCTTCGGCTCGGCCCTGATGAACGTTCTGGCCGCCGTTTTCACCATATTCTCTTTCACTCCGATTATTCCCATCCTCGGCATTCTTTTCAAGACCAATGCAATAGAGTATGAGTTCATAGCCTGGGACGCGGAGCTGAAGATGAGGGACATTCTCATCAACAATGTGTATTGGTTTGTCTCACAGTCGATTGAAGCCAACGGTGCAAGTGTTGTTCTGCTGGCTATCTGCCTTGTACTCTGCGTTATGACTGCACTCAAGACAGCCTGCTATTTCGGCGCCTCCGCCGTTATGATTCCACTCAGGACGGGCGTCGTGAAGGATCTCAGAATGCAGATTTACCGCAAGATTATCCGCCTGCCGCTGGGCTATTTCTCAGAAGAGCGCAAAGGAGACATCATTGCCAGAATAAGCGGTGACGTTCAGGAAGTGGAGAATTCCATAACCAGCACTCTCGATATGCTCATCAAGAATCCCATCCTCATAGTATTCTATATGGGCACACTCTTCACAATATCCTGGCAACTGACACTCTTCACCCTCATTTTCGCCCCGTTGATGCTGTTGCTGCTCAGTTCAATCAGCCGCAAACTCAAGGCGGAATCCATAGAGGCACAAAGTCTTTGGAGCGACACGATGAGCCAGGTGGAAGAGACACTGGGAGGGCTCCGCGTCATCAAAGCCTTCCTGGCCGAAAAGAAGATGAGCGAACGTTTCAACGGCATCACAGGCGCTATGCGCAGCAAGAACAACCGCGTATCCACCCGTCAGGCTCTGGCGCATCCGGTAAGCGAATTTCTCGGCACGGTGATGATTGCTATTGTCCTCTGGTTCGGAGGCATCTTCATCCTGAAAGACAATGCGCCCTTCGACGCACCTACGTTCATATTCTATATGACTATCCTATACAGCGTCATACAGCCCATAAAGGATTTCACCAGAGCGGCTTATGGGATACCCAGAGGACTCGCCTCGATGGAGAGGATAGATGCCATTCTTGACGCGGAGGACAGGATAGGGGAACCGGAGAATCCCGTGCCGTTTGCGGAATTCAGGGACAGAATATCATTCAGGAACGTCTGCTTCAGTTATGACGGGGGCAAACAGGTGCTGAAAGACATCAGCCTCGACATAGAAAAGGGCAGGACAATCGCTATCGTCGGAGCCTCGGGAGCCGGGAAATCCACTCTCGTTGATCTCATCCCCAGATTCTACGACATCACCGCCGGTGAAATCACAATTGACGGAATCGATATCAGGAATATGAGCCTCAAGGACCTCCGCGCACTTATGGGCAATGTCAATCAGGAGGCCATTCTGTTCAACGACACAATCTTCAACAATATCGCGTTCGGGGTGGACGGCGCCACGATGGAACAGGTGCAGGAAGCGGCGAAAGTTGCCAACGCCCACGATTTCATAATGGACAGGAAGGAAGGCTATGAATTCAACATCGGAGACCGGGGATGCAAACTGTCCGGCGGACAGCGCCAGAGAATCAGCATTGCCCGGGCCATATTGAAAAACCCGCCCATCCTTATTCTTGACGAAGCCACGGCTTCCCTTGACACCGAGGCCGAAAGGCTCGTGCAGGATGCTCTGGACAAACTGATGAACAGCCGGACTACAATCGCCATCGCGCACAGATTGTCCACCATCAGGAATGCGGACGAAATCATTGTGATGAACGAAGGAAGGATAGTGGAGAGAGGTTGTCACGAAGACCTTATCGCCCTGGGCGGCTATTACAAGAAACTGAACGATATGCAATCGCTGTAATGAGAAAGACCACCACAAAAACCATCCTTTCAAGGGTATTGTTTCTGCTGTACGTCTGTGCTGTCTGCCTCGTCTGCTTTGCAGACTCGTCCAGTCTGCCGAAACTGCAGCGTTTCATCTTCGGGATTCCGACGGACAAGATTGTACATTTCATAATGTTCGCCCCTTTCCCCATTCTCTCCTACCTGTCGTTCGACCATCCATCCGGGAAGCCGGGCAAGTCCGTTCTGTTTGTATTTCTGGCCCTTCTTGCAGGCTCAGCGCTGGCAATATCGACCGAAATCATCCAGTCCTGTCTCCCCCACCGCTCAATGGACATCTATGACTTCTATGCCGATACCCTTGCGCTCGGCGTAAGTTCCGTATTCATTCTTCTGGTTGATCTTACAAGAAAAAATTGAAAAAGTCATACCTCATACCGGTTATCATTCTGATTATTTCAGCGCTTCTCCCAAGGCAGGCTTTCGGCAATGCAAGGGAGGAGATCGATGAGACCTGCGACTCTCTCTCTGTCTGGATGCAGCGGCGTTGCGGAGTAAAATCCGTCATCTCCGTCAAATCCATAACCAGAAGAGGCAAGACGATGGACCTCTACTTCACAAAGACATTCTCCGATTATCCCTGGAGCCGGGAAGATCTCAAATGGGCTCGTGGAATTCTCTCCGAATCAATCCCGGAAGGATTCTCGCTCGGAGAACTTTTCTGCCAGGGCACCAACGTAAAAGATTACTTCAAGGCATACAGGAAAAAAGACAGGAGGGATGACACGCCCATTGTAAGGCAGGAAGACTCGCGGCGTTTCGACAAGGGATTGAGCGGCAGGTACATCGCCCTATGGCAAAGCCACGGCAGGTATTTCGACAACTGTGACGGACTCTGGAAATGGCAGCGCGCCCCGTTTCACCGCACGTACGAAGACATTTTTACCCAGAGTTACGTTCTCCCCTTCCTGATTCCGATGCTGGAGAATGCCGGCGCCTACGTGATGACTCCTCGGGAAAGGGACACCCAACTGAACGAAATCATAATAGACAACGACCCGTCATTTGACGAAGGTCGCGGACCGCTTGTCAGAGGCAGGGGCGACTATGTTGAGAGCGGCAGATGGGACGATGCCGGAATCGGATTTGCAGACATCAAGGCCGCATACTCCAGGGAGGACAATCCTTTCAATATGGGGTCATCGCGCAAGAGCGCCTGCGTGAAGGACAAACCCACAGCAAGCGCCAACTGGAGTTTCCGGGTACCTGAAAGAGGACATTACGCCGTTTACGTATCATACAGGAGCATTCCCCAGAGCACCACAAGAGCTCATTACACCGTTTATCATCTCGGCGGTTCCACGGAATTCAGGGTTGACCAGACCAGAGGCGGAGGCACCTGGATATACCTCGGCACTTTTGAATTTTCCGGAACGGGGATGGTGATTGCAGACAACTCCGGTGAAAAGAACACATTCATCAGCGCAGACGCCGTCAAGATTGGCGGAGGTATGGGAAAGATTGACCGTGGCAACGGAATCTCGGGTTTACCGTCCTACCTGGAGGGATCGATGTACAATATGCAATGGTCCGGCATCGACAGCGGGATATGGAATCACTTTGACAATGACTACACCAATGATTTCGGCACACGCGGAGCCTGGGTCAAGAGTATGAAGGAAGACAGGCACATACCCTTCGACCTCTCGTTCGCATTCCACAGCGATGCCGGAGTAACCCCAAACGACAGCATTGTGGGGACATTGGCAATATATACCCTCAAATGCGAAGGGATGCGCAAGATGAGTGACGGTCTGGACCGGATGACTTGCCGCAAGTTTGCGGAGACTGTCCAGAACGAGGTGGTCGGCGACATCCGCTCCTTTTTCAACCCCGATTGGACAAGACGTGAATTATGGGACCGCTCCTACAGCGAAAGCCGCACGAGTGACACCCCCGCTATGTTGCTGGAATTTCTTTCGCACCAGAACTTCGCCGATATGAAATACGGGCACGACCCGGCATTCAAATTCACGGTATGCCGCGCCGTTTACAAAGGTATGCTCAAATATCTCTCCGAACTCTACGGCTGCGGATATGTGGTGCAGCCGCTCCCAGTGAAGAATTTTGCAGTGGATTTCTGCGGGGAGGACAAAGCCCGGCTCAGTTGGGAGGACACGGAAGATTCCAAAGAGAAAACCGCCGTTCCCGACGGTTATACCGTCTATACGAGAATCGATGACGGAGCTTTTGATTCCGGCGTGGAAGTCAAGGGCAGAACTGTAGAAATGCCTATATCAAAGGGACATATCTACAGTTACAAGGTTGTAGCCTGGAATGAGGGGGGAAGGAGTTTTCCGTCCGAGATTCTCTGCATCGGCAAACCTGTCGTGGCGACGGGAGGGAACGTCCTCATCGTCAACAATTTCACCCGCGTTTCGGCTCCGTCCTGGATTGACTCGCCGGAAGTTGCCGGATTTGACGGACGGGAAGACAACGGCGTACCGTATATGGAGGACATAAGTTTCGCCGGACAGGTTTATGACTTCTGGAGAAGTCACGAATGGATAAGTGACAACGAACCCGGATTCGGTGCAACTTATACCAGTTATACAGGCCTCAAGGTAGCCGGAAACAACTTCGACTATCCGTTCCTGCACGGAAAGGGGCTGCTGGATATCGGACTTCCCTTCTGCTCGTCAAGTGTCGGCTCGTTTGTCAGGAGACTCGGAGAGGATGAAAATGAATGCCGGATAATCGACCTCATCTGCGGCAAGCAGCTGGACGTCTTCCCCGACGGACTCAAGGCCGCAATCGGCAACTGCACCTCTGCCGGAAAGTCCTTCCTCATCGCAGGGGCCAACATAGCCACCTCCTTCCGCTCGGGAGATGCTTCGTTTGCCCATAATATTCTGGGCTACAAGTGGTTGAGCAGCCACGGCTCCGCCGACGGCCGTATCGTCACCGTTACCCATAAAAATGAAGAGCCCCGTCTGTTCACCATCCGCCGGGCACCGAATCCCGTGATGTACTGCGTGGAGAACCCCGATGCGCTTGAGCCGAGCAGTTCGGCGCACGGCAGCATAGAATTGAGATATTCCGGCACTATGGAACCTGCAGCCGTCCATTACGATGCCGGAGGCTACAGAGTCGCCGCATACGGATTCCCTCTCGAATGCGTGGATTCCGGCACAGATTTCGTCCAAATACTGAAAAATGCAGTCAATTTCCTGAAACAATGAGAAAGACAGCGCTTATAATCATTACCGTTTTTACTTCCGTCCTTACGAATGCGCAGGATCCCACTGCCAAAGTCATAAGGTCCAAACCGCTGTCGGACACGCACGAGACACTCGATACGCTGGAGACATCTGACCCGGCGCTGAAACTGGTTCTGTTCACCAACGGCAGTTGGAAATTCATCAAAGACTATTCAGCGCCCGTCATCGACAGTCTGATGCGGGAAAACTGGGAGGAGAATTCCCTGATGCCCTACAAGATTAGAAGGGACTCGCTCCCATTCAGAATGACATTATGTCTGAAAGATTCGCTTGAGAACTTCTGCTGTCCCTGCAGCGTTCCCGTATATTCCAGATTCGGAGTGAGGCACGGACGCAATCACAACGGAGTGGACCTTCCCTCCCCCACCGGCACCCCTGCCTATGCCAGTTTCGCCGGCAAAGTCAGGACAGCAACGAGAACCAAAGGCTATGGCAACATCGTCATTCTCCGACATCCCAACGGACTGGAAACTTATTACGGCCACCTGTCCAGAATTGACGTACAGGTCGGCGACTGGGTTGAAGCCGGACAGACAATCGGTCTGATAGGTTCCACCGGACGTTCCACAGGTCCCCACCTGCATTTCGAAACCAGGTACAAGGGATTTGCTTTTGACCCGCAGTGGATTATAGATTTCGAAAACGGGAATCTGCGGAAAGACTACTTCGTGCTCAAGAAAAAATACCTGTCCAACTACAACCGCTACACGCCGGAGAGTCTCGACGAAGAGGAAAATATCCTGCTGACCGAAGAACAGGAAAGGGCGGAAGAGGAACGGCTGCGCAAGGAAGCCGAAGCAATGAGGTGGCACACAATCAAATCCGGAGATACGTTGTCACGCATTGCAGTCAACAACGGCACCACGGTCAGCGCTATCTGCAAACTGAACCCGGGGCTCTCCAGCAAGAGCACTCTCAAGATAGGACGCAGAATCCGGGTCCGCTGACTGCTATTTTATAAGATTCAGGAATTCATTCCTGGTGCGGGCATCGCTGAGAAACACTCCCGAGAACGCCGATGTCGTGGTCACCGAGTTGGATTTCTCCACACCTCTCAATTGCATACAGCTGTGCGTAGCCTCAATGACCACAGCCGATCCGAGAGGCTTGAGGGCTTCATCAATGCAGTCACGTATCTGCACGGTGAGCCGTTCCTGAACCTGCAGCCTTCTGGCGAATGTCTCAACCACCCGTGCTATTTTACTCAATCCAGTAATCTTGCCATTAGGGATGTACGCCACGTGACATTTACCGGTAAAAGGAAGCATATGGTGCTCGCAGGTACTGTACAGTTCGATATCCTTCACGAGAACCATCTGCTGATATTTCTCGTCGAACATAGCTGACTGGACAATCCGGACTCCATCCTCATCATAGCCTTTAGTCAGAAACTGGAGCGACTTGGCCACTCGCTCGGGAGTCTTCAGAAGTCCTTCCCTGTCCGGGTCCTCCCCCAGAAGACGCAGAATCTCCCTTACGTGACCGGAGATCTCCGCAGTCGTCCTTACATCATAATTGTCATCTCTCCTGTACATAAACCTTTATTTGTGTTCGCTGCCCGCCAATGAAAGCAGATATTGGCCGTACTGATTCTTTATCATCGGTCCGGCGAGTTCACGAAGTTTGTCCGCATCTATCCAGCCGTTCTGGAAAGCCAGCTCCTCAAGACAGGCAATCTTCATTCCCGTACGCTTCTCCAGAGTCTCCACAAAAACTGAAGCATCCGAGAGCGAATCGTGAGTCCCGGTGTCGAGCCAGGCAAATCCGCGGCCAAGAGTCCTGACCTTGAGTACGCCGTTGTTCAGGAACTCCTGATTGACCGTCGTGATCTCCAGTTCACCGCGGGCTGAAGGCCTGATATGCTTCGCCACATCCACTACCTTGTTTGGGAAAAAATACAATCCTACTACGGCATAGTTGGACTTGGGTTTCTGTGGTTTCTCCTCAATGGAGAGGCAGTTCCCCTGCGCATCGAATTCCGCCACACCGTAGCGTTCCGGGTCATTCACCCAGTAACCGAACACGGTTGCCTTGGCTTCCTCCTCTGCAGTGCGGACCGCCTCCCTCAACATCCCGGTAAAACCGGAACCGTGGAAGATATTGTCTCCCAGCACAAGGCATACAGCGTCATTACCGATGAACTTGTCCCCTATTATGAAAGCCTGTGCAAGACCGTCGGGAGAAGCTTGCACGGCATATTCGAAATGCACACCATAGTCCTCTCCCGTTCCAAGAAGTCTTTTGAAACCGGGAAGATCCTGAGGAGTCGAGATAATCAGGATATCCCTTATTCCGGCAAGCATCAGCACGCTGATGGGATAATACACCATAGGTTTGTCATAGATGGGCAGCAACTGCTTGCTCACTCCCTTGGTTATTGGATACAACCGGGTCCCGGAACCTCCGGCGAGCACTATTCCTTTCATAATTCAAATATTTAAACAAGCCTACAAAAGTACAATTTTTTTGTTTAAATTTGTCTTGAAAAAAAATGAGTTATGAGGAACACAATGATTATCGCCGTGGCCATCGTGCTTGCGGGGCTTATGCTGCCTGTTTCGGTAGCTAAATTCAAATCCTACGACAGAACCGTTGACGTTAAAGGTCTGTGCGAACAGGAAGTCAAGGCAGACAAGGTTATCTGGCCTCTCAGCTATAAAGTGATGGGCAATGACCTGGCCACAGTTCTGGCGGAGACGGAAAGAAACAACAACGCCATTGTCGATTTCCTTAAGAATGGTGGAGTGAGCGAAAACGAAATCAGCGTTGCGTCTCCCCAGATTTCAGACAAGTACGCCTCTGAATACGGCAACAACGACAGGGTTTACCGTTATCTGGTAACCAACGTGATAACCGTGTGCAGCGGAGACATCGATGCCGTACTGATACTTCAGGGACGCCAGGCGGAACTCATAAAGAAAGGAATTCCACTCATCGGCGACAATTGGGACAACAAGACGCAGTTCAAATTCGAGGCGCTCAATGAGATAAAGCCGCAGATGATAGAGGAAGCCACGGCCAATGCCCGTGAAGCCGCAGACAAGTTTGCCAAAGATTCGGGCAGCCGTCCGGGCAAGATAAAATCCGCAACCCAGGGGACCTTCAGCATCGACGACCGCGACTCCAACACGCCTTACATCAAGCGAGTGCGCGTGGTCACCTATGTCACCTACTACATCAGGAACTAAAATCCCACAATTCTGTTGAACAGCGGCAGAAGAAATGTGGTGGCCACGCCCATCAGAGCCATACACAATCCGCTGACCGCTCCCTCCAAGGCTCCTTCCTCAAGAGCCCGGGCCGTTCCGATGCCGTGGGAAGCGCTTCCGATTGCAACACCTCTGGCAATGGGATTGCCTATCCTGCATATATCCAGTATCCAGGGGCCGAGGACAGCACCGGAAAGGCCGCATATCACGACCGATGCGGCTGTCAATGCCACATTCCCGCCATTATTGGAAGACAGTTCAACTGCTATCGGAGCAGTAATGGATTTCGGTTCCATTGATGCAATGAACACTCTGTCGAGTCCGAACAGTTCACCCAGAGCCCACACGCTCCAGACACCCACTATGCATCCTACCAATACTGCCGTCAGAATCGGAAGCATATACTTCCTGATGATGGAAATATTGTCATAAAGGACAAGGGCCAGCGAGACCACACAGGGGCCGAGCATATAAGTAATAATCCTGTTGGCCTGCATATAATCCTGAGTAGGAATATGAAAAACCTTCAGCACCGCCATTATCACGGGAACGGCAACCAGCAACGGGTGAAGCATCCCGAATCCGGTTTTACGTTTTGCCCAGACTCCAAGCAGATACGCCCCGATGGTCAGAGCAAGGAGAGCGGCACCGTTATTCATCTTTCCCTCCTTTCTTCTGCAGTTTCATCAGGATGGCCCCGGTTGCTCCGGAAGCGATTATCACCAATATTGTGGTTGAAAGGAGTATTACCAGCCAGGCGGCAAGATTCAAACGGATGACACCCCAATCGTCCATAATCGACATGAACAGAGGCACGAAGAAAATGACCATATTGTTCAGGAAGAACTGTGCCGTCTGCCTTATCCATTCGGGCTTCACTAGTTTGAAGCACAGTGCCAGGAACAGGTAGAGCATACCTATCACGTTGCCGGGGATGACGTTTCCCGTCAGGGAAGAAGTCAGTTCCCCCATTGCAAGGAAGGCAAGAAGAATAAAAAGACCGGTAATTATCTGCATTCGGATTAATCTTAGTCATTCTTAACTTTCAAAAATAACACAATTTTTGAGATTAAGCAGAATATTTGCTATATTTGCAAAGATTTCGGGACCTTAGCTCAGCCGGTTCAGAGCGCATGCTTCACACGCATGAGGTCAGCAGTTCGAATCTGCTAGGTCCCACAGGGAAAGCGACGCAATGCGTCGCTTTCCCTGTTTCAGGGGGCTCTGCCCCCTTACCCGCTCACTGCGCTTCTGCTTCGTTCGCTACCCCCGCGGCTCCTTGCTCCCGTATGTTGCTGTTCGCAACATACCCGCACCGCCGGGCGCGTTGAGACGCGCCTTTTCAGGGGGCTCTGCCCCCTTACCCGCTCACTGCGCTTCGACTTAAAATACGGAAGCGACAGTCTTGAGGCCGATGCCGAAGACGGCTTCGGAAATCTTCGAAAGCTCTTCCTCCGGACCTTCGATATGCAGGGTGTACTGCGTGTGAGTCAGCGTTTCACCGGGAGCAAGCGCCGCACCGGGCGATGAAGTCTCAATCTCGTAGAAAGGTCCCATTACGGTTCCGGTTTCAGTCGGACCGTCATTGTATGAATTTATGACGTCTCCGCCGAAGGGATTGTCCTGATGCCCCCATTGACCGTTCACATATTCGCAAGGATAGTCCGGCACGGTGTATTTCAATATATTGAGCACGTGCTTGCCGCTGTCATAACTGCCGCAGAGGTCCTTTGCACTGCCTTTCGGAAGGCCAATCTTGGCCCTGTACCTGCCGTCGATGCGGAAGAACACGAATCCGTCCCGTACAACCAGCCTGTCTGAAGGAACCTTTCCGAAATAGTCATCCTTCACGATGGTTTCTCCTTCACGCAGTTCGTACGGAATGAATACCGTGGTGCCCGGATTGGGGTTGAGCATACCGAGAAGCCATACAGAAGGCAGTCCGGTCTCTTTTGTCCAAGCCTGCCCTCCCGTGTTTTCCAAAGTATTGGCCGTACTGTAAGCAAGTGCTCTAACACCTTCAGGGATGGGAACCCCAAGGACTTCCGATGCATCTTCCAGTTTGACTGCACGCCGCAGTCCAATCCCGAATCTTTTTCCCGAAGCGTTCTCCAGACTTGCGCTGCCGCTGAAGCTCACCTCGGAATCGCTCTTCGACTCAACGGCAAACGCCTCGGTGTCAAGTATCTTCGGCACAAGCCAGTTGGCATATACCTGTTCCGCTCCGGGAGCGAAATAGAACGAATTCGCACCACCCTCGGGTCCAATCCAGAAGCGCTCCTCCCCTCCGAAAGGATTGAACTGAGCCGAACGCTCACCGCTGGAAATGTATTTGTGATTGACCCATCCGTAGCTGTTCCCTTTCTCTCCGCCGGTGGTGGAAGTCATCACCCTCCCCTGCCACCCCGGCACAATAAGTACCCGGGACTGACCGTCGGCGGAAACGAGTTCCACCGTCTCTATGCCCTGCTTCCTGAAAAATCCGGCATCATAGCCGTAGGTCCCTTCTTTCGCCGGCTTTCCTGTGCAACCGGCCAGCATAACTGCCGCCATAACAAGAATTGTTTTGATATGCATATTCTATTCAAGTACTTTCTGTGCCTTCAGGAACTCGGCGATTCTGTCGAGGAAAGTATAACTTCCCGTTCCGGGAGAAGCCTTTCTCTGGAAGCAATGGGGACGGAGCGCAAGAGTGTGAAGTTCGCACTGGATACCCATTGCGCGCATCTTTTCCCACGCCTTCACGGAATTCATCGCAGCCCAGCCATCTGCATCACCGTGGACGAAGAGCATAGGAGCCGTGGCAAGGTCAAAGCTGAACTCCGGCACCAGAACGGCGCTGTCGTCATTACCTCCGGTTGAGTTCCCCCTCTCTGCACCGTCCGTCAGCGAATAGGCAGGATATATGCCTATTCCCCACTGCACACTGCAGGACTGCTTGTCAATCTCATCAATCGGCAGATATGACTTGTGCAGAGAAGACGTCACCCCCATCAGCGTGAGATGACCTCCGGCAGAGCTTCCCATAATGCCGATTCTGTCCGGGTCGAGTCCGCGGGATGCGGCTTCGCTGCGAACTATTCTGACAGCCCTCTGAAGGTCCTGCCAGGCCGTGGTATGCTTGGAGAGCCCGACGGGGCGCGGAGTGCGGTATTTCAGGGTAACCACAGTCATACCGAGTTCGTTGAGATATCTGCGAGCCGGCGCGACCTCAAAGTCATCCGGATCATTGCCGCTGTAGCTGCCGCCGGAATAGATTATCTGAACAGCCGTGGTTTTCAACACCTTGGGAATATGCCACTCGATATACGGCAGGCACTGCTTCTCCTGCACGTCGGGCATCTTCCCTTCAGGCCACACATCCTCTTTCACATATTCGGCCCGCGCCTCATCGGAAGGATATCGGTCCATCAACGCCTCTTCCGGTGGGAGTTCTCCGAGGAATCCCATCTGGCGGATGAACTCGATGCCGCGCTCGACTCCGAAAATGCCGTGCCTCTTGTTGGGATAGAGGTGAAGTTCAGCCGGAACGTGCATCTTTCGGAGCTGACGATAGACAAGCGTGGAACCGTTCGGGGAATAAGGATCCAGGCCGCCGTGATGCAGGCTCATAGGGCAGGTCTTCTCATCAAATTTGAACACGTCGGAAATTTTGACATCAGTGCCATAGCCCTCGCGCATAGCGGGAGTGCCTGTCTCGCCGTCCGTGGTGACGTATGCGGGCGCACACACCACCGCCCAGTTGATATGACAGGGAACATTGTCCAGGGCATCTATCGGTTCGTAAGCCGGAGTCTGGGAGCTGGTAGCTAGCAGAAGGGCGAGATGAGAGCCGGCCGACATCGATATGACACCTATTTTTTCAGGATCGAAACCACGTTGGGCGGCCTCGCTGCGCACCATCCTTACCGCACGCTGACCGTCTTCCCAGGCAGTCTGATAAATGGGGATGCCGACAGGGCGGGGTGTGCGGTACACGAAATTGACGCACTGGATGCCCTCCGCCGTCAGTCTTTCATTCCAGTCGTGCACAGGCTTCACGTCGCAGCAGTTGTTGTAAGCGCCACCTGAAATGAGAATCATACAGGCCCCGTTGCGCTTTTCCGGTGACGGAGCGTCAAACCATTCGATATAAGCGATGCGGTGCTTGTCGGCCTTGAATCCCCCGGCATTCGACTCATCGGTCATAGCGGCAATCTGCCCCGGCTGAGCGTCGGGCATCTTCCCTTTTGGCCAGATAAGTTCCCTCTGCCCCGCATAGGCGCACAGAGTGACAAAAATAGTCAGAAATACTGCGATAAATCTTTTCATATTCAATCTTTTATATGTTTTGCAAACGGGAAGCGCCTCTCTATGTCAGGGTCCGGCTTGCGCTTGGATTTCCGGGGCCTGCTGACAGGAAGGTCATCGTAAACGGCATTGGCAATCTCGCACAGACGCGATGCACTTATGGAATCATCCACTATATAGAACAATTTGGACCCGGGGAACAGCTCAACCTTCTCGGCATTAGGCAGAAGCCGAGCGGCTGTCGGCCCGGGTTCGAGGAGCATCCTTTCATCGCCCAGGAATCCCAGCACCTTTCCGGCCATATGTATCACGTACTCCCCCATCATTGGCTTGAGGGTCACAACTTCGAGTCTGTCGAACTTGGCACGTATGAAATCCGCATATTCCTTGCTTGTCGCCATACTACAAATGTATAAAATATAATCGAAAAACCCGCCACCTTGCGGCAGCGGGAAAAACCAAATCCAAAATCAGGCTCACTTTCTCCTGCAGCATCCACCGGAAGGCTTCTCCGTTCCGCAACTGCCGGACTTGGCGTCATATCCGTCTCCACAACATCCACCGGATTTGCAGAAATCGGCTGGTACGGCCGCACGCCAGAGGCCGTGAAGGTTACAATAGCAGAATACTGCTGTGATTTTGTCCTTGCAGGCACATATTTCAGCCTCGGGCGCCTTGCCGATGTCGAAATAACGCAACTGTCCACCTTTCTCGGTCTGGACATAGATGAATGAGATATAATGCTCGTCAATCATAGGATGAGCAGTCGAACCTACTTTAACCCTTACGGTGCAGTCGTCAACCCTTTCGATTACGGGAAGATGTTTTTCCACCATTCCATCGGTGGTGTTGGGAATGAGTTCAACCATCTCCTCGCCACAACATACGGGGGTGACACCGCTATCAACCACCTTTACAACCACGTTTCCACAGTGTTTGCAGAAAAAGAACTTTGTTTCCATACTGACAATCTATTTTACATTAATCATAATCTTGTTGCGCCCCTCAGTCCGGATCCTTGACTTTCGGAAGCGACTTTTACAATGCAAAGATATTATGTGGACAATATGTCAGGTATTGAAATTGTAAGTATTTTTCAATAACGGCTATTGAAATTCTCAATATTTATATCTATCATTGCAAAAAAGGACAGCTATGGAATTGAGACAGTTAAGATACTTCGTTACGGTCGCCAAGACCTTGAACTTTTCCGAAGCCGCGAAGTCGCTATACATCACCCAGGGCACACTCTCCCAACAGATCAAACAGCTGGAGGACGAACTGGGAAGCGATTTGTTTGTCCGATCGTCACACAAGGTGGCATTGACCGAAGCCGGATTGGAAATGCTTCCCCTGGCTCAGAAAACACTGGAGACATCTTCTATATGCTACCAACGCATCTCGGATCTCAAGAAAGGCGTATCCGGCACACTGAACATTGGCCTTACCACGTCTTTCAGAGGCATTCTCAACAATGCTCTCAAAATATATCTCAAGGAATATCCGAATGTCAAACTGCAAATTGTCTACAACAGTATCGGAGAACTTCTGACAATGCTGGAAGAACATGAGATTGACCTTTTCATAGCTTTCAAATCAGCCGTCATGTACGACGAAATCGATACTGACCCCTTCGTTGATTCCGAGCTATGCGCCGTAATGAGCAAAAACCACCCGCTGGCAGACAGAGAATCTCTCACATTACAAGAACTTGAACGTCATCGCATCGTACTCCCGAGCTCCGGTCTGCAATCCAGAAAAGCATTCGACCGTTTCGTGGATGCAGACACCAGCAGCCTGAATATCAGTGTAGAGATCAACAACCCCCACGGAATAATCAAACTGGTGCACAGCACCAGCCTGATAGCGATAATGTCCTCACTCGCCACCTTCTACGACCCAACATTGGTCGCAATTCCCATTGAAGGGATGAGACGCAAGATGACAGGCTGCATACATACACTGAAAGGAAGTTATGTCAAGAAATCAGCCCAGCTGTTCATCAAAACGTTGAAACAGACGCTTTGATGGCCGGCCGCACCAGAAGGCGCGTACCGGCCACCCTTCAGCCTTCAGATATCGGCTGGTGCGGATTACTTCAGAGGTTCCGGCTTTGAATGTTTTCTTTCACCGAGTCTGGAGTCGAGTTCGAGAATGATGCCGAAATCATCTCCGGCTCTTGAAAAATCGCTGACCTGGTCCCGGGCATTTTCCTCTTCTTCCACCTGCTCGTCAACAAACCACTGGAGGCGGCTGAGCGTAGCGAAATCTCCTTCACTCATTGCCAGACGCACAAGGTCATTGATCATAGCTGTAACCTCCTGTTCATGTTTCAAAGTCTGTTTGAACATTTCCAGAGGGTTTTCCCATTCAGCATCAACTTTATCGATCGGATGCAGAATCACTTTTGCGCCGCTCGAATTCATATAGTTCTGGAAGATCCTGGCATGATCCTGCTCCTCAAGCCACTGTACAAAGAACCAGTTGGCTATTCCCTTGAGAGCCTTTGCCTCAGCATCCATGGACATTGCCAGATAAAGGTATGCAGACCACAGTTCAGCGTTGATCTGCCTGTTGATTGCGTTTTGCATTGTCTTGGTAATCATAACTTCAAAATTTTAAAAGTTTTTTGTCGTTGCGCCCGTTCAGTCCGGATCCTTGACTGATGGAGCGACTTTGACAATGCAAAAATAAAACTGATTACGGCTGATAGCTATTGATTTTGTAAGTATTTTTCAATCACAGCGATTGAACACATCAATAGCAACTTCTTCTCCGCGACTGAGCTTCCCGTTCACGAGCGATACGGTCGCGACCTCAGCCGAAACGCAGAGTTTCATATCGGACTTGCGGTAGATGTCCTGACTGAAGATGAACCGGGGACCTTCCCTTCTGAGATTCAGGCAGGAAAGAAACCGTTCACGGCCCTTCAAAGGAGTCTTGTATTTGATGGAAATGCCTGATACAACCACATCTATCCCCCGTTCGTGCCATTCGGAAAAGGACACACCCCTTTCCGCCAGCCAGCTGTGCCTCGTGGCTTCCAGATAATGAAGGTAGTTGGCATTGTTTACGACACCCTGGATATCGCACTCATAGTCGCGAGTCTCCATTTCCATTGTGAACAGATAATCTTTCATATTCCTAAAGGACAAATTTAATCATTTTTATTATTTTTGTGCCTGCAATAGAATCATAACGGTATGAAAAACAATCCGGAACTTCAGATTTCCAGGCGGGGCGTCGAAATGCCGGCCTCACCTATCCGCAAACTTGCCCCACTGTCCTACGATGCGGAAGACAAGGGCGTGAAGATTTACAGGCTCAACATCGGACAGCCGGACCTCCCCACCCCCCAAAAGGCATTGGATGCTCTGAAGACCATTGACCGCAAGACTCTGGAATACAGCCCGTCACAAGGATACCGTTCTCTCCGGAAAAAACTGGTCAGCTACTATGAGCAGTATCAGATAAAACTTCACGAAGACGAGATAATCATCACCACGGGCGGGTCCGAAGCAGTTCTGTTCGCATTTCTGTCCTGCCTCAATCCGGGTGACGAGATAATCGTTCCAGAACCGGCCTATGCCAATTATATGGCGTTCGCCGTGTCCGCCGGCGCAGTCATCAAGACCATCACAACCACCATTGACGAAGGCTTCTGCCTCCCCAAGGTGGAAAAATTCGAAGAACTCATCAGCGAAAAGACCAAGGCCATACTTATCTGCAATCCCAACAATCCCACCGGATACCTCTATACCCAGAAGGAGATGAACCAGATACGCGACCTCGTCAGGAAACATAAGCTTTACCTGTTCAGCGATGAGGTTTACCGCGAATTCATCTACACGGGAAGTCCCTACATTTCCGCAATGCATCTTGAAGGCATAGAGCAGAATGTGGTTCTGATTGATTCCGTAAGCAAGCGCTATTCCGAGTGCGGCATACGCATCGGAGCTCTCATCACCCGCAACGAGGCTGTCCGTCAGACCGTTATGAAGTTCTGTCAGGCACGTCTCAGCCCGCCTCTTATCGGCCAGATTGTGGCAGAAGCGTCCATCGACGGCACGGAACAGTACAGCCGGGAAATGTATGAGGAATACGTGGAGCGCAGGAAATGCCTCATCGACGGAGTGAACAAAATCAACGGATGCTACACTCCCCTGCCTATGGGAGCGTTCTACACCGTAGCAAAACTTCCCGTCGATGACGCCGAGAAATTCTGCGCCTGGTGTCTGTCGGATTTTCGCTGGAAGGATTCCGAAACGCCCGAGGGATGCGAAGGTGAAACCATAATGATGGCCCCTGCCGCGGGATTCTACACCACCCCGGGGCTCGGGAAAAACGAGGTCAGACTTGCGTACGTGCTCAACATCAAAGATCTGAAAAGAGCACTGTTCATTCTGGAGAAAGCCCTTGACGCTTACGGACGAGTGTAAAGCCCGTCCGTTTTTTTCCCAAAGAAAAATCGGAGGTCAAAAAGGAAAATCCCAAAAATTTTATATATTTGCACGCAATTGAATAATTGCATTTCCTATGTCATTTGTCGAAGAAAGAATAGCGCTCGAAGGTCTCACCTTCGATGATGTGCTGCTTATCCCTGCGTATTCCGAAGTACTTCCCCGCGAAGTCTGCCTGAAAGGAAGATTCTCCCGCAACATCACCCTCAACATCCCCATCGTCTCCGCCGCAATGGACACGGTGACTGAAGCTCCTATGGCCATAGCCCTTGCAAGGGAAGGCGGAATCGGTGTGATTCACAAGAATATGTCCATCGCGGAGCAGGCCGAAGAGGTGCGCAAAGTGAAGCGTGCCGAGAACGGTATGATTGACGACCCCGTCACCATTCACAAGGACCAGACGGTCGGCGACGCCCTGAAACTTATGGCGGACAACCATATCGGCGGCATTCCGGTTGTGGACGAGAGCAACGTCCTGGTGGGTATTGTGACCAACCGCGACGTGCGTTTCCAGACCGATATGAGCGTAAAGATAGAGGACGCGATGACCAGCAGGGGCCTCGTTACCATCCGGGACAACCAGACGGACAGGGAATACGTCAAGAAGATTCTTCAGGAGCACAAAGTGGAGAAGCTTCCCGTCGTGGATGCCGGAGGGAAGATTGTGGGCCTCATCACCTACAAGGACATTACCAAGGAGAAAGAACATCCCGAATCGTGCAAGGACAGCAAGGGACGTCTGCGCGTCGCCGCGGGCGTAGGCATCACCAACGATGCGCTCGACAGAGTCAGGGCCCTGGTTGCGGAAGGAGTTGACGCAGTCGTCCTGGATTGCGCGCACGGACACAGCAAGAATGTCATCGACAAATTGAAAGCCATAAAGAAGGAGTTCCCGGCACTCGAGGTCGTGGTCGGAAACATCGCCACTGCCGACGCCGCAAAAGCGCTCGTGAAGGCCGGAGCCGACGGAATCAAAGTGGGTATCGGGCCGGGCAGCATCTGTACCACACGTATTGTTGCGGGTGTCGGCGTCCCCCAGCTCACAGCCATCTTCGAATGTGCGAAGGAAGCTCACAAGGCAGGCATTCCCATCATTGCTGACGGCGGACTGCGCTACTCGGGCGACGTGGTGAAGGCCCTTGCCGCCGGAGGTGACTGCGTGATGTGCGGCTCGATGTTCGCGGGCACGGAAGAGGCGCCGGGAGAGACCATCATCTACAATGGAAGGAAATTCAAGACATACCGCGGAATGGGATCCCTCGATGCTATGGCTGCGGGATCCAAGGACAGGTATTTCCAGACCAACGTCGAAACCAAGAAACTCGTCCCCGAGGGCATCGTGGGCCGCGTTCCTTTCAAGGGGACTCTGGAAGAGACGGTATATCAGCTGATCGGAGGCCTCCGCTCCGGTATGGGATACTGTGGAGCCCACAACATTACCGAACTTCAGAATGCAAAGTTCACCAAGGTTACAGCGAGCGGAATGGCGGAGAGCCATCCCCCCGACGTAACCACCACCAAGGAGACTCCGAACTATTCCAGAGGCGACTAGCCGGGAGTACATTCAAGATGTCAGTATTTATGAACAGATAGCGGCATATTCCCCTTGGGGGCACATTAACCCTATTGAGAAGTGCCCCCAAGGGGAACATACTGCTATCTGAAACTATAGACAAACCAATTTAAAACAGAATAACAATGTATAACGGAGAAAAACTCGATGCAAAGAAGTTCGTTCAGGACTCCATTGCAGAAATCAAAGCTCAGGTGGGTGGCGACACCGTCGTTCTCGGCCTGTCCGGAGGCGTTGACTCTACTGTGACGGCGCTGCTTATCAACAAGGCCATAGGAGGGAAACTGGTCTGCATATTCGTTGACCACGGCCTGCTGCGCAAGAACGAATTCGAGAACGTGCTCGACAGCTACAAGGGAATGGGGCTGAACGTCGTGGGAGTGCGTGCCGCCGACCGTTTCTTCGCCGCCTGCAAGGGCATCAAGGACCCGGAACTCAAGCGCAAGGCCATAGGCAAGACCTTCATCGACGTGTTCGCCGACGAAGCCCGCAAGGTAAAGGACGCAAAATGGCTCGCCCAGGGCACGATTTGGCCCGACATCGCCGAATCCCACTCCGACAAGGGAACCATCAAGAGCCACCACAACGTGGGCGGTCTTCCGGAAGACCTCAATTTCGGTTTGGTCGAACCTCTTAAATATCTCTACAAGTTCGAGGTGCGCGAAGTGGGTGCCGAACTCGGTCTCGATTCATACTTCCTCGGCCGTCACCCCTTCCCGGGTCCCGGTCTCGGCGTACGCTGTCTTGAGGAACTTACCCCGGAGCGCATCCACATCCTTCAGGAAGCCGACGACATCTTCATCAAGGCCCTCCGCCGCGAGGGTCTGTACGACAAGATATGGCAGGCGGCCGTTGTCCTTCTGCCCGTCCGCAGCACCGGTGTCACCGACGGACGCCGCACCTACGACAATGTGGTCGCCCTTCGCGCAGTCAATTCCGTTGATGCAGTGACCGCAGAGGTCGTCCACCTGCCTATGGATTTCCTTATCAAGGTATCCGAAGAGATAATCGCAAAAGTGGACGGCGTCAACAGAGTAGTCTATGACTGTTCGCCGAAACCGCCCGCAACAATCGAGTGGGAATAACGGAAAGGCGCTATCGGTATATCACGATTTCGTAAGATTCCGAACCATCACAGGGCACGTACGCCTGACGGACCTTCCTGCCGTTGACGTATGTGCCTTCTTTTTTGTCTCCGGCCGCCTCTATCCTGACATTGACATCGTGCCGCCTGTACTTTATGCCGGAAAGTGCAGTGCATGCAAGGTCATCGGCTACGGTGATGTCCGGATTCACTGTCATTCCTTTCTTTCCAAAACCCAAGCCGAACATATCAGTAAGGAACATCCTGAGATAGCCCGTTGCAGACCAGGTCTGGTCGCGGCAGGATGCCCAAACGTTACCGTTCTGCCACCCTCCGTCGGGAAGTCCGGTATTCGGGTTGTATATTTCGTAGAACATCCCTTCACCCTTATTTATGGCAAGGTCGGCGAGATTGCACAGTTCAAATTCAAACATATCCCTGCTGCCGGCATGAAGAGCCGCATCAGCCCAGAAGGCATTCACGAAAGGCCATACTAGATTATTGTGGCGTCCGGGGTGATCCTTGTCATATCGTTTGAAATCCGGACAGATGGACGGAATGCCGTATTTGGAAACGCGCACACCCTCCACCAGTTCCGAAGCTTCCTTCCTGCTTACCACACCGCTCAGGAATGCGAAGGAATAACCGAGCCCCTCCTGGAAACGGTGCACGTCACCATTGTGGTCAATCAGATAATACAAGGCGTTCGCCTTCCTGTCGTAAAGGGTGTTTCTGATGGCACGGCGCAGCCTGTCGGCCTTGAACCGGTATCCCAAAGCCTTGAACGGCTTTCCGCAACGGCAGGCCATAACGGAAAGCTTGCGATATGCCCAATAATAGATGCAGTTGGTGCTCAGGCAGCATATATGCCTGGTGTTCGGGTGCCTGTATGAGCCCGACTGGGCAAGTTCCGGGTCGGGGATGGGCTCCTCATACCCGGCTATGCCGTCGTTGAATACGGACGGACCGTTGAACAGTCCCCTCTCCGAACAGAACACACTGTCCTCCAGTTCCTTCATTGTGGCTGCGGAGCATCTGTACACGGGTTCGATCTCATCTCCGGTGACCATACAATGGTTGTATGCGCCAAGCACCCAGATTATCTTGTCCCAGTACTGATGACCGACGGCACATCCTTCATTGACGGTCACGGCCCACAGGCTGTTGCGCGACTCTTCCGGGAACACAAGACTCCCGGCATTCCAGGCATTGATGGAAGCGTCTCTGGTCCACTCCCCTCCGTAGTCGCCGCCTGCCTTGACGATTCCGCCCTCAATATTGTTCTCAACTGTGCGTATGGCGAGGTCGAATGCGTCCGCGAGCAGCGGGTCCGAGGATGAAAGCACAGGATATTCCCGTGCGGATACCAACTGCAGGGTACAGACTAGGGACAATATGATGGCGGAAATCTTTTTCATCGGCATTACTTTATGTATGAATCGCAATATGCGCAGCGCACGTGTCCTCCGGGAGTATGGCGGAACAGGTGAGGTGTGGGTTCGTGGTTGCAGATGCACTTTGAATTGTGACACTGCAACTCGTTGTCTTCAAAGAAATCAGGATGCTCCGGCATTACGTGCGTGGGGTCGTTCTTCCATTTCAAGAGACTGTAGATAAGCGCCATACGCACATACTTTCCGTTTCCTACCTGACGGAAATAAGCCGCTCTGGAATCCGCATCCACCTCGGGTTTTATCTCGTTCACCCTCGGAAGCGGGTGGAGTATGGCCATATCCTTTTTGGCGCCGGCAAGTTTCTCGCAGTCCAGCACGAAACTGTCCTTCACGCGGTCAAATTCCTCCTCTTCCAGGAAGCGTTCCTTCTGGACGCGCGTCATATAGAGCACGTCAAGCTCGGAAATAACCGACTCTATGGTCTTCACCTCACGGTAATCAACGTTCATCTTTTCGCACACGTCGTGCTTGATGTAGTCGGGCAGCCTCAGTTCATCGGGGGCAATCAATATTACCTTCACGCCTTCATAGCGGCTGAGAGCCTTGATTAGAGAATGAACGGTGCGGCCGAATTTGAGGTCTCCGCAGAATCCTATGGTAATGTTGTCTATGTGGCCGAGTTCACGCTTGATGGTGAGAAGGTCCGTGAGAGTCTGGGTGGGATGGGCGTGCGAGCCGTCCCCCGCATTGATGATGGGAACTCCGGCAACTGTGGAAGCGATGTATGGGGCTCCCTCCAGATTATGACGCATCGCAATGATGTCTGCGAAGTTCTCCACCACACGGACGGTATCGGCGACGGTCTCCCCTTTTGACACGGATGAGTTTTTGGCATCGGAGAAACCGAGCACGTTTCCTCCGAGCTCCATCATCGCGGAAGTGAAGCTGAGTCTGGTGCGGGTGGAAGGCTCATAAAACAGAGTGGCGAGTTTGTGATAGCGCAGACAGTCGTGATAGCATTCCGGCTTGGCAATGATATCCTCCGCGAGAGCGATTATGTCGTCTATCTCGCTTTTGGTAAGGTCGGTGGGGTCAATGAGATGTTTCATATACATTTAAACTTTATTTTATCCAACTTTCATCCGAGGGGTTGTCGCGGAACTTCAGTATCCTGTCCTTCCACTCTGCGGCTATGTACCCTTGGCTTGCCGCGACCTCCACAAGCGCATCCAGATTGCTGAGCGAGAAGTTCTGCACTCCCGCGTCTGCAAGGCGCTGAAGGCCCTTCTTCATACCGTAGGTGAAGATACTCACTATGCCCAGAACTTCGGCTCCGGCTTCGCGCAGGGCTTCCACCACCTCAATCGCGCTGCCTCCGGTGCTTATGAGGTCCTCTATCACCACGACCTTCGTCCCCGCTTCCATCCGGCCCTCGATTCTGTTGTTGCGGCCGTGGGTCTTGGCTTCGCCGCGGACATAACCCATTGGGAGTCCGAGAATGGATGCGGCAATGGCGGCGTGGGCTATTCCGGCAGTGCTTGTGCCCATAAGCATCTCTGCCTCGGGGTACTTCTCCCTGACCTTGTCCGCAATGGCCTGCTCCACTATAGTCCTGGCCGCAGGAGCGGAAAGGATGAGTCTGTTGTCACAATAAATAGGGCTTTTGATTCCGCTGGCCCAGGTGAACGGTTCCTCCGGTCTGAGGAAAACTGCCTTGATGCCCAGCAGTTGTCCGGCTATTTTCTTTTCCATATTTTTTAAATGAATTCTTCAACACATCTGAGGTATGCGGCCACGGGATCCGGTGCGGCCGTAATAGGACGGCCCACCACAATGAAATCCGAACCGATCTCGCGGGCCCTGGCGGGTGTGGTGATGCGCACCTGGTCATCTGCGGCGGCATCGGCAAAACGGATGCCCGGAGTGACGGCCAGGAATCCGGAGCCGCACTTCGCCTTCACCACGGATGCCTCCAGGGGCGAGCATACCACTCCGTCAAGCCCAGCCGCGCAGGCATTGGATGCATAGTGGGCGATGACGTCGGCAATCGGGGCATCGATGAGGAGGTCGGTCTTCATCCTCTCCTCGCTAGTGGAGGTCAGCTGCGTGACCGCTATCAGCAGCGGCCTGGTCCCGTCCGGGCGGGTAAGGCCTTCAAGGGCGGCCTTCATCATCTCAACCGTACCCGCGGCGTGGACGTTGGTCATATCCACGTCGAGGGAAGACAGCACTTTCATAGTCTTCCTGACGGTGTTGGGGATGTCGTGCAACTTGAGGTCGAGGAAAATCCTGTGACCGCGCCGCTTGATCTCACGGACTATGTCGGGACCGGCTCCGTAGAACAGTTCCATTCCAATCTTCACGAAAGGCTTGCGTTCGCATCCGGCGAAACGGTCAAGAAAAGCAAAGGCTTCGGCCGCGCTTCCGAAATCGCAGGCCACAATTACGTCTCTCATACTATACCTATTATTGAATTGATATCTTCTATTCCGAGCCCGGACATCACGGCGGAGAGATTCTCAACTATCTCCCTGCACACATAAGGGTTGCGCAGATTCTCCGCTCCCACCTGCACTGCCGTGGCGCCGGCCATCATCATTTCCAGCACGTCTTCGGCGCAACTCACTCCGCCGCAGCCCATTATCGGCAGCGAGCAGGCATGGCGCACCTGATTGACCATCCTCAGTGCAACGGGAAAGACCGCCCTGCCACTGAAGCCGCCGTAGCGGTTGGCCACCACGGGCTTGCGGGTCCTGACGTCTATGCGCATTCCGAGTATGGTATTGATGAGCGTGACTCCGTCCGCCCCCGCATCCTCGCAGGCCCGGGCCATTTCGGTGATGTCGGTCACGTTGGGGCTCAACTTGATGAAAACGGGTTTGCCGCCGCACACCCCCTTCACTGCCGAGGTCACTTCCGAGACCGCCCCGGCCGAGGTGCCGAACGCCATACCGCCGCCGTGCACGTTGGGGCAGGAGACGTTCACTTCTATGATATCCGTTTCCGAAGCCGCCGCGGCCTTGGCGCAGCACTCCACGTATTCGTCGATGGAGAAACCGCTGATGTTGGCTATGACCGCCCCGCCGAACAGCCTGCGCAACGCCGGGAGCTTCTCTCCCACAAGAACGTCTATACCGGGATTCTGCAGGCCCACGGAATTGATCATTCCGTCCGGGCATTCCGCTATCCTCGGGCATTCGTTGCCGAAACGCGCTTCCCGCGTAGTTCCCTTCAGGCTGATTCCGCCCAGAAGGTTCAGGTCATAGACGGAGGCCATTTCCAGACCGAAGCCGAACGTGCCGCTCGCAGGCACGACGGGGTTCTTCAGTTTTACCCCGCAAAGATTAACTTCCGTTACCATATCACTTCTTCCTTTTTGAAAACGGGGCCGTCAGCGCACACGCGCTTCGGGCCTGACCGGGTATGGCAGGTGCAGCCGTAGCATATCCCGCAGCCGCATCCCATTCTTTCCTCGAGGCTCACCTCACCGGGGCCGTCGAGCTGCTCACAGACGGCCTTCATCATCACCTTGGGGCCGCAGGTGTAGAAATAATCGTATTCGGGCCGCAGTTCACGTATGGCATCCGTCACGAGTCCCTTGAGACCGGCCGAACCGTCAAGAGTCACAAGGTGCAGGTCTACCCCGAGACGGCGGTATTCGTCGAACAGGACCACTTCGGCGGCCTTGTTGAAACCGAGGATGACCGTCACCTTCTTCCCCTCCGCGACAAGTTCCTTCACAAGCGGAAAGGCAGGTGATGCTCCGAGTCCGCCGCAGACCACCAGGGCGGAGTTCCTGCACTCTCCGGCATCGAAGCCATTACCCAGACCCGTGAGCACGTCAAGTGTGCTCCCGCACTTCATATGTGAGAGATTCACTGTCCCCTTCCCTACCAATTTGTAAAGAATGTCGAAGGACTCTCCGTCCCATTCCCTGACCGCAATCGGACGGCGCAGGAAACAGCCGTCAACGGCTATATCCACAAACTGTCCGCCGCGCACAAACGCCGACGTGTCACCCTGAAGCCGCATCCTGAAAATGTTCGGAGCCGCTTCTTCGTTTTCAAGAATCTTATATATTCCCTGCTTCATACACTGTTTTTCCATTATGGACGGTTTTGAGGCAACGTCCGTAAACCTCCATACCTTCGAACGGAGTGCTCCTGCCCTTCGACAGGAAGGTTCCACTGTCTATCCTGTAAGGTGACGCTATGTCGAAGACGGCATAGTCCTCCGTGCCCGGCTCTATGCCGAACCTGCGTCTGGGGGCCGTACTCATAAGCCCGACCAGTTTGTCAAGGCTCAATATTCCGGAACGCACCAGACCTGTATAAAGCACCGGGAAAGCCGTTTCCAGCCCGACGATGCCGAAGGCGCTGCCCCCGAATCCGCGCGATTTCTCCTCCACCGTGTGGGGCGCGTGGTCGGTGGCTATCATATCTATGGTCCCGTCGAGCAGACCTTCCAGAATGGCGTCACGGTCTGCGGCAGTCCTCAGTGGAGGATTCATCTTGAAACGTCCCTCATCCCTGCGGTCTTCATCGCAGAGCAGTATGTAGTGCGGCGCCGTCTCGCAGCTCACGTCAACTCCACGGTCCTTCGCCCGCCTTATCAGCTCCACGCTCTCCCTGGTGGAGATGTGGCAGACGTGATATCTGCACCCGGCCTTTTCCGCCAGTTTCAGGTCTCTTTCAATCTGGCGCCACTCCCCTTCCGGGAGCGTTCCGAAACGGCTGTCCTCGCAATGGGCCGCTATTATGCAGCCTTCGGCCGACGCCGTCTCCATCGCCCTCAGCATCACGGAGTCGTCCTGCACGCCGCTGCCGTCGTCGGAGAAGGCGGCAACCGAATTTTTCAGGGAGCGTATGTCAACGGGCACCGTTCCTTCCCTGCCCATAGTGATTGTGGCATAGGGCCGCACGTCTATGAAGGCATCCCTTTCGATTATGTCAAGCTGCACGCCGAGAGTCGCAAGGCTGTCCGGAGCCGGATCGAGATTGGGCATAGGGCATACAGCCGTGTATCCTCCGGCAGCGGCGGCGCGGCATCCCGTCAGAATCGTCTCCTTGTCCGGTCTGCCGGGCTCCCTGAAATGAACGTGCACGTCACAAAAAGCGGGACAAACAATAATGTCTGTCCCGCTCTCTGAAATATGTGTCCCGTATGAAGTTCTGCTTTTCATCGGGTAACAAAAATAAGCAATAAATCATTCCGTTCAAAATATTAAGTCACTTTCCCGCACGGAAAAATATCAACACCCGGATGTTGATAACTTTATTTTCTATTGTGGAGGGGAAAAGGTAATTTTGTTCTTCATTTTTAACATCAACATATATGGAACTCCTTTACACAGGTAAAACCAAAAACGTTTATGCTCTTGAAAACGGCAACTGTCTGCTGAAATTCAAAGATGACTGTACCGGAAAGGACGGCGTGTTCGATCCGGGTGAAAACTCCGTGGGCCTTACAATCGAAGGCGTAGGTGACGTGAACCTCCGTATGTCCGTCTATTTCTTCGAGAAAATCAATGCGGCCGGCATCAGAACACACTTTGTGGGCGCTAACCTCAAGGACACCACTATGGAAGTCCTCAGGGCAAAGGTCTTCGGCCACGGTCTGGAAGTGATATGCCGCTACAAGGCTGTCGGAAGTTTCATCAGGCGCTACGGCGAATACATTGAGGAAGGCGCGGACCTCCCCGCATACGTCGAGACCACTTTCAAGAACGACGAGAAAGGAGATCCCCTCGTCACCAAGGACGCCCTGGTGGCGCTCGGCGTGATGACGGCGGAACAATATGACGACATCAAGTCCCAGACGCAGCAAATCACTAAAATCGTGGCTGACGACCTCAAGGCGAAGGGTCTGGACCTCTACGACATCAAATTCGAATTCGGTTACGCTCCCGACGGAAAAGTAATGCTTATCGACGAAATCGCATCCGGCAATATGCGCGTCTATAAGGACGGCAAATACATCGACCCGATGACCCTTTCCAAACTTTTCTTTGCATAGAGCCATGAAAATCGGAATAATAATGGGGTCGACAAGTGACTTGGAAGTCATGTCGGCCGCTTTCGCCGTTCTGGACCAGTTCGGCGTGGAATACGAAAAGAAGGTGATAAGCGCACACCGCGCCCCCGCCCTGCTTGCTGAATGGGCCGGGACAGCCCGTGAACGTGGCATAGACGTGATTGTGGCCGGAGCCGGCGGAGCGGCACATCTTCCCGGAGTCACGGCGGCATACACCACCCTACCCGTCATCGGGGTTCCCATCTGCGGCAAGGCCTTCGGAGGTATGGACGCCCTCCTCTCGATGGTTCAGATGCCCTCCGGAATCCCCGTCGCCACGGTTGCCGTCAACGGAGCCAAGAACGCGGCCCTGCTTGCGCTTTCAATCCTTTCCGTGCGCGACAAGGACATCGAGGCCAAACTCGCCGATTTCCGCAGGAAACAGACAGAAGCGATAGAGAAAACCGAAATCTAGTGCCGAATGAACAATATTACCCGAATTTTTGTTGAGAAAAATGAAGGATTCAGGGTGGAGGCGGAGAGTTTGCGCGGCGAACTCAACGAGAACCTCCGTCTGAACATCCGTGAGCTCAGACTTCTGAACGTCTATGACCTTGCGGGATTCAGCCCGGAACTGCTGGAGAAATGCCGTTACTCCGTTTTCGGAGAGACAGTGACGGACAGCGTCAGCGATTCCTTCCCTCTGGACGGAAAGAAATATCTTGCCGTGGAGTATATCCCCGGCCAATTTGACCAAAGGGCCTCCTCGGCGGTAGATTGCGTCCACCTTATCGACCCCGAAGCCGATGTGCGCATACGCAGTTCCAGGCTCTATGTATTCGACGACAGCCTGAGCGACAGCGATCTGGCAGCCATACGCCATTACTGCATAAACGCCGTGGAATCGCGCGAGAAAGACCTCTCCAAACTCAATCTGCAGGAGAACGCTGACGTCAAGCCTCTCGCTTCCCTCGAAGGTTTCACGGAAATGAAGGAAGACAGTTTCGAGGCTTTCTGCAGGAAATGGGGACTGGCGATGAACTCGGACGACCTGCGGGAAGTCGTGAAGTATTTCACAGCAGAGAAACGGAATCCCACGGAAACGGAACTGAGGATACTCGACACCTACTGGAGCGACCATTGCCGCCACACCACCTTCACCACCGAACTCACTGAAATCACCGTTGACGACTCCTTCATAAGGGAAGAAATAGAGAACGAACTCGGACGTTTCCACGACATACGCCGCGAACTCGGACGCGAGGGCAAGAGCCTCTGCCTTATGGAACTCGCCACGATAGGAGCCCGCTACCTTCGAAGCAAGGGCCTGCTGGACGACCTGGAACAGAGCGAGGAAAACAATGCGTGCAGCATATTCGTCAATGTGGACGTTGACGGACGCGACGAAAAATGGCTTCTGCAGTTCAAGAACGAGACACACAACCATCCTACCGAAATAGAGCCTTTCGGAGGCGCGGCGACCTGCCTCGGAGGTGCGATACGCGACCCTCTTTCCGGACGTTCCTACGTCTATCAGGCAATGCGCGTCACCGGTGCCGGCGATATATGCAAGCCCGTGCCGGAGACCATCCCCGGGAAACTCCCCCAGAAAGTGATTACCAGGAAGGCCGCCGGAGGATATTCCAGTTACGGCAACCAGATAGGACTTGCCACCACGCACGTCCGCGAAATCTTCCATCCCGGCTATGTGGCCAAGAGGCTTGAGGTCGGGGCCGTCGTGGGTGCGGTGAAGGCCGACAACGTACGCAGGGAAAGCCCTGCACCCGGAGACGTGATTCTCCTTCTCGGAGGACGCACGGGACGTGACGGCATAGGCGGCGCCACAGGTTCGTCCAAGGAACACACGGAAGCATCCCTTGAAACCTGCGGAAGCGAGGTCCAGAAGGGCAACGCTCCCGAAGAGCGCAAGCTCCAGAGGCTGTTCCGCCGCCCCGAGGTCACCAGACTCATCAAGAAATCCAACGACTTCGGAGCGGGTGGAGTGAGCGTCGCCATCGGAGAACTTTCCGACGGACTGGACATCTACCTCGACCGGGTCCCGGCCAAGTATGACGGCCTCAACGTCACTGAACTGGCCATCAGCGAATCGCAGGAACGTATGGCCGTGGTAGTGGAAGCCCGCGACACCGATGCTTTCAAGGCCTTCTGTGCCAGCGAGAACGTGGAAGTCACACACGTTGCAGACGTTACCGGCAGCGGACGTATGAGAATGTACAGCAACGGTGCGCTTGTGGCGGACCTCAGCCGCGAGTTCATCGACAGTGCGGGCGCAAAGCACTACTCCAAAGCCACCGTGAACGCCGTGGAGGACAGAAATCCCTTCACAGGCAACCCGGAAGGCAAGGACCTGAAGGAAAAGATGCGTTCCGTCCTGTCTTCACCCAACGTCGCGTCCCAGAAGGGACTAATCGAAATGTTCGACTCCACCATAGGACGCTCCACGGTGCTTATGCCTTTCGGAGGTATGCTCCAGTCCACGGAGACGCAGGTTTCGGTGCAGAAGCTCCCCGTTGACGGATTCACCGGCACTGCCAGTATGATGGCTTTCGGCTTCAATCCGTACCTCAGCAGCTGGAGTCCTTACCACGGTGCGGCCTATGCCGTAGTGGAAGCCTGCTCAAAGGTTGTGGCGGCCGGCGGCGACTGGAGAGGGATGAGATTCTCCTACCAGGAATATTTCGAGAGAATGACACACGACCCTCACAGCTGGGGAAAGCCTCTGTCGGCATTGCTCGGAGCCCTGAAGATGCAGACCGCCTTCGGCCTTCCTTCCATAGGGGGCAAGGACTCGATGAGCGGAACTTTCGAGGACATCAGCGTGCCTCCGACCCTCATTGCATTCGGCATCAATACCGTCAGGACAGCCAACGTAATATCGCCGGAGCTGAAATGGGACGGTCACAGGTTATACCTTGTCAAGCATACTCCCCTTCCGAACAGAATGCCGGACACGGAGCAGCTGAAGGCCAACTGGGATTTCATACACGCGAAGATTGACTCCGGAGAGATAGTGTCCGCCTGGGCCGTCGGATTCGGCGGCGTGGCCGAAGGTCTTGCCAAGATGGCTTTCGGCAATGCTTTCGGAGTCCGTGTGGAACTGCCCGAAGCCGCCCTCTTCGACCTTTCGTACGGCTCGGTCATAGTTGAAACGGCCGGAGTCCTCGATTTCCCCACGGCTCTGCCGCTCGGAGAAGTCACGGACGGAGAGGACGGCAGGCTGCACATCAACGGCGAGTCCGTTTCTCTGGATGAGTTGAAGGATGCCTGGAGCGGAAGGTACGCATCGGTGTATCCGGACCACGTAGCTCTTCCCGAAGGAGCCCCGGCGGCGGTAAGCCAGCCCGTGGGAAAGTCTTCCGGATGCAGGAGGAAAGCGGCCGCAAAATGCGGAAAGCCCCTTGTGTATCTCCCCGTGTTCCCCGGCACCAACTGCGACTACGACACGGCAAAGGCGTTCAGGAAGGCCAGTGCCGACACGGAGTTCGGAGTGTTCCGCAATCTCAGCGGCAAGGACGTTCTTGAATCCATCGCCCGGATGAAGGAGAGTATCGACAAATGTCAGATTCTCGCCCTCAGCGGCGGATTCTCTTCCGGAGACGAGCCTGACGGCAGCGGCAAATTCATAGCCAACGTACTGAACAACAAGGCCATCGCCGACTCCATCCACGCCCTTTTGGACCGTGGAGGGCTCATTCTGGGCATCTGCAACGGATTCCAGGCTTTGGTGAAGAGCGGGCTTCTGCCCTACGGGCGCCTCGGTATGGTCACCAGAGAATCCCCCACACTGTTCCGCAACGACATCAACCGCCACATATCGCAGATGGTCACCACCAGAGTTGCAACGACTGCATCCCCCTGGCTGGCCGGAATGTCCGTGGGAGACCTGCACACCATCGCTGTCAGCCACGGTGAAGGCAAGTTCGTCGTCAGTCCCGAGCTTGCGGCGGAGCTGTTCCGGAACGGACAGGTCGCATTCCAGTACGTCAACCCGGTGAGCGAGGAACCCACAATGGAATCGCCTTTCAACCCCAACGGTTCCTTCTACGCCATAGAGGGCATCATCAGCCCCGACGGGCAGATTCTGGGCAAGATGGGTCACAGCGAACGCTACGAAGAGGGCCTGTTCAAGAACATTCAGGAGGATATGTACCAACCTATCTTCGAGAATGCAGTGAAATATTTTACAGACAAGAAATAATGGCAGGAAAAGATATAGTAAGCACCGATACCAAAGGTGTCATCATAATGCACTTCAACGACCAGGCAACTGCGTTCGGAGGCATAAAGAGGGCCAGAATCAAGGAAAAGGGCATCTGCTGCAACAGAATCTCGTCCATAATATTCAAGACTCTTGCGGATGCCGGCATCCCCAACCATTTCCTCGGAATCGAGGGGCCCAGGGATATGCGTTGCATCAAAGTCACCCCGCTGCCCTTCCAGATTGTGGTCAGGAACAGGCTTGCAGGTTCGACGGCCATTATGCTCGGCGTCAACGAAGGCACGCCAATACACAACACCGTCCTGGAAATACGCTACCGCTGCAGTGAGTTGGGCAAGCCGATGATAAACGAGCATCACGTCGTGTCGCTCGGTCTTGCAACATATGACGAACTGGAAATGATGGAAGATATGTCCAGGAAGGTGAACGGAATTGTGAAAGACCTGTTCCATAAGGCGGGCATAGAGCTGGTTGACATCAAACTGCGTTTCGGGAGGACTGCCGACGGCAGGATAATCCTGGCTGACGAGATAAGCCCGGACAACTGCCGGCTCTGGGACGAGACGGACGGCAGAATACTGGACAAAGACCGTTTCCGTCACGATATGAGCGACGTAACGGTCAGCTACAAGGAAGTGATGGACAGACTCGTAAAAGCAACGGAAGTATGAGTGTATTCGGAGTTTATGGCGTTCCGAACGCCTCACAGGCTATCTATTTCGGTCTCCACGCCCTGCAGCACAGAGGGCAGGAAGGTGCAGGAGTAGCTATTTTCGATGACAACGGGGAATGCCGCAACCACCGCGGGCTCGGCCTTGCAGGAGAAGTCTTCGCCCAGGGCAAAGTCATCAGCATACCGGGTTCAATCGGCATCGGAAGCACGCAATACGCCAACGCTTCCAAAGGCGGACTCGACAACGTCCAGCCTCTGTGTTTCCATCACAAGACTGGAGACATCGCCATCGCAGGTGAAGGCAACCTTATCAACGCCGAGGAACTGGCCGATTTCCTGGAAGATAATGGAAGTCTGTTACATACCAGGACAGACAGCGAGATTCTGGCCAATCTTATCAAGAAAGAGGGCCGCGAGGAACGCATCTTCCGCATAAAGAAAGCCCTCAATATGATGGAAGGGGGGTTTGCCTTCCTCATTATGACCAAGAACAGGATTTACGCCATACGCGACAAATACGGCATCAAGCCCCTTGCCATAGGCAGGCTCGATGACGGTTGGGTCATAAGCAGCGAGACCTGCGCCTTCCAGCTCATCGGAGCCGAATACGTCAGGGACGTGGAGCCGGGAGAGGTGGTCACCCTTGATGCCCACGGTATCCGGAGCAACAGATATTCCAATTTCCAGAAGCACAAGGTCTGCTCTATGGAATACATCTATATCGCCAGGCCTGACAGCGACATCGACGGGTGCAACGTGCATAATTTCCGCAAGGAAGTGGGACGCAGGCTCGCCCTTGAGTGCCCGGCGGACGCTGACATCGTAGTGGGTGTGCCGGACTCGGGACTCAGCGCCGCCATCGGTTACGCAGAACAGAGCGGAATCCCCTACGAGACCGGGCTAATCAAGAACAGGTACATCGCCCGCACCTTCATCCAGCCTTCCCAGGCGATGAGGGAGAAGAGCGTGCAGATGAAGCTGTCCGCCGTGAAGAGCGTCGTGTGCGGCAAGCGGCTGGTGCTGGTGGACGACTCCATCGTGCGCGGCACGACCTGCCTCAAAATAGTCAAACTGCTGCGCGCAGCCGGTGCGGCCGAAGTCCACGTAAGAATAGCCAGCCCTATGATGAAGCATCCCTGCTACTACGGAGTGGACACCTCCACGCGCGAAGAACTGCTCTGCGCCGACAGGGACCTGGCAGAAGCCTGCAGGAAGATTGAGGCCGATTCGCTGGGATACGCATCCTGTGATGCCTGCGTGGCCTCCACAAAAGGCTGCTCCGAACTGTGCATGGCCTGTTTCAACGGCGAATACCCCACATCACTGTACGAATACGAAAATCTTTAGGATATGGCAATAAGTTACGAAAAAGCGGGAGTCAATCTCGAAGCCGGCTACGAAGTCGTCAGCCGCATCAAGAAGCATGTGGCCTCAACGCAGCGACCGGGCTCTATGGGAGGAATAGGATCCTTCGGAGGAATGTTCGACCTTGCGGCACTCGGCATCAGGGAACCGATACTTGTCAGCGGGACTGACGGTGTAGGCACCAAACTGAAAATCGCGTTTGCGATGGACAAGCACGACACCGTAGGTATCGACGCCGTCGCAATGTGCGTCAATGACGTGCTGGCCCAGGGGGCGGAGCCTCTCATTTTCCTGGACTACATCGCAGTGAGCCACAATGAGCCCGCAAAGATTGAAGCGATAGTGGCCGGAGTGGCGGAAGGATGCCGTCAGGCGGGCTGCGCCCTGGTCGGCGGCGAGACCGCGGAAATGCCGGGAATGTACGAAGGCGGTGAATACGACATTGCAGGCTACACCACAGGCGTGGTGGAGAAGTCCAAACTCATTGACGGCAGCAAGGTTTCCGAGGGGGACGTGCTCGTCGGCATAGCTTCCACCGGAGTCCATTCCAACGGTTTCAGCCTGGTGCGCAAGATAGTTTTCGACGCAGGTCTGTCATATACTGACAGTATCCCCGAATTTGGAGGCCGCAGACTGGGCGACGTGCTTCTCACCCCAACCAGAATTTACGTAAAACAGGTTCTGGACGTGATTCACAACTGCGACGTGCACGGAGTGGCCCACATCACCGGAGGCGGATTCGACGAGAACATTCCCAGAATCCTCAAACCTGGCCAGGGAATTGAAATAGAGGAAGGCTCTTGGGATATCCTTCCGATATTCGGATGCCTTGAGAAATGGGGGTCAGTTCCCCACCGCGAGATGTTCAACATCTTCAATATGGGAATAGGAATGGTGCTCGCCCTCAATGCGGCGGAAGCGGACAAGGCGGTCGGCATACTTGAGAAGCACGGTGAGAAGGCCTCGGTCATCGGAAGAATAACAGACACTCCCGGTGTCAACATCATAATGAAATGAAGAAACTGGCAGTATTCGCAAGCGGCAACGGCTCCAATTATGAAGCCATAGCGGTGGCCTGCGCCGACGGACGCATAAATGCAGAAGTGGCCCTTCTGGTTTGCGACAAGCCCGGAGCATTCGTCCTGGAGCGCGCCTCGAAGTTCGGCACTCCCATTTATGTATTCTCCCCGAAGGATTTCTCCTGCAAGGCTGATTTCGAAAGAATCATAGCCGACAGGATGGATGCTCTCGGCATAGACCTCGTATGCCTCGCTGGATATATGAGAATCATCGGCGACGAACTTCTTTCCAGATACGGGGGGCGCATCATCAACATCCACCCTTCCCTGCTCCCGGCCTTCAAAGGGGCGCACGCAGTGGAACAGGCCGTGGAATACGGTGTCAAGGTATTTGGCATCACGATTCACTGGGTTGACGAATCTCTCGACGGAGGCAGAATCATCGCCCAGCGGGCCTTCGAATACGACGGGAACGACCCTGATGAAGTTCACCGCATAGGGCAGAAGATAGAGCATCAGCTGTATGTCGATACCATCAACCGGCTGCTGTAGCCCACAGGGCACTTCTCTCTATTACTAATGTGAACTTGAATTTTATATTATGTCTGATACCTTGTAGTCCTCGGGGCACATTAATAATTAGGGAGAAGTGCCCCGCGGACTACAAGGTACCAGACAAAAGGAAAAAAGAAGAAAAACAAAAAAACTGAACGATATGAAGAAAAGAAGAGCACTAGTCAGCGTCAGCGACAAGACCGGCCTCGTCGAATTCGTAAAGGGCCTCCAGGCCCTGGATTGGGAAATCATAGCCACAGGCGGCACTCAGAAACTGCTGGAAACCAACGGAGTAAAGACCATCGGCATCAGTGAGGTGACGGGATTCCCGGAAATCTGCGACGGAAGGGTGAAGACCCTGCATCCCAAGGTTCACGGAGGCATCCTCGCCAGGCGTGACATTCCCGAGCATATGGCCACTCTTGAGGAGAACGGCATAGAGACCATAGAACTGGTCTGTGTCAACCTGTACCCCTTCAAGCAGACAATAGCGAAGCCCGACGTAACTATGGAGGACGCCATAGAGAACATCGACATCGGAGGTCCTTCAATGGTCCGCAGCGCTGCCAAGAACTGGAAGGACGTCAACATAGTATGCGACCCCGCAGATTACGGTACCGTGTTGGACGAGCTTCGTGAAAACGGATGGACCTCCGACGAGACGCGTCTGAAACTCAGCGCCAAGGCCTACACACATACGGCGGAATACGATATGATGATTGCCACATATATGCGCGACAAGGCCGGTCTCAATGAGAAGCTTTTCCTCGAATACGACCTCAAGCAGGGGCTCCGCTACGGAGAGAACCCGCACCAGAGCGCAAAATTCTTCTCCTGCCTGGAAAAGGTTCCCTTCTCTCTTGCCTTTGCAAGGCAGATTCAGGGAAAGGAACTCAGCTACAACAATATTCAGGATGCAAACGCCGCACTCAACATAGTCCGCGACTTCGACGAGCCTTTCTGCGTCGCCCTCAAGCATATGAACCCCTGCGGCGCAGCCATAGGCAAAAGTATCGAGCAGGCCTGGCAGGAGGCATACGAAGCCGACAAAGTGAGCATCTACGGAGGCATCGTTGCGGTGAACCGCACGCTTACGGCCGAAGTGGCGGAGGGTATGAAGCCCATTTTCCTTGAGATTGTGATAGCCCCTTCCTACACCCCGGAGGCTCTGGAAATCCTTTCAGCCAAGAAAAACCTCCGCGTCCTCGAAGTGGATATGACCAAATCCGAGGCTCCCGTCCCCCAGTACATCAGCGTCAACGGCGGAATGCTCGTCCAGCAGCTGGACACTCAAATTGAGGAAGTCAGGCCGGAAATGTGCGTTACCGCCGTCAAGCCCACGGCATCCCAGCTGGAAGACCTCAACTTTGGTTGGAAGATAGTGAAGCACGTCAAGTCCAACGCCATCGCCGTAGTGCGCGACAACCACACCATAGGAATAGGCGCAGGCCAGACCAACCGTGTGGGTTCCGCGGAAATCGCCCTCAAGGAGGCACAGGCCGCCGGTTTCACCGGGGGGCTCATTCTCGCCTCCGACGGATTCCTTCCGTTCGGCGACACAGTGGAACTCGCCGCGAAATACGGCGTCACGGCCATAGTCCAGCCGGGAGGAAGCATACGCGACGAAGAGTCCGTACAGAAAGCTGACGAGCTCGGCATCACAATGGTATTCACCGGTGTAAGACATTTCAAGCATTAGAATATGAAAAAGGTCCTGGTAATAGGCGGAGGCGGCCGAGAGCACGCCATAGTAGATGCACTGAGCCGTTCACCTCAGGTCGGGAAGATATTCTGCGCCCCCGGCAATGCCGGCATAGCCGGACAAGCCGAATGTGTCCCCATCAAGGACACTGAAGTTGACAAACTTATGGATTTCGCCAGGGAGAACGGAATAGACCTCACAGTCGTAGGACCGGAAGCGGCTCTGGCCGTCGGTATCGTGGATACATTCCGCACCGCCGGTCTCAAAATCTTCGGGCATACCGAATCTGCCACCAGAATCGAAAGCAGCAAGGAGTTCGCCAAGATTCTGATGCAGAAATATGACATTCCGACCGCTTCTTACAGAAGTTTCACAGAATACCAGGAGGCTCTTGACTATGTGTGCTCACGCCCCTTCCCCGCCGTTCTCAAATATGACGGACTGGCTGCGGGGAAAGGTGTTGTCATCGCAGCCAATAGGGATGAAGCGGATGCGGCGCTGAAGGATATGCTGCTCGATGCATCGTTCGGCAAGGGGAAGGTCGTGGTGGAAGACTGGCTCGAAGGACCCGAATTCTCATTTATGGCCTTCGTGGACGGTGAAAAGGTGTACCCTATGCCTTTGTCTCAGGACCATAAGCGCGCTTTCGACGGAGACAAAGGGCCCAACACCGGAGGTATGGGAGCCTACACGCATCTGCCGTTCATCACCGCCGGAGACGAACAGTTCGCCCTCGACAAGATTCTGCGCAAAGCCGCCAAGGCGATGGTAGCGGAAGGCTGCCCCCTCTCGGGTGTGCTGTACGGAGGGCTTATGAAAACGGCGCAGGGCATCAAGGTGATTGAGTTCAACGCCAGGTTCGGCGATCCCGAGACCGAGGTCGTGCTGCCCCTGCTTGATTCGGACATATTCGACATATTCGACACTGTGGCCGCAAACGCCGTGTCAGAAGAAAAGCGGACTCCGGCTCCCCTGAAATGGTCCTCCGATGTCACGATGGGCGTGGTACTGGCCTCCAAGGGCTATCCCGGGCATTACGAAAAGGGAGCTGACATCAAATTCGGCGAATGTCCCTCCGGCTCATCGGTTTACCATATGGGCACGGCGCTCAAGGACGGCGGGATGGTGACGTCAGGCGGACGCGTGCTGATGTGCGTTGCCAGAGCGACATCTCTTGAGGAAGCAAAAAAGGCCGCATACGGTTGCGTCGGCAGCATCAAATGCGACAACCTCTTCTTCCGTAACGACATAGCTCATTGGGCGCTCAATTAAAATATGTATTTCCTTTTCATAGCGCTTATCTTCCTTCTGGGTTTTGTGGCCCCGATACAGACATCCCTCAACACCGAAGCCTCCAGACACATACAATCCCCGGTCGGAGCATCCCTGTACAGTTTCCTCAGCGGAACTGTCGCGCTCCTGATTATTGTGCTGGCCTTTGAACACGGCTTGCCCTTCACCGGAGAATCCGTGAGCGGCCTCCCCTGGTGGGCCTGGCTGGGAGGAGCCGCCGGAGTGTTCGGCATTACCGTCAACATCCTGCTGCTGCCACGTCTGGGAAGCATCCATACAGTAATTCTCCCGCTTGTGGGACAGGTGACCGCCGGATTCGCCATAGACGCCTTCGGACTGTTCGACACTACGGTCCGTCCCATTACCATACTGAAAGCCCTGGGATTCATCATTATCATCCTGGGCGTATTCCTTGCCGTCGTCAAGAAAGGAGACGGTTCCCGCTCCGGGAACGCCATCGGATGGCAGATTCTCGGGATTGCTGCCGGAGCGGCCCTTGCGATGCAGCCTGCAATGAATTCCCGGTTGGCCACAGGAGTGGATTCCCCTCTGCAGGCTTCCCTGTTCTCATTCGCCAGCGGTGCCGTACTGCTGCTGGCAATAATGGCCCTGTCCGGAAAGCACAGGCCGTATATAGGCAAAGTCGTCACCGCAAGAAGGCCTTTATGGACCTGGCTGGGCGGCCTTATCGGCGTATGCATAGTCATCGGACAGACTTATCTTGTAAGTTACGTAGGAGTGGGTCTTCTGACCATCCTCAATATCTTCGGAATGCTGGTGAGCGGCGCGCTCATCGACCACTTCGGCCTCCTGAACGTGGGCAAACGCCCCGTGACAGGCAGGAAGCTGTCCGGACTGGCGCTTGTCCTCGTCGGCATCATTATGTTGAACATCTGATATTTACAATATGAAACGCCTGATTACTTTTTTTATTCTTCTTGTCTGCTGCTGCGCATACGGCGCGGTCATACCTGCAACGGACAGCAAAGTCACATACATAGGACGCACCTTGGCAGAAGACACCACGGTCAGTTTCGACTGGAGCGGCACCTTGATGATTGTCAAGTTCAAAGGGACTTCACTTAAAATGACCTGTACCCAGGAAGGCGCGGACTGGTTCAACGTATGGGTTGACAAGGCCCCTGCCGCCGCGGAAGACAGCAGGTTCAAGATTTCCGGGGGCAGTCAGGAAATCACAATATGTTCGTGTCTGAAGAAAGGGATTCACGAAGTGACCATACAGAAACGGACCGAAGGCGGACAGGGATGCATCACCGTCGAAAGTTTCGAAACCGACGGGCAATTCCTTGAAACGAAGAAACCTCATTCCAGACATATTGAATTCATAGGCGACTCCTACACCTGCGGCTTCGGCACCGAGGCGGCATCCACAAAGGAACCCTTCAGACCGGAAGAGGAGAACTGCAACCTCACCTACGCCGCCATCGCGGGGCGCTATTTCGACGCATCCGTCAACCTGGTGAGCCATTCCGGACTCGGAGTGGTGCGCAACTACAATGACGGCTCACCCGAGAGCACTATGGTTGACAAGTATTCGCAAGTCTTCGACTGCCACCGCCAGGAACTCGTGTGGGACGCGGGGGCCGCTGAGATTAAGCCCGACGTCGTTGTGATATATCTGGGCACCAACGACTTCTCCAGAGGCAAGCAGCCTTCCGTCGAAAAGTGGGACGCCGGTTACAAGAAGCTGATTGCCAAAGTCAGAGCCAACTACGGCGAGAGTGTTCCCATACTCTGCGTCGCGTCCAGAATCAACCCGCTGATGCACTATTACGTGGAATATGCGGCCAAATCCTGCGGCTTCGACAACGTGCACTGGACCAGCATACAGGAGGATGCCCATAACGTCACTTCCGATATGGGCGCATCGGGCCATCCCAATTATGCCGGACACCGCAAGGTGGCAAGCTGCGTGATTCCCTATATTTCAACCGTCACGGGATGGGAGATGCCTGTCAAGCCAATCGAATAAACTATGAAAATCAATGTCTTTTCCGTATTCGTACTTGCCTGCATTGTTTCCGCCTGCGGAAACGAGCCGAAGGAATACCATTACCAGGGGGAGAACATCAGATACTCACGCACGTTCAACGACCTGAACGCCAAGCATATGGAAGCCGCCGCCCAGTACGGCATCCCCACGCCTCCCGAGTGCAGGGACGAGATAAACGTCAAGGGGCTTGTGCCGATTGAGACCTGTCGGGAATATACGGTGGAACCGCTCACCCATTCCGTGCCCTACCTCACACGGGGCGCTGCAGACGAGCTCAAGCATATAGGAGAACTGTTCCAGACCAAACTCAAGGATGCAGGATTGCCGATTTACCGCCCAATCGTGACATCTGTCCTGCGGACACAGGAAGACATAAAGAAACTGCGCAGGGTCAACGGCAACGCCAGCGCCAACTCCTCACACTGTTTCGGAACCACATTCGACCTCGCCTGCGTGCGCTTCGAAAAGGTCGGGCGGAAAAAGGGCACCATCCCGGAGATGGAGCTGAAAACAGCCCTTGCGGAAGTTCTGAAATCCGAAAAGGAAGCAGGCAACATCTACGTGAAATACGAGGTGAAGCAGAACTGCTTCCACATCACCTGCCGGAAATAACGGCTGACCGGCTTCAGCGCAGTCTGCTGACCTCAATCGTGTAATTCCCCGAATCCTCCCAGGCATCGAGGAAGGTCTCTGTTGAAACAGTCAGCGGGATGTCGCCGAATGCCGGGTTGAACAGGACAACCCTGTTCTCTTCCTCGTCGTAGTTGAGCACAACGACGCAGTGGTCTGCTATTCCGCCCACGATGGCGTCTTCCAGTTTTTCCTCGAAGGGATTTCCAATCAGTTCTCCCCCATCGACGGCAACAAGCACCTGCTTTCCGGCATCTACGGCAGCGGAAATCTTGTTTATATCACTCTTATATGTGCGCACGGTCAGTCCATAATGCTTGGGAATTTTTCCGAGGTTCTCTATGGCCACTCCGGTATCCGTGAGCCATCCTTTATCCTCCGCCAGACGCTTGAGTTCGAATAGCGGCTTGTGAATGCCGAACATATCAAGCACATACTGTTCGCAGCGTATCGCACAAAGCGCATCTGCATCACTCAAAGCTATTCTGGCCTTCTTTTTCAGGCGTTCCAGCGCACGCTTCCTAATATTGTACAGATTGGCCTTTGAAAGCCCGGTCTGTGCGGCAAGTTCATCATAAGAAACGCCTTCCACATCTATTTTCTCCAGGACAAGGCGGTCCCTCTCCAACTCAATCATATCCAGCAAGGCAGCGACATCCATTTCCCTGTTCTTTCTTTGTGTTTTATCAGAGGACTCCCCTACGTTTCCGATACAAAGAGGCGTTTTACTGCGAAAATCTATCACTGCATCCTTCTTTTTTTTCTGGAATTTTATAATATTTCTTATTCTTTCAAAAAGCATCCGAGAGCGCCTTACAATAGTTTGTGAGGAAGAGCCTCGTAAACCTGTTCTTGCCAGGGGCCACTTCAAGGTGGTCAACGGCCGGAAGGTTTACGTTAAAACTCATTACCGGAAACGGTAAGTGACTATTCTTCTTCCCACCCGCTCGAGAGTCGTCTGATTGCCTTCAGGCGGCTCTCGTTACTTTATTGCATCGCATATCCTGTCAAGCAAGGACACATCCTCCTTTGCTATTTCGTCCAAATCAATATGCATAGTCACCTCTTCTTTAAGCGCGGGGGACGTGGAGTCCCTTTCCGCCATATTCCAGGTAACAAGAACAACTTGTTTAGTACATTTTGGGGGAAGACTCGCAATATGAGATACCCTGCCACATCGGTTGTGGGAATGAAATAGATAAAGATTTACAGTTGGTATTTGGCCTGCCTCCGATACAAATCGGTTCGTTGTTACGGAATAACAATGTTGATGGGATAATTGGATATGATTTGTTCAAGAACTTCAGGATATCTCTTCTAAAAGGACAGGTAGCATTCCCGCCGCAAGGTATTTAGAGCTCATAGATGTTGCCCGAAACAAACCGTATTCCAATTCCATCACACCGCTGGCGGCAGTTCCCTACCATTCTATGATGATAGAAGTAAACAAGAACCTGTATCTGAATGCTGACGGCTCAAAGGGACAGGGATTCCGGAGATTACGGGAGCAGGTAAACTGCCTCTATGACCACCTGTGGCAGAACTATTAAAAGAAAGTTCTCCTATCCTCTCCTCTGGAAGCACTCGATGGTGTTCTCCATCAGCATCGTGATGGTCATAGGACCCACGCCGCCGGGAACGGGAGTGATGAATCCCGCCACTTCCGAGACCGGAGCGTAGTCCACGTCACCCACGAGTCGGGAGCCTTCCGTGCCGTCTTCCCTTGTGCAGGGGATGCGGTTGATGCCGACGTCGATAACAACGGCTCCGGGCTTGACCATATCCGCCGTTATCATTTGCGGACGGCCCACAGCCGCAACCAGGATATCTGCCTCACGGCACACGGCGGCAAGATCGGCCGTGCGGGAATGGGCAATGGTGACGGTGGCATTCCTGTCCAGAAGGAGTTTTGCCACGGGCTTGCCCACAATATTGCTCCGTCCCACGACGACAGCCTTCTTCCCTTTCGGGTCAACGCCCGTCGTGTCTATCATCTTCATTATGCCTTTGGGCGTGCAGGGCACGATGCAGGGCCTTCCGAGCCAGAGATTGGCGACGTTCCCGGGATGGAAGCCGTCCACGTCCTTCTCCAAAGCTATGGCGTCTATCACCTTGTCCTCGTTGATGTGAGCAGGCAAAGGCAGCTGCACAAGGACTCCATCCACCGCGCTGTCCGCATTGAGGTCCGATATCACCTCCAGAAGCTTCTGCTCCGTGACATCTTCCGGCAATTCCACAAGCCTGCTGTCCATCCCCACAAACGCGGCGGCCTTTATCTTGCCTGTCACGTAGGAACGGCTGGCCGGATTATTGCCCACAATGATTACCACAAGGCAGGGTTTCCTTCCATACTGTTTCTCCAACCCGGCTATCCGGAGCTTCATTTCCTCTTTCAATTGAAGCGAAAGCGCTTTCCCATCGATAACTGTACTCATATTCCAAAACAAATCAAAATTCACATCTACAAATTGAACACATCCCGTACCGTCTGCTGGAGCGCTTCCGGGAGGTATCCGGCGATATATTCTATGAAAAGTTCCTTGCAGGCGACATAGGGCCTCAACATCGCCTCAGCCTCCCCGGGAGTGTATTTATGATTGAAATACTCGTCCACAAAGAATTCCCAGCTTCTGATGGCCGAGGATTTGTCCATATGCAGCGATTCCTCGATATAAGACGGTTCGGCATATACGCAAATCTGCAGCATCATACACAGGTCCCACATCGGCGACCCGCAAGCGGCGGCTCCGAGATCGATGAAATAGACATCGTGCGCCGTGGACATAGGCGCACCCTTCGGCAAGGTGGAAATGATGTTGCCGATGTGCATATCACCGTGAAGGCAGATATTGTCGGCGGGAACGCTGTCTATGAAATCGGCGATGACTTTCTTCTGGGAGGCGTTGAAGTACCTGTCCTTGTCAAGATACATTCTGAACTGTTCCTTTGCATCGGGGAAAAGACCCCTTTCACAATGGACAGAATGAAATTTCCTGCAATGCCTCGCAAAATCGCGGCTGAATTCCTCAACTCTTTCAGGTTCTTCACCCATCATCCTGCAGTAACTTCTCTTATCCCTTATTCTGCGGAAAAGGATTCCGGAGCGCTCTCCGTCTGTCACAAGCTCTCCGGGCTCAGGAGTCGGAATCCCGAGATTGAACAGTTTCCTTGCAAAGTCCAGTTCCTGAGCAACCGGCTCCAGCGGGTATCCCGGATGATTGAGTTTCACCATCACATCGGGGTCGGTCAGGGAGTCGTAACTCTCCCCTATTGTGCCTTCCCCGCTTTTGCGATATTCGCTGAGGTCAATCTTTCTCATAGTATCTATTCTTCAAAGGAGTCCCACAATGCATCCAGACTGCGGCGTTCCTTCTTTGTAGGGCGCCCCGTGCCGTGCTCCCTACGCACGAAAAACGTCTCTACAGGAGCGTGAAGCTTCGCGAGTTCTTCCTCCGGAGTCAGGTTTTCGGCATACTGGGGCACCAGAGCCGCTCCCATCCGGTTCTCCGCCAAGGCAAGAACCTTATAACGATACAGCACATTGTTCTTGCGCGCGGTAATCTCATCCCCTACCTTTACCGCCTTGCTCGCCTTGGCATTCACTCCGTTTATCTGCACCCTGTTGCCGTTACAGGCCTCGGTGGCATCCGTCCTCGTCTTGAAGACGCGGATTGCCCACAGGTATTTGTCTATTCTGACCGAATCCATTATCTGCGCACAATGATACGCTCGATACGTCGGGGCACCGAGGTAAGTATTTCATAAGGTATCGTCCCAAGAATGCCGGCCAGCTCCTCCACCTTGGGGTCTTCCCCGAAGATGGTGACGGTATCACCCACCTTCACGTCAAGACCGGTGACGTCCAGCATACACATATCCATACATATATTGCCAATCGTGGGAGCCCTGTGGCCGTTTATGCTGAACGATGCGTTCCCCCGGCCCAGATGTCTGTCCAGGCCGTCCGCATAACCGCAGGGTATGGTCGCTATAGTTGTTCCTCCGGGGGCGACGTGGCCGTGACGGCCGTATCCTATGGTCCCGTCCTCCGGGGTCAGACGCTTAATCTGCAGCACCTTCACCTTAAGTGAAGCAACAGGCGCAAGGTGGACGTCAGGCAGGGCGCTGATACCGTATATGCCGATTCCCAGACGCACCATATCAAACTGATACTCGGGGAATCTCTCTATCCCTGCGGAATTGAGGACATGCCACAGGGGTTTGTATCCGAGACTGTCCGTTATGCGCGCCGCACCTTCACGGTACATCCGTATCTGGCCCAGAGTGAAGTCATCCTCCTCCGGGTCTTCGGCAGCGGCAAGATGCGAATATATCGACTTGACTTTCACCTGCGGACAATCCTTCAGAAAGTCCAGCAAAGGCTCTATCTCGGAAGGCATAAAGCCCAGACGGTGCATTCCGGTGTCAAGCTTGACGTGCACCGGATAATCCCTTAGCCCGCGCGACTCCAGAAAAGCGCATAAGGCACGGAGTGTGGGAAGATTGGGAATCCCTGGCTCCAGACGGTTCCCGACTATCTCGGCAAAGAAATCGGTACCGGCGGTGAGGACAAGGACGGGCAACGAAATTCCGGCCCGCCGCAACTCGACCCCCTCCACCGGCAGAGCTACCGCAAGATAGTCGGCGCCGGCCTGCTGCATCATCGATGCAAATTCCACGGCTCCGTGACCGTAGGCGTTCGCCTTCACGAGCACGAGCAGTTTGGTCTCAGGCTCCAGACGTCCCCTGAAATACCTGTAGTTGGACAGGCAGTTCGGCAGATTGAGTTCCAGCCTTGAGAAATCGTCCTCTCTTGCCATATCTGTCAATTAATCCCTGCTCCCGAGAGCGATGCTTATGTAGTAGAACAATGTGGCAAGCGAGCCCAAAGCGGCAATCACATAGGTGTAAGCCGCCCATTTGAGAGCATCCCTTGCCATAGCTCCTGTCTCCCCGTCCGTGATACGGGCCGCGTCCATCCATTCGACGGCACGGACACTGGCATTGATTTCCACCGGCAGCGTCACCAGACTGAACAGCGTGGTGAGCGCGAACAGCGCGATGCCAATCCATATCAGGCTGGGGAACAGGTTGATGAAAAGAACGCCTGCAAGCAGCACCCACTGCACCGTATTGTTGGCGAACGAGACCACAGGCACTATCGCGCTACGGAACCTGAGAGGGACATAGCCTCGCGCGTGCTGGATGGCGTGGCCGGTCTCGTGGGCCGCGACCGCACAGGCCGCTATGCTCCGCTGGCCGTAAACGGACTCGCTGAGGTTTATCACCTTCTTCACGGGGTCATAATGATCGGTAAGCATCCCGGGCACGGAACACACCTCGACGTCGTTTATCCCGTTCTGCCTCAACATAAGCCGCGCTGCGTCGGCGCCTGTCATTCCTCCGGGCGAAGCCACCCTGGAGTATTTGTCAAACCTGCTCTGCAGTGTGCGCTGGATGATCCACGACAGGACCATCACAACAATCATTATTATCCAGATATTCATAATCAAAAAGTTTTATTCGGGCAAAGTTGCAGGACGGTCGGGGTTGATATAGGCGTCATTCTCCACGATGTGCGGCACTTCAACCTCAAGCAGCAGCGTACCGGGATCCGACGGCACCATACGGAAATCGTTGCATTCCGCGGGCACCAGCAGCACCTCCCCCGACTTGAAGGGGAAAGACGCCGTCTGTCCCAAAACGTCAATCTGAGCCGCCGCGGCACCTCCGATGCACACGTATAGCACAAACGCACTGTCCTGTCCGCAATATGAATGCAGGGCTGCCTTCAATTCAATCTTCTCCACCCTGAACTGGGGTATATCGACAAGAATCGGGCCGGGCTTTTCCGACTTGAACGCCTTGTACCCGATGAAGTCCAGGGCATCCGCAAGCGTCAGCGCATCGTCGAACTCATCCGGACTCACCGTCTTCCCCCAGCCGCACATACAGATGTCAACCGGAGAAGACTGGCTGATTTCCAGAATATCCATATCCCCTTCCGCGCAATGTGGCGTGCCGGGCGGAATGCGGAAATACTGCCCCGCGTGGGGCGCAATCGTGTTGAGTATCCCGTCGATGCTGCCGTCGGCGCACTTCCCGTACACGACCGAAGCGTCGGTGTCTTCCCTGAATCCGAGCATAAGCTTCGCGTTCCTGCCGCAACGGAGCACGTACCATAGTTTCTCCTTCCCCAGAAAATCGTAACGCTGCCCCGCCGTCTCGTCATCGGGGTGCACCCTCAGCGGCATCCTCCCTTCAGCGTGAATCATTCTCACGCAAAGCGGAAACTGACGTCCGTAGTACTCGTACACATTGTCCCCCACCACACGCTCCATATAAGTGTCCATTATCTCTCCCATCTGATTGCCGGCAAGCCAGCCGTCGCGCACGAAGGTGTCGCGGTAGCCCAGATCGGCGAGCAGGAAAGTCTCGCTGCCCCAGTCGTAATCGTCCCGGAGCGGACGGAACTTCAGCGGATATAATTTCTTTTCTTCCATAGGCACTCACAAATATAGTAAATAATCGCTATACTTGTGGTATGAAAGGTATAAACATATTTCTTGCCGACGGCTTCGAGGATGTGGAAGCCCTCGGGGCAAACGACGTCCTCAAGAGAGGAGGCGTCAGGGCGAATCTGATATCCATATCCGACAACCCATTCGTGTCAAGTTCCCACGGTATCACCATAGGGACCGACATTTTTCTATGCGAGACCGACACGGGCAGCGAAGGTACCACCCTCAGGGACGTGATGATATTCCCGGGAGGTATGCCGGGTTCCAGGAATCTCGCGGCCTGCAAACCGCTCATCAAGGCAATGAAGGCCCATTATGAGGCCGGTGGCACCGTTGCCGCCATCTGTGCCGCTCCGGGCCTGGTCCTCGGCCAGCTTGACTGCTGGGAAGGGAAGGTATTCACCTGCTTCGACGGTTTTGCCGACACCCCTTCGGAAAAGGGCGGAATGTTCGTGTCCAAGCCCGCTGTCACGGACGGACAGGTCATCACCGGCAGGAGCGCGGGTCATGCTCTGGCGTTCGGGCTGGAGATTCTCAGGCGCGTCAAGGGGGAAGAAGTCGCCTCCGAAGTCAAAAAATCTCTCTTTCTGGACTGCTGACCGCTTTGAGGCTTTGAACTTTGAAAAAAAAATCCTACTTTTGTCACCCTAATTTTACAAACAACTAAAAATTAACAATAATTATGACAAAGGCAGAAATTGTAAACGAAGTTGCAAAGGCAACCGGTATCGAGAAAGTGGCTGTTCAGACAGTTGTTGAGGCATTTATGGAAACCGTCAAGGATTCAATCATCAAGGGAGAGCCCGTGTATCTCCGTGGATTCGGCAGTTTTATCATCAAGCATCGCGCAGAGAAGGCCGCCCGCAACATCACCGCCAAGACAACCCTTACCATTCCGGCACACAATATCCCCGCATTCAAGCCCGCAAAGGTCTTTGTTTCGGCAGTAAAAGGCGAATAATCCCTAATTATCAATATTATGCCAAACGGAAAGAAGCATAAAAGACACAAAATGGCAACGCACAAGCGTAAAAAGCGCTTGCGTCTGAACCGCCACAAGAAGAAATAGTCGATAGAGGCCTGACGGGAGATCCGGCGGGCCTCTTTAGTTAAGTCAGTCAACATCAATCTCTATGGAAGACCGGAAAGCAAAGGATCTAGTAGTGGATGTCTCCCCTTCTGAAGTCAGAATAGCTCTGATGGAAAACCAGAAGCTGGTGGAGCTCAACCACGAGTCTTGTCAGGGTCACAGCTTCACGGTGGGGGACGTTTTTCTCGGAAGGGTAAAAAAGATTCTCCCCGCCCTGAACGCCGCTTTCGTGGACATCGGAGACAGCAAGGAAGCATTCGTGCATTACCTCGACCTGGGGCTGCATTTCAATGCTTTCGACAGTTTCGTGAAGGATTCCAATCCCAACAGGAATATGAAGTCCCTTTACCGGGACATCAAGTTGGGGCCGGTTCTGGAAAAGGAAGGCAGAATCGAGAACTGTCTCAAGCAGGGGCAGATGATTATTTGCCAAATTGTCAAGGAACCGATTTCCACAAAAGGATCCAGGCTCACAGCAGAGATTTCGTTGGCAGGACGCAACATCGTACTGCTCCCTTTCGCGGAGAAAGTGAGCGTTTCCCAAAAAATTTCCTCGAAGGAGGAAAAACGCAGACTTGAGACCCTCGTGGGCAGTATTCTTCCCCCGAACTACGGAGCGATAATCCGCACGGCCGCCGAAGGCAAGAAAGCCGCAGTGCTGGCAGCCGAAGTCGAATCGCTCATCCAAAAGTGGGAAGGCTCCTGGCCCGGAATCGCCCGGAGCAAGGGCGTGGGACTTCTGTTCACGGAGTACTCAAAGACAACCACAGTCCTCCGGGACCTTCTGAACGAATCGTTCACCAACGTGTATGTCAACGACGAGAAGATATACGACGAAACGGTACGCTATGTCTCCCTGATTTCTCCGGAGCAGGAGAAAATCGTCAAACTCTACAACGGCAAGGAACCCATCTTCGACCACTTTGAAGTCACCCGCCAGATAAAGAGTTCATTCGGAAAGGTCGTTCCGATGAAGCAGGGAGCATACCTGGTCATCGAGACCACGGAAGCCCTCAACGTCATCGACGTCAACAGCGGCATCCGCACCAAGACAGACAATCAGGAAGACAATTCATTCGAGGTCAACAAGATAGCTGCGGAGGAGATTGCGCGCCAACTCAGGTTGCGCGATATGGGGGGAATTGTGATAGTGGACTTCATAGATATGGACAGTCCCGAGCATCGCAACGAACTCTACAAGTATATGCAGGACCTTATGGCGGAAGACAGGGCGAAGCACAACCTTCTCCCCCTCACCAAATTCGGTCTGATGCAGATTACCCGTCAGAGGATACGCCCCGTGACGGAAATCAACACAACGGAAAAATGCCCCCTGTGCCACGGCACGGGCAAGATAGCCTCCACCGTCGTCATCGACGAGCAGATTGAGCGCAAGATTGCCTACTATGTCCAGGACAAGGGTTTGAATTTCCTGATTATCAAGGTCAGTCCCATTCTGGGAGCCTATCTCACCCGAGGCTGGAACTCTTATTTCAGGAAGTGGAAACGCAAGTACAGATGCAAGCTGAAGCTGGTCGAAGAGACCGAGTTCAGCATCCTGCAGAACGAATTCTACAACGAAAAGGGAGAGGAGCTTGAATAGAGCTTCTCTCTTTTTTGCCGCACTTTTGACAATGGCACGGAGATTGACTATATTAGCGGGGCGTATTGAAAAAGAAAAACACTGACATTTTGACAAATATGAGACAAGACAAAGAATATACGTTTCCGGCAGGGGCCGAGGTCAGCATTATTCCCGTAGTCCCCGGAGAGGGGCCAATGAAGCTTGACGATTCCGAGCTCCCCTGCACTCTGCCCATTCTGGCCCTGCGCAACGCCGTTCTCTTCCCCGGCACCGTATTCCCCATCACCATAGGAAGGGAAAAGTCCATACGCCTTATTGAGGATGCCGAAAAGGAAGGTTTCTTCATCGGTGCAGTCCCCCAGATTGACGTGAACGTGGAGGATCCCCGCAGGGACGACCTCTACAACTACGGGACCGTGGCCAGAATTCTCAAGACTCTCGAAATGCCGGACGGCACAATCACAGCCATCCTCCAGGGCTACAAGCGCATCGAGATAGAGAACGTCATAGGCTACGAACCGTACATCACCGCAAGCGTGCACTACCGCGAAGACATTCTCCGCGACGAAGACAGCGCGAGCGTGAAAGCAATCAGCGACTCCCTCAAGGAGAAGGCGATTCAGATAATACGCAACTCCAGCTTCGCGTCGAGGGAAGCCGTTGCCGCGATGAAGACCATCGACAACTTCCCCTTCCTTGTCAATTTCATAGCCACCACCGTGGAGGTGGAGAATTTCGGAGACAAGATAGAGCTCCTTCAGTACGACGATATGAAGATGCGCTCGATGAAGCTTCTGTCTATCCTCGACATCCAGCTGGAACTCATCAAGATAAAGCAGGAAATCAATCAGAAGGTCAAGAGCGAGATAGACCAGCAGCAGAGGGAGTACTACCTCAACAACCAGCTCCGCACCATCCAGGAAGAGCTTGGAATGGATGATGATGAGGACATCGACAGGTTCAGGGCCAGGGCGGAAGGCAAGAAATGGCCCGAGGCAATAGCCGAAGCCTTTGAGAAAGAGCTGTCGAGGCTCGAGAAATACAATCCCAACTCCCCCGACTACAGCGTCCAGTACAACTATCTGGAGTTTATGCTGGACCTGCCCTGGGAAGAATATTCCGAAGACAATCTGGACCTCAACCACGCCAAGAAAGTTCTCGACCACGACCATTTCGGTCTCGACAGCGTCAAGGACAGAATCATCGAGTACCTTGCAGTCCTCAAGCTCAAGGGCAATATGAAATCCCCCATCCTCTGCCTGTACGGCCCTCCGGGAGTCGGCAAGACGAGTCTGGGCAAATCGGTTGCGAAGGCCCTGGGACGCAAGTACATAAGGATTTCATTGGGAGGAATGCACGACGAGGCGGAAATCCGCGGCCACAGAAAAACCTATGTGGGAGCGCTTCCCGGACGCATCCTCAACGGCATCCAGCGTGCCGGCACTTCCAACCCGGTGATTGTCCTCGACGAGATAGACAAACTGAGTTCCGACTTCAAGGGCGACCCCTCGTCCGCTCTTCTGGAGGCCCTGGACCCCGAGCAGAACAGCACGTTCCACGACAATTATCTCGATCTTGACTACGACCTCAGCAAGGTCCTGTTCATCACCACAGCCAACGGAATCTCTTCCATCCAACCGGCCCTGCTCGACCGTATGGAGGTCATCAACGTGACGGGCTATCTCGCGGAGGAAAAGATGGAGATAGCAAAGAAATACCTGGTTCCCAAGCAGTTGGAGGAACACGGAATAGGGCGCAAAGACTTGAAAATCAGCAAGGCTGCCATCAAGGCCATTATTGACGAATACACCCACGAGAGCGGTGTGCGAGGTCTGGAGAAGCAGATTGCCAAGGTTGCGCGCGTGACGGCCAAGAAGATTGCTCTGGAGCAGGAATGGCCATCAACCATCGAGAAAGAGCATCTGAAGGAATATCTCGGACTGCCGAGCGCCTTCCACGACACACAGAAGGGCAACGAATTCCCGGGAGTGGTCACCGGACTCGCCTGGACCCAGATGGGAGGCGAGATACTGTTCGTCGAGAGTTCCGTCAGCAACGGAAAGGGCGTGATGACGATGACAGGCAACCTTGGTGACGTGATGAAGGAATCCGCCACCATTGCATACCAGTACATAAAGGCCCATCCGGAACTGGCAGAAATCACTCCCGAGCTGTTCGCCTCAAAAGACATCCACGTCCACGTTCCCGAGGGCGCCACGCCCAAGGACGGACCTTCAGCGGGCATCACTATGGTGAGTTCGATGGTGTCCATCCTCCGCGGCAAGGCTGTGCGCAAGGGCATAGCAATGACCGGCGAGATGACTTTGAGGGGTCGCGTACTTCCCGTCGGTGGCATCAAGGAAAAGATTCTGGCCGCCAAACGCGCCGGAGTCAACACCATAGTCATCAGCGAAGACAACCGCAAGGACATCGAAGACATCAAGGAAATCTACGTCAAGGGCCTCAGCTTCCATTACGTGAAGAACATCCGGGACGTCATCGACTTCATATTCTGATTCGTCATACCGGACGTGTTCCGGCATCTTAGAGATCCCGGGTCAGAGCTCGGGATGACGAAAAGGGCCCGCAATGAAGCAGAGGCGCGCGTTAAAGGGCCCTGGCGATGGCCTGCACCTGTGCTTTTGTCAACCCGGTAACGCTGGCTATGAAATCGACAGGAGTATTCTTCGCGAGCATCGCCCTCGCAATTTCTTTCTGCTTGGCCGCAGAACCTCTGGCCTCACCTTCCGAGATTCCTTCCGCCCTGCCTCTGGCTTCACCTACCCCCAGAGCCTTGGCGGGGGCTTCGTGCGCG
>JAZUHY010000078.1:0-18960 GCA_045641985.1 Candidatus Cryptobacteroides sp.
CCATCACTAACATAATCTTCTCCGCTACCGGAACTTACACCTTTATGACCATACAAATTCGTTGTAAAATCAAAAGCCACATCCATTTTTACAACTGCTGCCTTTACATTAATTCCCGTGATGGTGGTATCGGCAGTGGTCAGGTCTTTATAAGAAGCAACGAGCGTAACCGAAGCATTATCCGAAGCCTCAGCAAAAGTTTCGGGATCAATCGTCCAAGCAATACCACTCTTAATTTGAGAGATAGAGTCGTGTTTCACTGTCTTGGTATAGATACCCCAAACTTCCAAACCGGCAGGGTCAAATGCTTCACCTACCTCATACTCCATCTTCTCAGCCTTACCTTTGATGACGAGACTATCCAGAGTAGCAAGAACGGGAGCACTACCGGCAAACTCAAGCCAAACATCATTTTGAACATTCTTGTATGAACCAAATTGAGTCCCGGAACCAACCTTTTGCAGGTAATAGTCATTTGGATGTAACTTGAGAAGACCTTTACCAGCATTTTCTTCTATTTTCCAAACGACAGGTTCCTCCATTACTTGAACCTTTCCGTTGTCTTTGGCATTTCTCAGTCCTAAATAGAGACCATTATCAAACTGAATGGTCCAACCATCAGTAACAGCAGTAAAGGTAAGTGCCACAGCATCTGCTTTGTCTGTTTTGGCTAAACCACCAATAGATTCAGTTTTAGCAGATCCATCAGCATAGAAATAATAGTCTTTTCCACCAGTTGTTGCACCAATGTAGTATTTATAACCACTGGTAATTCCTGCGACAGTCGTGATTTTTTCTGCAAACGCAGCAGCGCTCACGGTAAGCGCAGTCAAAATAAATAATATCTTTTTCATACTCATTCGTCAATTAATTGTCAGACTTCTTAAAACCAAGATTCGAGGCCTTGTCGGCGGCATCCGTTGTGGAAGCCCAGTAGAAACCGTTGCCATCCCCGGATTTAATTTCAGTGCCGTCGCGGTATCCTGCAGGAGGCAGGCACACAAGACCTGCGGCCTCGGCTGTGGCCCATGCGGCTGCATCGTATGATTTCTTTGTCTTGTCGAACACATAGCTGTTCAAGCAGGCATCCGGAGCAATGACAAGGCAGTGCTCAACGTCACATACTGTCACGTCCTCGACAAGAAGGTCCGCTGCATTTGCGCGGGTAGAGAGAATATGTGTCCATTCCTCGGCGGAGAGTGTGCGGAACTCGCCGGTTACTCCGTTTACAGTGAAATCGGATTTGGCTGTCTCTGCCGTAGCGTTGGTGAAGAACACGTCACTGGCGGCAGCACTTGCGTCAGAATAGCTTTCAGCCTTTGCAACTGACTCTTCCTTGCTCCAGAAGAAGTAGTTGACGTGGTTTTCTGCATTCCAGGTGCCGATGGTGTACTGATTTGCCTCAAACTCGTATGAATCGCCGTCCCAATACAGGTTGCCCCGTGAGAATTGAACCTTCTTGGTGGCGCCGACACTGAACTCGCCGGGAAGTGCACCATCCGGAAGCTTGGGTGTTTCCGGACCATTGTCCTTTTTGCAGGAGCCCAGAAGCCCGATTGTGAGGGCCGTAAGGGCAAGAGTTAAGAGTTTTGTTTTCATCTTGTTTGAGTTGTTTACCTTTTGTTTGTTATTGATTGATGTTATAGTCTCTCTTGATTTGCTGTCGGTTTATGGCAGAGCAGGTGCATACATACGGATTCCGCCCGTGCCCCATTGAATTGGACCACAGGCGGAAATATCGATATCTATAAATTTTAATTTGTTGATTGTCAAGCAGTTGCTTACCCCCCCCTGACTCAAGGAGGCAGAGGACGAATTTCTATATGGAATGCAGTTAAGCATAAAATCTTTCAAAATTACTCAAAATCTGTGAAATTAGAAAGATTTTTACTTGAAGTTTGCCATTTTTTTGATTCAAAGCAATTAGTAGCGCGTCAGACTTAATGGTATGCGCGGATGAATCCGGCGCGTCATTGCTGTCTCTCCACGTCATTGCGGGCCCGACCCGCAATCCCGTTCTCTTTCTGTCGTTACGGGCACTGCTATTCGACAGGCACAGTTATCATATTCTGGTTGAACGGTTTGCCGTCATCGTGAATGGTGATGGCACTGCGGGTTGCCCGGATGTCAACGTATCTTGCGTGGCCGTGCTGGATTATGTTCTTCAGCAACTCCTCGGCACACAGGACATAACGGACCGCTTTCTCTTTCTCCAGCCCCTGAGACAGGAGAAAGGACTTCAGCCCTTCCGTACTCTCGCCAAGGGATTCCACCGTGCCTCGGTCATCTCCAAGTCCCTTGAGTATGGAACCGATGGGCTGTATCGTGCGCAGCGTACCGGTGAGGATAACCGTCGAAACGGCCAGAACTGCCAATGTGACAATCACCGTCATTCTGAACTGAAGTCCGGTATTCGTAAAAAAAATCTCTTATTTCACGCAGGTGCATATTTGGCATTTCTGCTATAAATGTGCTATTTTTGTAAGAATAAACTATCTGAAAAGAATCGTTATCTGCCGTTCCTTCTGTCCTGTCTGATATCGTCATTTATTGAAATGAACAGTAAGATTCTGTTGTCTCTTTCGCTGGTCGCGATTCCCGGAACCGCGGCGGCTCGGGATGCCGGCCGTCCCAACATCATCCTTTTTATGGTGGATGATATGGGCTGGCAGGACACCTCACTGCCCTTCTGGACAGAGATTACTCCCAACAATCTCAAGTACGAGACTCCGAATATGGAAAGGCTTGCCGCGAAAGGCCTTAAATTCACACAGGCCTATGCGTCCAGCATCAGTTCTCCCTCCAGATGCAGCCTTATCACGGGAATGAACGCCGCAAGGCACAGAGTGACCAACTGGACTTTGGAGAAAGACAGGACCACCGACCTGGAGAGCGGTTCAATAATGCTTCCGGAGTGGAATTTCAACGGCATCACGCAGGCGGAAGGGATCCCCTACACGTTTCGCGCCACGTCCTTCGTGCAGTTGTTGCACGACAGCGGATACAGGACCATCCACTGCGGCAAGGCGCACTTCGGTGCGATTGACACTCCGGGAGCCAATCCCGCCCATTTCGGGTTTGAGGTGAACATAGCCGGTCACGCCGGCGGAGGTCCGGCGACCTATCTGAGCGAACTAAACTACGGCTATGATGCCGACGGCAGGCCCACCTCGCTCTTCGCGATTCCCGGACTTGAGAAATACTGGGGGAGCGGTGTTTTCGCAACGGAAGCCCTTACAAGGGAAGCCATTTCGGCATTGGACAATGCCGGGGATGATGACAGACCGTTCTTCCTGTATATGGCTCATTATGCCGTTCACATCCCGATTGACAGGGACTCCCGCTACTTCGGCAAATATAAGGCGAAGGGGCTGACAGACAAGGAGGCCGCCTATGCTTCTCTGGTGGAAGGAATGGACAGCAGCCTCGGCGACATTATGACTTGGCTCGATGAGAAAGGCTTGGAGGACAATACAATCATCATTTTTATGAGCGACAACGGGGGCCTTGCAACGTCACCGTATTGGAGGGATGGAGAACTGTTTCACCAGAACGCTCCTCTTAACTGCGGTAAGGGTTCATTGTACGAAGGCGGCATCCGTGAGCCTATGATAGTTTACTGGCCGGGCGTCACCGTCCCCGGTTCGGAATGCGGCAAATATCTGATTATGGAAGACTTCTTCCCTTCGATTCTGGAAATGGCCGGAATTTCGGATTACAAGACCCTTTCTCCCATTGACGGAAGAAGTTTCGTGCCTCTTATTAAAGGGACCGGAGACCCTTCACGGGGGCGTGCCCTCGTCTGGAACTATCCCAATATCTGGGGCAATGACGGCCCGGGTATCAATTTGAACTGTGCCGTGCGGAAGGGCGACTGGAAACTCGTTTATTATTACGAGACAGGCGTGAAGGAACTGTTCCGCATACCCGAAGATATAGGAGAGAGCTGCAATTTGGCGAAGAAGCGTCCCCTTCTTGTCAAACGCCTGTCTTCAGAACTTGGCAGATACCTCCGCAGCGTCGGAGCGGACCGGCCCTCGTTCAAGAGTTCCGGAGACCCGTGCCCCTGGCCTGACGGGAACTAGTTCCTGCCGTACTTGAAGCAGTGGGTGCCGGGACCGGGTTCTTTGGCGGCACCGGGCAGTCTAGAACACCACCTTCCTGAACCTGCGGGTCCAGTCTGTCAGCTCCGGCCCGTGGGGCCCGTGTTCAATCCTGTAGAATCTCTGGTTGGTGGTTTCGTAATCCAAAGGACCGAACTCGTCTATGTAGGGGCCGACTTTCACAAAGTCAAGGGAGTCCAGTACAGGTTCCGCATTCTCGAGTTCCCTTCCGGAATACCAGCAGGTCTTGAGCCCTCTGGAACGGACGTGCCGCGCCAGCATACCGACGTATGCCGGATCCGCGTCCCCTCCCATAAAGGAAACGCAGGAAACGCCCGGATTGGCATCAATGAGTTTGTCGAGAGAGTTGACATCCAGCGTTTCACCGATGTCACGGGTAAGGTAGCTCGAATGGCATCCGGGGCATTTGACGGGGCAACCGCTGATATTGATTGCAAGCGTGAGCTCGTCCGGGACCTCACGGAAAACCACCTGGGTATCGACGTATTTCACTTACTTGACCTCCCTGGCGTAATATCTCTTGAGGGCCTCGATGTGACGGTATTTGTCGAAATCGTCCACGGGACGCAGGAAACCGATGACGCGTGTCCACTGACGCATCGGGGCTCCGCACTTCGGGCAGACATCCAGAGGAGCCTTGACTATGTGCTTGCAACTCTTGTTGGTGCACTCGCTGTTGGGAACGTTGAAAGTGAAATATGACGTGCCCTGCTCAATGGCGAAGTCTATGAGCTTGAGATACTGGAATTTGCTCAGATGCTCGTTGAGGTTGCAGTGCAGACCTACACCGCCGTCAAGAAGCTCCGTGAATTCGCGACCGTGCAGACGGAACTTGTCGAGAACGGATGTGCCCGGATCGTCCGCAAGATAGAAATATGAGTTGTACAGGACTCTGTCGTCGGGAACCCAGTAACCCTCCTCCTTGTCCCAGTTGTAGTTCTTGGAACTCAGGCCTTCCGCAGGCACGAATTCCTGATTGAACTGGAAATTCTTGACCGAGTGAAGTTTGTTCTGCTCGCTGATTGTTCCCGTCACGAGACGGCAGAATTCCATATAAGGCTTGTTGTAGCTGCAGGTGAGGCCCACGAACTCCGCAGCTTCGTTGATTCCGTTCTCGCCGATGGTGCTGTAGAGTTTGTTCATCTTGATGTAACCGGCCTTGGAGGCGTTGAGCATACCGGCCTTCTCGGTCTCATAGAGCATAGTCTTGTAGGCCGTGTGGTATTTGTAAACCCTTTCAAGGATGGCTACCATATACGCCTTGAAATCGGATGATATCTCAAAGAAATGCTCCTTCAGGTACTCACGTGAGAGGTCCTTTTCCCTCGCCCAATTCTGGATGATGCGGTTGAGGTTGAGGGTTATGACATTGGCGCTTCCCGTCTGCACACCGGTGAGTCCGTTGGTGAAGGTGAACACGTTCTCCTGAATCTCATTGCGCAGACGGCAGCAGCTTGCAAGCCCGTTGGGATTGTCGGAGATGTAGGTGAAGAAGGAATGACCCTCGGCATACATCTCCGCAGTGAATTCCTTGTAGTCCTTGTCGATGATGTCGTTCCCGTTGGAAAGGAGGGCCATAGTCTCCACGGGGAAGGTGAGAAGAGTCTTGGAGCGCTCGGCATTGAACCATTTCATAAATGTCTTCTGGAGGAAACTCACTCTCTCCCAGGAAGGCTTGGTGCCGTCGGGGAAGCAGAAGTCGTCAAACAGGGCGTGCCAGTAGTTGCTGTCATAGTAACTGATATTCGTGAAGGGAGACTGGTAGCTTCTGTTGCCGGCAGGCTGGTTGATGCCATAGACAATCTGCTGGAACGACTGGCGTATAACGTCCATAATCGTGCGTTTGGGCATATTGGATGCGACCTCTCCGGTACGCTTGTGGTAGTCTTCGCCGAAGTCCTTCACGCAATAGTAGTCGAACACGTTGAAGAATTCGCCGAAAGCGACGGCGCCCTTGCACTGGGCGGACAGCAGGAACGCAAGATTGGTGAACTGGCCGCAGAAACTGCTGAGGTTCTTGGGCGCTGTAGCCTGAAGCCCGTCAAGCCCGCTGGTGCCCTCCAGCACGAGAGGATAGAGGGAAACGGCTTCGCAATAATTCTTGACTGCGGGTGAGGACGCCTCGTCGTGTACGTAGATGATATGGCTGAAAAGGTCTTTTTCATACTGCTCCGCAACTTCGGGGAACATCTCCTTCAGTTTCTTCTTCATACGGTAACGCTGAATCTGGCGGTTGAGGGTCTTGTAAACTTCTCCGTCAAGGTTGGCCACGTTCTTGATGGCCACGTTGGCGTTGGCGTCCGTCTCGGAGGAAGTGGCGGCGTTGTCTCCCGAATTGGCATAGGTGTCCATATAATCCACCCTCTCCTTGATGAAGCGGAGATCCTTGTGCTTCTCGCGGTAGAGGATGTAAGCCTTGGCCACGTCGAAATGCTTTTCATACATCAGCTGCGTCTCCACCATATCCTGGAGTTTCTCAACCTTGAAGGTGTAGTCGTCGTCAAACATCCCGAAAAGATGGTTGAGATTCTGGTCCAATTCCTCAGGGAATTCCTTTCCGCAGGCCTTGAATGCCGATGCAATGGCGGTTTCGATTTTACTGATGTCGAAGCCCTGTACTTCTCCGTTCCTCTTTATTACTTTCATAGGTTATGGTTTTTTTCAGGTCGTATTGGGAACGAAGATAATGCTAATACTTGAATAATCCCTAATTTAGTTATCAACATTTTCCCGGAAATTATCAACACTCCCCGCTCAAACGCAACGGGGACGGGGAAACGGCGGCATCCCCCGCGGCCGCGCTTCTGTCTCCCTGTCGCGACCACGATGTCCGCAGCGTCTGCGGGCCGGCTTCAATGATTCTTGAGAAGTATCAGCTGATTACCCAAACGAGGACGTGGCGGTCGAAGGTCATATATTCAAGCGTCAGTTCCTCCTCGAACCCGTCCTTGCCGATGAACGTAGCCTCAAGTTCGCCTTCTCCCTTAGGCCTGAAGGAATCGATTTCTATCTGCTCGGCGAAGTCCACGTTGTACTGGGACATTTTCTTGTAGATTGCCTCCTTGGCGCACCAGTAGATAGCCAGCTGCTCGTTGCGCCTGTCATCATCGAGGTCATCGATTTCCTCTTCCGAAAGAGCCTTTTTCTCAACCGCGGAGAAATCCCTGTCGAGGGATTCGCAGTCTATGCCTATTTCCTCGCTTTCGTTGAGCAGTACGGCCACGTATTTGTCGGTATGCGTGATGCTGATGTTGGTGGCGTTGTTCTCGATGTAGGGTTTGCCGTTGTCGTGATGGCTGAGGTAAACCTTTTCCTCGAAAAGAGCGTCAAGAAGAGCCCTCACGGCAAGCTTCTGCTTGCGAAGGGATTCGCTTTTGATGTAGGAGATTTCCTCCAGTTCGTCACTTGGGATGGATGTGAGACTGCGAAGCTCCGCTTCCGTCTCTGAAATTTGCCAGATGCCTACCCGCGAGTGGTAGTCGTCATCAAGATCTTTAATAAGATATAGTGCCATAAGTATTTTATCGATGCAAATATAATGATTTTTTTTATCTTTGTATCCGCTTTTGCAACAGACATAAAAATTCCAAATATCATGAAGTATCTAACAGACGAAAAATTGCTCATCGTGGGTGCAGGCGGAATGATTGGTTCCAATATGGTCCAGAGCGCCCTTATGCTCGGCCTCACACCCAACATTTGCCTCTACGACATCTATGAACCCGGCGTTCACGGCGTTTATGAAGAAATCTGCCACTGCGCGTTCGAAGGCGCGAACGTTTCCTATACCGTCGATCCCGAGGTCGCTTTCAAGGATGCGAAGTACATCATCTCCTCCGGCGGCGCTCCCCGCAAGGAAGGTATGACCCGTGAGGACCTTCTCAAGGGCAACTGTCAGATTGCGGCCGATTTCGGCGACAAAATCAAGACTTACTGCCCCGACGTGAAGCACGTTGTGGTTATCTTCAACCCCGCTGACGTCACCGCCCTCACCGCCCTTATCCATTCCGGTTTGAAGCCCGACCGGCTCACATCCCTTGCGGCCCTCGACAGCACACGTCTCCAGGAGAACATCGCCGCAGCCTGTGGAGTTGCCCAGTACAAGGTTGAGAATGCCCGCACATACGGCGGACACGGAGAGGCAATGGCAGTTTTCGCATCAAAGATTGTCGTTGACGGCAAACCCATCGCTTCATACAACATCCCCGCCGACAAGTGGGAGGAGATAAAGCACAACACCATCCAGGGCGGTTCCAACATCATCAAACTCCGTGGCCGCAGCTCATTCCAGAGCCCTGCATACCAGGCCGTGAAGATGATTGAGGCCGCAATGGGCGGACAGAAGTTCGAGTGGCCCGCAGGATGCTACGTCAACTGCGACAAGTGCGGCTTCAAGAACGTGATGATGGCAATGCCTTCAGTCATTGACGCTACCGGTGTCCACTTCAGCGCTCCCGAGGGGACAACTGAGGAAATGGCAGCCCTGAAGGCTTCCTACGAGCACCTCTGCAAGATGCGCGAGGAGATTATCTCGCTGGGTATCATCCCCGAGGTCTCCGAGTGGAAAACAATGAACCCCAATCTGTAACAGTCAGATTCAACAGATGTTTACGGGATGATTTTTCAAGTCATCCCGTTTTTCGTATTTTTGCAGTATTATGAAACGCTTTCTTCTTTCCCTCTTGTTATTCCCCTGCGTGGCCCTCTTCGGGTCAGATTTCCGGAATTCCCCTCTGGACCTGAGCCCCGCCAGGTGGATATGGTATCCCTGCGGAAGGACTTTGCAGAACACTTTCGTGCAGTTCAGGAAGGAAATAATCCTGGATTCGGCTCCGTCCGAGGCGAAAGGCTGGATACTGGCCGACAGCCGGTACAAACTGTACGTAAACGGCAAAAGGGTCCAATTCGGGCCGGCACCGTCAGATCCCAGATGGCAGGAAGCCGATCCCGTGGATATTGCCCCGTATCTCACGGAAGGAGAGAACGTCCTGGCCGTTGAGGTTTGTTTCTTCGGCACCGGGGACGGCACCACGCCTTTCGGGAAGCCGGGGCTGATACTGAGCCTGGACATAGATGGCGGAAAGATTGTGAGCGATGACAGCTGGAGCTGCCTCCTTGGCAGAAGCCGGGCTCCCGGGCAGTACAAGCGGGCATATCTGCGTTCGCTGCAGGAGTGCTTCGATGCCAGGCTGTACCCGTACGGATGGGACAGGCCGGGGTATGTCCAGGGCCCGGAATGGGTGCGGGCGGCAGTGATAAGCGAAGAAGGAAGCAAACCGTCGGTATGCACTTCGGGCAAAGATTACCTGTGGGGATCCTATGCCATCGGTGATGACCAGCAGATAAGGCGGCGCAGCGTTCCCCTGTTGCGGGAGTACGAGATGCCGGCGTCCGTGCTGGAAGAATCAATATGGCTTGAGTGGAAGCGGCCTGCGGAAGATTACTTCGACTTTATGGCGAAAGACTGTTTCGTCGTGGAGAGGAGGCCGTCGGCTGTTGAATCGGGAGATAGGGAATGGACAGTGACACCGGAAGGGGGAAAGGCGGCGGTGCTGACCTTTTCCTTTGAGGAGCAGGGAGTGGGCTGGCCCTATTTTACCATAGATGCCCCGGAAGGGACTGTTGTCGAGATGCTGGTGCACGAGGCCCACGAACCCGGCGGCCCGGCCCTGATGAATTCCCATTTCAATTCCTGGACACGTTTTGTGTGCAAGGAAGGGGTGAACCGCTTCGAGACCTTCGATTTCGAAAGTCTCAGATGGATGCAGCTGCATATACGCAACTTCAACAGGCCGGTTACCGTTTCGTCGGTGGGAATGAGAAGAAGGGTGTACCCCTGGAAACAGGAGCCGCATATCAGAGTGTCCGACCCCGTTGTTCAGAAAGTGATGGATGCCGCCGTAAATACGCTGTACAACTGTGCGCAGGAAACCCTGGTGGACGGAATGGCCAGGGAACGGCAGCAGTACAGCGGTGACGGAAGCCATCAGATGCACTCGGTTTTCCAGGTACTGGGTGATTCCGCACTCCCTTTCAGATTCATCAGCACTTTCAGTCAGGGAAGCTCCATCGAAGGGTATTTTATGGACAGCTGGCCCGCCTGGGACAGACTGGCCCGCATCATCGAGCGTCAGATGGGGCTGAGCGGCTGGGGGCCGATTCTCGACCACAGCATAGGTTTCTGCTTTGACTGCTGGCATTACTATATGTACACCGGTGATTCCGGCGGCCTTGATGAGGTTTATCCGCGCCTGCTGAAATTTTTCGGCTATCTGAAAGGCCTGACGGATCCGGAGGACGGCCTTGTCCCCGCTGAGGGCCTCGGATTGTGCACCGTCTATATCGACCACCTTGCATACGGCAAAGACCGCCACAAGCAACTGCCCCTCAACCTCTATATAGCCGCAATGTGCTCCAACGCCCTGGCTCCGCTATGCCGGGCGATGGGAGATGAAGCGTCAGCGATGCAGGTGAAAGAATACGGGGAAGGCATACTGGCCGGATGCCGGGCGAAATTCTGGGACCCGTCACGCGAAGTGTTTGTGACCAATCTTCCCTGGGAGAAGGAGGAGGGTGGACCGCGCTATGATGACAGGGCCCTTTCCACGGCTCTGATATACGATTTGTGCCCGGAAGGGAAATATCCCAATTCTCTGGAAATTCTGGCTTCCAGGCCCGGAGAACTGGGCCAATGCTATCCCTGCAACGCCGTGTGGCCGCTATGGGCACTGGCGAAACATCACAGGATTGATATTGTTCTGGATGACCTTCGGGATAAATGGGGAGCGATGAGGTCGGTGTGGGAGAACAATACCCTGCAGGAGTTCTGGACGGCCAACCCGGACGAAGGCTCGCAGTGGAGCCACAGCGCAATGTACCCGCTTGTCGCCCTCACGCAGGGCATAGCCGGGGTGTATCCCCTTGAACCCGGCGGCAGGAAGGTCAGGATGGAGCCACAGTTCGGAGACTTGAAAGAACTGGAGTTTGACGTCCACACAGCGGGAGGTCCGGTTCATCTCCTCTACAAAAAAGGAGTGCTGACCCTGACTGTTCCGGAAACTGTCACGGTTGAGTTGCACCTCGCCGGAGCCGTCAGAGAACTTGGTCACGGCGGTTATTCGTTCAAATTATAGCCGGAAGGTTGATGATATTACCTCAGCCTGCATCTCTCGAAGTGCCTGCGGATAATCAGGAAATAGAACAGCACTCCGAATGCATTGACGAGGGCGGCGGACCAGAAGGCGGAGTGATAGCCGGTATATTCGGACAGCAACCCTCCCATCAGTATTCCAAGACCCACTCCGGCATCCCAGGATGTAAGAATCGAAGAATTGGCCGTTCCTCTCTGGCTGTTGGGGGCGAGATTGATGAACATATTCTGGAAAGCGGGATACATATGCCCGTTGCCGAGGCCTATGATGAATGCTGAGCAGTAATAGCCGATTGTGTTGTGGACAGCCGCGAAAGTCAGGAAGCCGCAGAGGGAGATGAGCACCCCTATGGCCGCATTGCGCGAAATCTGTCCCTTGCGCAGGGCGTGAGCTCCGGTCAGGCGGGACACGATGAGACCGATTGCGAACAGGGAGAAGAACAGCCCCGTTCCGGTTGTTATGCCGAGTTCTTCCTTGCCGTAGATGGCCACATATGTTGACACTACTCCGTACGAGAATGCAAAGCACAGAATCGAGACAGCCTCCCTCCAGCCGTTGAGCAGGAAGAAGCGGTCCAGCGAGATGACTTTCTTCTCCGGCACGAAATCTCTTTTAGGCAATTTGATGGTCGCATCCAGAATGAGCCCCAGCAGGGAAAACAACAGAGACAGCCAGAACAGAGCCTGGAAATTACCGCCGAACGCCTGCAGTATGTATATGGCCAGCACAGGGCCGATGGCCGTAGCGAGATTGTTGCTGAGGCCGTAATAGCCGATGCCTTCGGTCCTGCGGCTGCTTGGCAGCACGTCGATGGCCACTGTGCTTGCGGCTACGGTTGCGGCTCCGAAAGGGGCTCCGTGCAGGGTCCTGAAGATGGTGAACATCGTCAGCGACCCGGCCACAAGATAACCGGCGAACAGGGCGAAGAACAGGAAATTGAATATGATGAGCACGGCCCTGCGTGGGAAACTGTCCACGAGGTAGCCGCTGAAAGGTCTGATTATCAATGCCATCACGGTGTATCCGGCCAGGCATAGGCCTATGGTTTCCTTATTGGCCCCGAAGGTTTCGGAGAGGTATAGGGGAAGCAGCGGGACAATGAGGGTAAAGGAGAAATGAATCAGGAAATTCCCGAACCATATCTTCAGATAACCGTCATTCCAGAGTTTTTCCTTAATTATTTCCTCCATCGCTTAGATTGAAAGAATTGTCGGGACATTGACAATTTCCCTGTGAGAGAACTCGCATCCGCACCAGGTCTGGTTATAAAAGTCCTGTTCTTTTATTATCTCGTCCCGTCTGGGCTGCAGACCTCCCTTTCTCCAGTTCCGGGGCCACCATTCCACACCGGTCCCCCCGACGGCGAAGGCTCCGGCCTCGTCCACCTGTTCCAGGGATTTCCATCTGGATGATGCAAGACTGGTTGTCAGTCGTTCAAAGCCGTGCCCGGAAGCATATTGCGCCGCCCGGTGAAGTCTGTATTTGAAACATTGCAGGCATCTCGGCCCTCTTTCCGGAGCATTCTCCAATCCTTTGACGGCGGAAAGCCATCCTTCGTGGTCATATTCGTCCACGGCGAGTTCCACTCCCAGAGAGTCGCAGTATCTGCGCAACTCGGCGAGCCTTTTGTCAAATTCCTCCAGGCTGTCGATATTCGAATTGCTGAAGAACACGGTTGGCCTGATGCCGTTGTCCAGCATCCATTCGACAATGGCTCCCGAGCAGGGGGCGCAGCAGCTGTGGAGCAATGTTTTCATATTGCAAAAATAATCATTATAATGTATTTTTGCGTCGGAAATGGACAAGACCAGATATATATGCAACGGCAACTGCGGGCAGTGCAGATATGCGCCCGGCAGCGAGTTCTGCAACCCGGACGCTCAGGAGGGCAAGCTTGCGTACAGGATAGACAAGCTCCTGACCAACCGCTGGCTGGGACTTCCCATATTGTTCATGCTGCTGTTCGGCATCTTTGAGCTGACATTCACCATAGGGGCCTATCCTCAGCGGCTCATAGAGAACGGCGTCGATGGCCTTTGTTCGCTCATCAAGGACAGTTTCGGCACCGGATGGCTGCCGAGTCTGATTGCGGACGGAATCGTGGAAGGTTGCGGAGCCGTGATTGCATTCCTGCCCAACATTTTCATACTGTTCTTCTTCCTGTCCGTGCTCGAAGACAGTGGATATATGGCCAGGGCCGCTTTCCTGATGGACAAGCTGATGCACGCCGTGGGCCTTCACGGCAATTCTTTCATACCGATGCTGGTCGGCTTCGGCTGCAACGTGCCCGCAATAATGGCCGCAAGGAGCATCAGCAACCCCAAGGACAGGACTCTGACGATGCTGATGATTCCGTTTATGTCCTGTTCCGCCCGCCTGCCGGTCTATCTGCTGCTTGCTTCGGCGTTTTTCCCGGCTCACAAGGCCCTTGTGATGATAAGCCTTTATGTGACGGGGATTGTGCTGAGCGTGCTTTTCGCCTTCGTGATGAAGAATACCAGGTGGTTCAGGAAGACAAAGGAGGATGACATCTTCACTCTGCCGGCCCTGCGCCTGCCTGAGGGCGGTTTGCTTATTTCACATATCTGGGAAAGATGCAAGGACTATCTACAGAAGATAACGACGGTCATTCTGGCGGCAACGGTAATAATCTGGGCTCTCGGATATTTCCCGGCAGAAGGAGGGGAGTCCGCTTCGAGGGACAGTTCGTATCTTGCCGCAATCGGGAAATGGGCTGAGCCCGTGACCGCTCCGCTCGGCTTTGACTGGAGGATGAACGTCTGCGTACTCACTGGACTGCCTGCAAAGGAGGCTATCGTCAGCACGATGGGCATACTCTACAATGACGGGGACGGCGCCTCCCTGGCCCTCAAACTGAGGGAATCGGGTGCATTCGGTACCGCTGAAGCCGTGTCCTTCCTGCTGTTCGTGCTGCTGTATTTCCCCTGCGTCGCCACTATCCGCACGCTGTCATCCCAAATCGGTTGGAAATGGGCCCTTTTCTCTGTAGTCCATTCGCTGGCATTGGCCTGGGTGGTGGCATTCATCGCCCGTGGACTGCTTGCCGCTTTGTTGTAATCTCCAGCGAGAATCTTAACAAATATTTGCATATTTATCGGTAGAATTCTGTTTGAACTTTACCGTAATTCTTTATATATTTGAAAAACAAAATATTAAAAACTTAACAAACATTACATCAGGAATAATGTAACTGCAACTTTACAGAGCTTATATTCCAGACCGAACGTCTATTGATTATATTTGCATTTAGAGTTATGAAGATTAGAAAAAAAACCGGCGGAGTTATTGTCGAACTCGAAAAGTTCTTTGACATAGTTGACCAGTCTCTACTCGTTTTCGATGAAGGTGTCAAAAATTACCTTCATCGCGATATAAAGGCAGTAAACGAGAATCTCCAGAGCATTGTAAAACTTGAGAATGATTCTTCTCTTCTCCAGAGGGACATTGAAGCTTCGCTCTACCGCGACGAAATAAGCAGCAACGGAGACGTGCTCCGTCTTCTTGAAAGGATGGGCCTAATCGTAAATCTTCTGAACAACGATCTTTATCAGTTTGAAATAGAAAGGCCCAATATCCCTGCGGAACTCAATCCGGATTTCCTCAAACTCCTTGAACTTTCGTCGCAGGCCGTGTTAAATACTATCCCTGCGTCCAAAGCGTTTTTCCATACTCCTGAAGTGCTGCAGGACAAGGTAAGAAGGATATATTTCTATCAGAAAGAGGCTGACAGGCAGTCGAAAGCTTTGAAGAGAAAGGTTTTTCACGAGATGGATTCGCTCAAGCTGAGTGAGAAAGTTCATCTCAGGTATTTCGCTCTTCACATTGAAGAACTTGCCCTGCAGGCCAGGAACGTCGCCGACCAGCTTTCCGTTATGTCTGTCAGAAGTCTGCCGTCACGGAAATGGCTAACTGCCAAATTATGGGGAGCGTTGAGTGCAGGCCTCCTGATGGCCTTTTGCATAATTGCGGCGCTTGTCCTGATTTTGAGGGATCCTTCCGTGATTTTCGCTTCAGGAAGCAATTCCGTACTTATGGTAGTCCTGATAGTCTTGTCCCTCTTCCTTGTCATAGTGCTGACGATGCAGATAGCCAACAGCAGACGCGAGAGAAGAAATTCCAGCACGAGGCTTCAGGCCCAGGAGGATGAGATTAACGACAATATCCGCAAGCTTTCGGAAATGGAGGTTCAGCTGATGAAGATGGAAAATGACCACCTGCAGAACCTTCTCGACCTCAAGCGGAAGGAAACCACGGGTGTCGTTGAGAAGATCTCGGAACAGCGGGAATTCATCAACACCATATATGAAGCGGTCCTTCAGGCTGAGTCTGCGGACGAGCAGACGCGCAGCGATCTTCTCCACGACATCAAATCCCAGCTCGGGCTCCGGCGCAACGCTACGGGAGAGCAGGACGATTTCTATGCCCAGGTGGAGCAGATGCACAAGGATTTCTCCGTGAGACTGGCCTCGAAATTCCCGCAGTTGACCGCACAGGAAAGGAAACTGGCCACCCTGCTAAGGCTCGAATTCTCCACCAAGTATATCGCCAGCCTCCTCAATATCTCCCCAAAGAGCGTTGAAATCGAAAGACATAGGATGAGGACCAAGATGGGGCTCAGCCGGGACGTTAAACTTACAGATTTTATAAAAAACATATAACCATATTTTAAATACAACCATTATGATGAAAAAAACACTGATTCTATTCATCGCTTTATCGATGAGCGCATTCTTGAGCGCTCAGGTAAAGGAGGACGGAGCACAGTACAATCAGTACGGTGTGAAGGTCGAGACCCAGGAGTTGATCTCCGAGGCTCAGGACGGAATCCTCGTTCACAGGTCAAAGGACAACAAATTCAAGCTCTGGCTTGATATGCGTGTCCAGGCGGACGGAGCCGTATTCTTCGGTGCTCCCGACTACGCGGACAAGATTGGTAACGGCGTAAGCATCCGCCGCGCCCGTTTCGCTGTCAAGTCTCAGATTACACCCAGCTGGTACGGAGAGGTTGATATGGATTTGGCAAACGGAGTGTTCGAACTCAAGGACGCCATTATCCGTTATACCGGAGTCGAGGGACTCGAACTTCAGGCAGGTAACTTCAAGGAGTATTTCTCCATCCAGCGCAACAACTCCTCACGCTACCTCCTGTTCATGGAGCGTCCTATGATCACTCAGGCTCTTGCTCCTTCACGCCACCTCGGTGTAAGCGCCAAGTACAACAAGAACTGGTTCTGGGCCGCTACCGGAGTCTATTTCCAGACTATCGACAATCTCGAGACCCGCACCTTCGTCGAGGATGCAAACAAGGATTACGGCGTTGATGAAGGTATTTCCAGCACGACGAAATTCGTCTTCATGCCCGGATTCGACAAGGAAGACTGGGGCCTTCACATCGCAGGAGCATTCTCTTACCGTCAACCCAAGACTGATGACGAACTCACGTCTACGAGCGGTGCGAGCGCAGTGCGTTTCAGCACCCGAAACTCCAACTCCATCAACCGCAAGAAATACATCGATACCGATGAACTCAAGGATGTGAAGCACAATCTTCTCTACACCGGTGAATTTGCAGGATATTGGAAGGGACTCCGCTGGGAAGGTGCTTATCTTGCCAACGATGTCGTGTTCAGCAACACAAATCCCAATATGCATCTCTGGGGTTGGTACGCGCAGGCCGGCTGGCTGCTCTTCGGGGGACGTCAGCGCTACGACAGCGCGGGAGCCAAGTTCACCCGTCCGTCACGCGGACAGAAATGGGGCGACATCGAGCTTTGCGCCCGCTACGAGTTTATCGACTTCAACAACAAGTTCGCCTCCAATGACGTCATTTTCGGTGCGGCCCAGGCATTTTCCCTTGGTCTGAACTACTATGTCAACGACCACTTCAAGGTGATGATCAACTACCAGTTCAACGACAACGACCGTTATGCAAACGGTAAGGGGAACAAACTCTATGTCGGTAAGGATGCCAGCGGAAAGCCAACGAAAGACTTTACAAAAGTGGTGGCTCCTACCGGAAAGGGCGGTGTTGACTACAGTATGCTCGCACTCAGACTTGAACTCGACTTCTAGCAGTTTACGGCTCCTTTTACTGAAACGAAAAAATTATAAGTGTTATGAAAAAGATATTTGCATTCATCGCAATGGCCCTGCCCATCCTTCTCTCCTCCTGTCTCAAGGACCAGATATATGGAGGGGCAACCATTGACGAAGTGAAGAATACAGTGGCTTACACTGCAAACGATGCGGTAAAGGTTACCGCCAAGGTATCCGCGCTTGTCCCCGTCAAGGAAGTCAATCTTGTATGGAATACAGCCAGCCAAGCCGAAACAACCGTTTCGATGGTTCCGGACAACAACGGTTCATGGCTTGGAATAATACCAGCCCAGCCGCTTGACACCAAAGTCAGTTACTATGTCGTGGCTGAAACCGAGACGTACAAGGTCACATCCTCCGTTATCAGTTATACGGTGGGCGCTACCCCAATCAATTATTCAGGCTTGAAACTCAGCGAGCTCAACGGCAATGACAAGTATATTGAACTTGTCAACAACGGCACAGAAGCCATTCCTCTGGACGGGGTTTACATCGAGAAGGACGGCAAGAAGAATTGGCCGCGCGAAGCATTCCCCATGCCTGCAGGCTCCAGCATCGCTCCCGGTGAGTTCATCGTGCTGTACAGCTCCGAGAAGCTTGACAAGATTCCTGAAGGATGGAAGGACGAACTCCAGTTCGACAGCGGTCTTTCTGCAAGCAAGGCTGTACGTGTCCAGATTCTCGATCCCAGCGGAAACAATATTGACGATTTCAACCTCAAGGATTTCAAAAAGGACGCTCCCGCCGCATACAGCCGCAACAAGGACGGCAAGTGGTACTTTGCCGAAGGAACTCCCGGAGCCCCCAATGCGGAAGGAACGGAAGCCGTCGAGGGTCTTGTGGAAGGCGACACACCCGAAGAACCCGAGGAGCCCGAAGAACCTGAGCAGCCCTCCGGTTCTCAGATTGAAGCGGGTCAGATTTTTATCAACGAATGTGACGCAACCAACAAGCAATTCGAGATATACAATGCAACCGGCTCCGAAATAAACCTTGCAAAACTCAAGATTGTAAAGGACGGTACCGACGAATGGATTGTTCCCGACGAAGGCTTCAAAGTTGCTGCCAAGGGATTCGTCGTAATCCCTGTAAAGAGCGACGGAGTAGCCGGTCCTACCTTCGGAATGTCTGAAACCAAGGGATTCATAATTGAACTCATATCCGACAAGGGAAGTGTCCACAAGGCCGACAATTCTGCCAAGATCGACCTCACGGGCAAGACTTTCGGATTGCGCGCCGACGGCGGCAGTGAATGGGTGGTGTTCTCTACGGGTTCTATAGGAGAAAGCAACTCCAAGGGCATTGTAGAAGGCGAGGAACCGATAGAGGGCGAAGCGATGGTTGTGCTCAACGAAATCAACGGCAATGACAAATACATTGAGCTTTTCAATGCGGGAGAAGCTGAGGCGGACATCACCGGATTCCAGATCAAGAAGGACGGTGGTGTGAAATGGACGGCAAGCGATGAGAGCCAACTCAAACTCGCAGCAGGCGCATACCTCAAGCTTGACTGCGTGAAGAATTCCACGGATCCCAAACAGGTGGCGTCCGGAATTTCTGCCAAGTCG
>JAZUHY010000079.1:0-4786 GCA_045641985.1 Candidatus Cryptobacteroides sp.
TTGCCAGCAAACACCAGCGTTTGTGCTTAGGCATACCAAGAATCTTTGATTTGCTGTCAAGTTTAAGGGCGTATGGTTTCTTAGGGTAACCCCATGTTGAATTTCCTCTTCCTTTTATACTCAATGTCCCCTGATAGTCGAATGTCATATCAGCATTTATGATTGACATCGTGGATCCTTCCTTCCAATCATCCTTGCTTACAATCGGTTCGGCGTCTACAGTGTTTATAACTACTATTGGCAAACCAGTCTTCGGCAAATTATCAAAATTCTTCCCGATGATCTCAAATACAGAGGACGATATCTGAATATCCTTTCCTTTTGCATTTTTGGTATGCAGAACGAGGGCAACCATTTCATCGTATTCGGCAGACCTTCCGGTATCCTCAATGACTGCACGATACTGTCCTGCCAAGACTTCCTGTGTTTCTGCATCAACTAACTGCACTATCTTTACAAGCTTATAGTTCTGTGGCTTAGTGACGTATGAAGCTTTTGTCTGTACTGTTCCGACTTTGTCAAGCTCTATCTGGCAATTCTCCTCGGAGTAATCGAAAACTGCCGTTGACGGGTTGACCCTGAACTCAATTGTCGCTTGCGCCCCTGTTGAAAGACATATAGGATTGATGGTCAACATGACGATACCTGAAGGAATAATCTGTTGCGCATGGTCATCATATTTCTGGCAAGATGATAAAGTGATGGAAACCACACCTGCCAATATCAGCATGACGTTTAAGAAATATTTATTCATTCCTATAAGCACCTGATTTACACTCATATACAAAGCACTGCATCTGTTTCGGATTAAGAATCTGTTTTTAACCCACATTGCAGCCTGCCCCCCCCTTGAAAAATTTTTCGAGTCATCCAATCGGCTCTACAGGCCGCTACAGGCTGGGTGGTGATGCTCCGAAAAGTAGATTTTGAAGCGAAAAGCCCTTTTGTGTGGCTCTCATTTTGATTTGGCAAAGTCATTGATTATCACGAACTTTGCGGTATGTTTATCAAGCCGTCAAAAAAGTGGAGAAACCCGGAGGGGAACGATTCGATAATGGTTCCATACACCTACTATCGCCTCTGCGAGTCGTATCGCGAAGCCGACGGCAAGGTCAAGCAGAGAACGGTGCTCGGGCTGGGCGAATTGCTCGACTTCCCTACAGAACTTGAGCGCAAGGAGCTGGCCGACCTGCTGACGGAAATGATAAACGAAGGCACCTTCCGTCTGTGCAACAAGCCGGAGCTGTATGATGCCGCAATCGGCTTCTACGGCAAGTGGCTTGAGGAGAAAAAGGAGGCTCAGGAACGAAGGGACAGGCTGGCCGAGGAAGCGCGCAGGAAAGCTGAGGAGGCCAAGGAAGTGAAGGTGAGCATAAAGTTGAAAAGCCTCCATCCGGAGATGTCCCGCGCAATCGGAGCGGAGCACGTCTGCTTCGATACCGTAAAGCGTCTTGGGATAAGGGAGTTCCTCGAAGGATGCGGCTGGAGCAGGGAGAAGGTGGACACGGCCCTTGTCCAGATAATCGCCCGGACGATATACCCTTACTCGGAATACAAGACAGTCAGCTACCTTCGCGAGAACTCCGCCGTATGCGAGATGTTCGGCCTCAATCCGGACAGGATAACGAAGGATACGCTATACAAGAGCGCCCACGACCTTTGGAAAGTGCACAAGAACATGGAGGACTTCCTTCACAGGCGCGTGTGCAGCATGTTCAACATTGACGAGAGCATCCTGCTCTTCGACCTGACGAACACCTACTTCGAGGGGAGGATGGAAGAATCGGAGCTCTGCCGCCGGGGGCGCAGCAAGGAGAAGAGGGATGACTGCAAGATAGTCGTTCTGGCAGCCGTGGTGAACAGGGAAGGCCTTCTTGTGAGGACGGAAATCTTCGAAGGCAACCGACAGGACGTCACCACGCTCGAGGACGTGATCGGCTCGTTGGAAAAGGACATGCCCGAGGGCAGCCGTCATCTCATTGTGATGGACGCCGGGTTCTCCAGCAGCGCAAACCTCAAGTGGCTTCGGGATAACGGCTATGACTTCATCACGGTGATGCGTTCATCCGGCGCGAAGTACACGGCAGAGGGTCCCATAAGGACGGTGACGGATAACAAGGACCAGCAGATACGTCTCCAGATGGCGAAGGTGGATGGAATCGGGGACACCGTCCTGCTTGTTGACAGCGATGCCAAGACGGCCAAGGAAAGGAGCATGTACGAACTTTTCATCGGCCGTTACGAGACCGGTCTGAAAAAGATACAGGCCGGCATCGAAGGAAAAGGCACGAAGAAACGCGACAAGGTCCAGAACCGTCTGGGCCGTCTGAACTCCAAGTTCCCGGGAGTCGGGAAGAACTACGGCATCAGCTTCACGTACAATGAAAAGGACGTGGCGACATCGATGACCTGGACGAGAATCGCAGATGCGGATGAAGCAACGCGCAAGATGCACGGCAAATATCTTCTGCAGACTTCACTTGATGAAAAGGACGAAGAGAACATCTGGAAGTTCTATAACGTGATCCGTACGGTGGAGGAGACCTTCAAGACCTTGAAGTCGGATCTGGACATGCGTCCCGTTTACCATAAGACAGACGATGCGACGAAAGCCCATCTCAACCTTGCCGTCCTTGCGTACTGGGTGGTCTCCACCACAAAGTACCGTCTCAAGCAGAAGGGTATCAAGGTGCGCTGGGAAGAACTCCTGAGAATAATGAGCACACAACAGAGAGTGACTATGGTCGCCCAGCAGGCAAACGGTCACATCCTCAAAGTCCGCCGCAGCACCACGCCAGAGGCCAAGCTGGCCGAAATCCAGACGGCACTGGGCATCCCCGCCCTCCCGGTCTGCTCGATAAAATCTGTGTGGCTCCGGGAACGACCTCCAGAAAAAGACCCTCCCTCAAAATCAGGAGGTTAGTACGCTGTTAGCTGCAATGTGGGCTAACTTCTGCCATAGAAAATAGAGAAGATGAGCGTTCTGATGAAAAGAAAGAAAGGGATGATAAACCTTCATCATTCATTGGCGCACATGGACATTTCCGGTCATTTTTCTTTTCATAAGAAGGAGTATGGTTTAGTTTGAATATATAGCAAAAGATTAAACCAAACCATAGGTGACAATCATTCTGTGGACATATCAAACACAGCTATGAACCAAAAGTGTGACTTTATTATCTCTTTTTTGGCAAATTATTTTGTATGTTGACAATATTGATGTAATTTTGCAGCGGATTCAATGATATGACAACGACAGAGACCATATTGAACTATGCGGTTCTTAAAGGGGGAGCTTTCCTGAGGAAAGATCTCCTTCGGGAGATTGATGTAATGACGACTGATGTTACCCGACGATCTGTTGATCTTCAGCTGGGACGAATGGTGTCATCCGGGATGCTTGTACGGAAAGGGAGAGGGGAGTATCGGTTGGCCGACCACAACCTGCCGGAGTTCGTATATATGCCGTCCGAGGACGAGCAGTCAATCTTCTTGAATCTGAAACAGCAGTTCCCATTTCTTGATTTCTGTATATGGAGCCCAAAGGCGCTATCTGCATTCATGCTCCATGTACCGGATATCGGCTACATTTTCGTGGATGTAGAAAAAGATGGAATGGAGTCAGTATTCCATGCCCTGCAGGATATGAGCCTTGGCAGAAATGTACTTCTTGATCCTTCATCGAGAGACTGCGACTTGTATCTTACAGGAAGTGATGCGATAGTTGTGCGTCAACTGACCAGCCAGTCTCCGTTGACAACTGTAAATGGCTGCGTCGTGCCACGAATAGAGAAGATGCTGGTCGATGCGGTCGGCGATGACGAGCTGCTGTTCGCAGGAGGTTCGGAGATTTACAATATCTATGAATACGCGCGGGAACGCAACAATGTCAATATGAGCAAGCTGTTGAGATATGCTTCCCGTCGTGGCCGCAAAGAACAAGTCGAACGAATAATAAGTACGATAAACAATGATAGACAAGAGAAGCAGGTCCATTGAATGGATCACAGATGCAGCCAGCCGGATTGGTGTCCATGACGTTGCTTTGGTGGAGAAGACAATTCGTGCGTTTTCGTTGCTGGAAGCGCTGGCGCGTTCCGGTTGTCCCTTCATCTTCAAAGGAGGAAGCTCACTCATGCTTCACATGAATACGGGCAAGCGACTCTCCATTGATATAGACATCATATGTCCTCCTGGTACAGCAATAGAGGACTATCTCGAACAGTATTCTGAAGAATACGGCTTCGGCAGAGTTGAACTTGTTGAAAGGGTTGCTCTTTCGGACGTTCCCAAGCGACATGCGAAATTCTTCTACACGGTCAGCTATCCCGGCAATGGGGGTTCTGACAAGATTCTGCTGGATGTGCTCTTTGAAGATGCGCACTATGCTAAGATAGTATCCAGGCCAATCAAGAGTCCCTTGCTTATCATTGAAGAGCCGGACGTGATGGTCAATCTGCCAAGCCACGAAGATCTGCTTGGCGATAAACTGACTGCTTTCGCTCCTCATACTACCGGCATTCCATTCTTCAAAAAAGAGAAGAAATGCACCATGGAAATCATCAAGCAGCTCTTTGATGTTGCATCATTGTTTGACATTACGGATGACCTGGCAGTTACCAGAGAAACCTTCACCCGATTCGCTGCGGTAGAACTGCAATACCGTCATCTGGATCCAAATGATATTCGCCTTGTGTTGGATGACATATTCCAAAGCGCTTTGTGCATCTGTATGAGAGGAACCCGCGAACCGGAAGAATTCAAATTGTTTCAGGATGGCATCAGC
>JAZUHY010000080.1:0-2702 GCA_045641985.1 Candidatus Cryptobacteroides sp.
CCCCAAAGCCAAAGGCCGGATTGCATTTTCTATAAGATTGTTGTCGATGTTTATGCGTCCGTCGTTGACATATCTTGAAAGCCTTGGAAGCAGGGTGTATGTATATGATATGGCCATGCCGATCTTGCTCTTCGGAAGGACAGTGGGATATGTATCCAGCATCCACTTCTCAAAGACCTGTATGGTCGGATATGATATTTCCAGACGCTTTGCTTTGCGTTCCTCGGGACTCAGCTTCGCCTCGTCTGCCTTGGACTCTACCTCATACAGTTTACTGATATAGACAATAGCCTCCGTAGCATGTTTCCTGTCAGTCTCAAGAGCGTCAACGAACTTCCTTCTGGCGTGAGCCCAGCATCCGTACATCGTGATGCCCTCCAGCGGCTCGAACTGGTCGTAGGCTTCGTAGCCGTCTGTCTGGGCATTGCCCTTATAGTTCCCGAGAAGCTCACGGGCCACTTTGCCGCCACGGCTGCCACGGTCGTAGTAGAACATGACATCACCGGTCAGGCCGTCACGCACGCACCATTCATAGCCCTTGCGGGCCTTATGCTTCTCGTTGTCTATCACGGGAACAACACTCTCGTCCACCTGGACGTATTCGCTTTGCAGTATCTGTTTCCGCAGAAGATCATACAGCAGCTTGAGCCGCTCGACCGCAGCCTCGTACCATTCGCCCATCGTGGAGTCGCTTATCACTATCCCGGCCTCCTTGTACCGCTGTATCTGCCGGTAGAACGGAAGATGGTACATGAACTTTCCGATTATGATGTCCGTCAGGACCGAGGCTCCGGCCATGCATCTGGACACCGGCTGGAGAGGAAGTGGGGCGATGAGGATCCCCCTCTCTTCCGGGTACTTAGTTTCAACATCTGACCTCAGGATAACCTTATGGCGTACCGTATTCTTGATATAGACACTTGCGGGGACGGTCTCGAGAGTCCTGGACTCTTCGGTGCCGATCTCGACATATTCAGGCTTGAGGTTCCCCTCCCCGTCAGTTGTCCCCTCGGGATAGATATGGATTTCCTGGACGGGAAGTCTGCTGTCGTCAAGCTTTCTGCGGGAAGGCTTCGCCTTTCTGGTGACGGAGTACGTTATGGTATCCTCGGCCTTCTCCACATCCTGCGCGAGAGCCGCCTTCTCCTCCTCCGTCATCTCCTGCTGGTCAAACAGGTTGAGCTGGGCGGGATCAAGTGGAAGATGCTTCTCGGACATCTGTCCGAACTGTTTCTTGCGAAGATAAGCGAGAAGGTCCTGAAGCCGGGCGATCTCGTCTCTCTGAGAAGAGATCTTCTCCAGATGGGAGGCAATCTCATCTCTTTGGGATGTTATCTTTTCAAGCTGAGAAGCAATCTCATTTTCTTGAGAAACAATCGTCTCTTTCTGCGAGGTGATAGTCGCATCCTTCTCAGACACCTGCCTGCGAAGTGCTTCGTTTTCCTCCATGAGAGCCTTGATCTGTTCCTCGATTGTCATCGTTTTTTCGCTTTCTTTCTATATGTAAAGATAGTGCAAAACAATGAATTACACAAGCGTAAGGCCGATTTTATTTCATCTTTTCCGAAGATTTTTCAGGTCTTCGAGACGCAGCTTCCTGCTGTCCGGCTTCTCGATGATTCCTTCAACGATGAGCACCAGATCGCGCCATTCTATCGTCCCCGCAATCTCGTCCCGGCTCTCCAGATTGGGGTGCCCGAAGGTGCCGGACTCGAGAAGCTTGGAGTAGATCACCATACCTCCGGGTTCCCAATGGAGAAGTTTGATTCTGTTGCGCGCCTTGTTTATGAAAATATAGACGCTGCCGTCGCACGGGTCGCATCCCATCGCATTAGTCACAATGCCGCTCAGCGTGTTGTAGCTCTTGCGCATATCGGTAGGCTGCGTGTACCACATGTACCGCATGCTGTCGTTCAGGCTAAACACGGCCGCTTGATGCTTGGATTATCGCCTGGACGTACTGAAGAGTCATCTCTCCCTGCATCCGTATCATTGTGCCGTTCGGTGTCCGAAGCTCTATGCTCATCATCTTCTGCGGCTGGTCTTTCTTCTTTGAGAACCCACGGCCTGTGGTTGCGGCAAACGAAGGCATCGGAACAAATGCTCCACCCGATGTCAGCTGCAGGAACTCACCGTTCGACCCAGGAGATTCCGCCTGCTGTTTTGCGTAACGAGACTTGCCCTCATAGAATTTCCATTCAGGGATGCCCAACTCAACGAGTCTGGACTTGTAGGAGATCCCTTTCTCCTTGCAGTACGTCAGGATTTCTGCCACTTCCTCTTTCGACATCATAGTGTTTTCGCTATTTTTGCCGACAAAGATACAAGCTCAACGCATCATAGCAAGGACGTGCGTCACCGGAGGCTTACGATGAAAAGTAGAGAATGGAGAAAATGTAGAGAATGTAGAGAATGGATTCTTTACCCCTCTTTCCCTTCTATACTCTCTTTCCTCTCTTTCCCCTCTTTCCCTTCTTTCCCTTCTATACTTTCCCTCGCGTCCTTTAGGAACTCCTTCAGTATCCATGTGCATTCCTTGCCTACAACCGCATACAAAATGCAAATCACGGTATAGACAATCATCTTCGCGTCATACCAGAAGCCGGCCTTCTGCACGTAGGTATATTCCAGCTCCCTGCGCGTGGGATAGACCTTCGCCATATACTCCGCCTCGTCCATGGGACCGCCGTTCACCCGGACTC
>JAZUHY010000081.1:0-2913 GCA_045641985.1 Candidatus Cryptobacteroides sp.
TTTATTGAGTCACAGGGCTTCCACCTGATGACAAGAAAGGGTGACTCATTGGGGGATGGTGAAATGATAATGTTAATCAAATGATTGCTGAATGAACGTGACCAGGACCATCCTTAAAGGCGGCAGAATCTATGACGGGACTGCCTCTGAACCTTTTGTAGGTGACATTCTTTTCCAGGGAGACAAAATACTTGAAGTCTCAACATCGATAGATGACCCTGATGCGGAAGTTATTGACATCAGCGGCTTTGAGCGTTTCTTCCGGTTTTTTCGACGCGCATTCCCACAATGACGGCTTAGGCATATCAGATGCGAGATTTGCTATAAGTCTTTCTCATCTTCGGTCTCCGTCCCTTCTGGAAAATCTAGCTGGGGTTGCTGACTTTCGAGAAATCGTTTCATGCTGAGGTCGGATACGTCTTTCTTGCCGGTTTGCTGCTCGAAAGCTTCGCGGGCCACCCGTGCCACCGAACCACCTCGGGAGGCGGCTTGTGCGTGCTCGTCCATGGTGATGGGGTGTTCCTCCTTAGTGATGTTGGTGGTGGTCAGTTCAGCCAACATATTCATTACCAATTCTTCGTTGGTCATATTGTCACGAAGGTTCTCCTTGCGGAGGCCCTTGAGGTGTTTATATTCTCTGGCGGTCAATCCTGCCCAGGTCTGGTAGATGATGTCGGTGAGGGTAGCATAACCGGTGCCCTCTTCGACTCCGTGCTCTTTCCACTGGTCTGTGAGGTCTTTGCGGATCTCGATGGACTTGAGGCGCTGGTTGATCCAGTTGTCGGAATAGCCGAGGCGCTTGAAGTCAGCGAGCGACTGTTGGATGCCGAGTTCCGGGTCCTGCATTTGATGGATGCGGTCCGCTCCTACCTGTGCGAGCCAGCGCTTGAAGGGTTCGGCCTTCTTGGATGGGATGGACTGGACAATGCGGAGAAGCCCTTGGATATCAATGCATTTAGGGTTATGACGTTTGCCGTCGGAGGAGATGAATTTGTAGGGGGGACAATTTGTCCCCCTCACGAACGCATCAAGTTCGGGGTCGCGTTTGCGAAGCTTCTTGAAGTATCCGGCAGGATCCTTGCTGTCGGTGAGGGCCTCCACGGCATCGATAATGCAGAAATAGTATTTCTCTTCATCATCATTCCAATATGTGCGTATCTGTCTGCCGGCAAACAGTTGTATCTCCTGTGGCATAATCAAATCTTACTGTTCCGGACAAATTTAGCAATTTTTCATTTCCATATATTCAATTCCCGGTCAGATTTGTGAAACAAACATAGTTAGGATAAATAGAGTGTTTGTCTGCCGCTGCCCGGAAACTTACAGCTCTTTCCCAAAACTGATTTTGATTGATTCCCCAGAGATATAATGCCCAACTCCCGCCTTTTGTGCATAAATTAGTGCGGAATTAGGCAGAAAAGTTTCACAATAGGCAGAAAATTAGTATTTTTGCTGTGTAAAAATAAGGAAACCGATATGCACGTATTCGATTACAAGGAGAGGCCGGAGAAACTGCTTACTCCGGAAGTTGTGAACCAGCTTGGAAAGCTTCATGAACTGAAAGGCCGTCAGGAGTTGTTCATCGAGGCAGAGCCGGATGTACTTACTTCGCTGCTGGAGATAGCAAAGATCCAGTCAACCAAGGCATCTAACAAGATCGAAGGCATCTGGACAAGCGACGAGCGTCTGGAGGCAATCGTGAAGGAGAAGTCACAGCCGAGGAACCGCAGCGAGGAGGAGATCTCCGGATACCGCGACGTCCTTGCTACGATTCATGAGAGCTATGAGTACATCGCACCCCGGCCGAACAACATTCTCCAGTTACACAGGGACCTGTACAGCTTCTCTTCCATCTCAGTGGGTGGGTCATACAAGAATTCCGACAACGTAATTGCGGAGACCGGGAAGGACGGCAAGTCGAGAGCGAGGTTCATCCCCGTTCCCGCCTTCCAGACTGCGGAGGCCATGGAGCTGCTTTGCAGCAACTTCATAGAGGCGATAGATGAAGGACGCTTCGATCCTCTTGTGCTCGTGCCGATGTTCATACTTGATTTCCTCTGCATCCATCCTTTCAATGACGGCAACGGCCGTATGAGCCGTCTTCTTACTCTCCTGCTGCTGTACCGTTGCGGATACATCGTCGGTAAATACATTTCAGTGGAGATGCTCATAGAGAAGAGCAAAGAGACTTACTACGAGGCCCTGAAGGACAGCTCTACCGAATGGCACAATTCGGAGAACGACTATCTTCCGTTCGTGAAATATTACCTGGGCATCGTTCTCAAGGGATACAATGAATTTGAGGACAGGGTTGAGTACATGCGTCATGTAGGTATGAGCAAGCCAGACAGGGTGAAGGCTGTGTTTGACCGCAAGGTCGGCAAGATCACAAAGGCCGACATCGTGGAGTTATGCCCTGACATCAGCCTTGCTACAATAGAGAATACACTGAACGCCCTGCTCAACAATGGCTACATAGAAAAACACGGCAAGTCACGCGGGACGTATTACACGAAGAATTAGGGAATCACTGAAAATATATCCAACCTGCCGCACTCTTTCACGAATAACAACATTCACCAAAACATAGTTATTCATGAATCAAACAAGTTACAGTCCCGACAAGTTCGGGACTTATTTGTCACACCCTGGCAGCCATGGATGCGACATCGTGAGGATATCCCCCGAGAACTTCGAGCGGAACATGTTCAGGATCATCCAGAAGAAAACCGGCAACAAGGCCATCGTGGACATAGACAAATACGCTGTTGTCCCGAGATTGACTTACAAGCTACTGAAGAAGTACAACTACCGCTGCCCATACACCAGTAACGTGTCCAACTACAACAGGTATCTTCACGATCTGCTCCAGCTTGTCGGGGAGGAGTTCAACGATACGGTCATCACAGAGGT
>JAZUHY010000082.1:0-2973 GCA_045641985.1 Candidatus Cryptobacteroides sp.
GTAAAATTATTATTCATGATCTTTGGATATTGTAAAATGACTACTTTCCACACCTGTCGGTACAGGGTGGACTTACTGGTTCAGAACATCTTCGCTCATAGGCAGAAGATGTCAAAGAACAATATCCAAACTAAGATTACGCATCCAATAGTATTACGGATGTAAAAATACGCACAATATCCCAATGTCGCAAACACAACCGGGACCACCAGATTGAGGAAAACATCTTTGGACGCATCGTGCTGAATTGATTTTTTTTCTGTAAGAGAAATGAGACTATTCGTAACAATATGTAGGAGTATCAGAAGAATTGTCTATCCAGACCGGCACGAATCCTTTGATGTCTATGATGTCAGAAGGCGTCACCTTCAATCTTTTCGCCATCATTTTACTCTCTTTCTGATGAATTGTATTCCCATTCTTGTCTTCAAACAGAACTGAAACAGCAGCATAATATGGCCGTTTGCCATACAGCAAGCGCACCAGTTTCTTTCTGGGGACATATCGTCCTGTTTGAATCTTGATACGATGGACATCGGGCAAGTCCAAACTCACGTTAGGGGAATAAGAAAAAAACCTCATTTGAGCACGAGGGCGATTCCAACAATCCACAAAAACCTCCACGCGAAGAGGAACCGTTATCTCAGTGTCAAGGGAATCTGGTAGAATAAGAGTAAAGTCATGATACCCTGACGTTTTGAAATGCATCAATCTTTCTCCTGGTTCTACAGAAATTGAAAAGTGGCCTTCACCATCCGTAATTGTCCCGTTGTTTCCGACTGTCACTTGCGTACCGATGATTGGAAAGTCTTCTTCCGAATCAATAACGGTTCCTTTGACAATGCGGTTTTGGGCGAACAGCAGATTGCAGGAGAGAAGTCCGGCAATTAGCAACATATTTCGAATGAATCGCATATCTTCTTACGGGAGACAATGAGTTGTCGTGGTGAAGATAGCAATTAATCATCAAACTCAGAGAGATTGACTGAGGAATGTCAGCAAGTATGCAACTGATAGATGCTTTGAGGACTGAAGTCAATAAGTTCTGATCCAGAGAATAGTCCTTGTTGTTTTTGCAATTCACCGGGAGGATGAATATGCCTCCCAGTGGCGTAGAATGGAGATTCGTCCTTCCGGTGCAGGCTGAAGGGCTTCACCGGCAGGAGGAGGATGCCTCCCAAGGGCCTCGGGGGCCAGTCAGCGCTCCTGGTGATTTGCAAATCCCAGCCAAACGGAATGAATCCGGGAATGCATGGTGCCACCATATCGCAATCGGGCTAAAGTCAGCAATTTTTCCTCAAACCCGAAGGGTTCCTGGTTCTTCGTCAAATTCGTTGCACCTTTAAAACGCGACAAAAAATTAGGGTAAATCATTGATATTCAATAATTTACCCTTGCATTTTCGACATATTTTTCGTAACTTAATGTGTTGAAATCCAATACGTTAACATGTGCGAAAATGTGTTCTGCAAAGATACTCAAATCGAGATAAGTTGCAAAGCCCTGCAGTCAATAACTGGCCTCACACACTTCAAGTTCGGCAAAATACGCATCGATGACAAGGCCCTGTCCACCGAGATCGAGTCCAGACGGCAATATGGTGTATGCCCGTGCTGCGGAAAGAGGAGCCACTCCGTCCATTCCCACTATGTCAGGCACCTTCAGGATCTTCCTATCCACGGCAAGAGCTTGAAGGTGATGTTCAGGGCTCGCCGCTTCCGCTGCAGGAACCCGGACTGTGAACTGTCATTCTTTGCGGAGCAGCCACCTGAACTGGCCGTCCGTTATGGGCGGCGTTCCGTACGGGAACGGGACGTGCTGCTGAAGATGGCGGTGGAAGAATCCGCGATGTCCGCGTCAAGGGTCGCCACCATTGTCGGGATGCCAGTGAGTCCGTCCACGGTGCTTAGGATGGTGAAGGGCATCTGGAAGGATCCGGACAGAGCATCAGTGACGAACATAGGGATCGATGACTTCGCCTTGAGGAAAGGCGTGAGCTACGGCACGATAGTGACGGACAACGACACAGGAAAGCCGCTGGAGATCATCCTGAGCCGCGATGCAGACAAGGTTACTGAGGGCCTGAAAGGATACGTCAACGTCAAGACCGTGACCCGCGACAGGGCAGGTGGATACGCAAAGGCCGTCTCCGACGGGATCCCCGGAGCAATCCAGATAGCGGACCGCTTCCACCTTGTGATGAACTGCGGGGTGAACGTCATGAGGCAGATGCGAAGGAGCCTCAAGGACATCAAGGATGAGATATTCGCCATAGACGGAACGGAGCTCATGGATGTGCACAATGTCCCTACGGAACGTATCAGGGCCAGATACAGGGCGGTCAAGGAACTGACTGGCAAAGGCATGACACAAGCTGCAATCGCTTCCCTTATCGGAATGAAGGAGGAAACTGTAAGAAAGTACCAGTCAATGCCGGAACCGCACGGATATGCGAAGTATCACTTCGTCTCCTTCGAGCCTCATATTGACGTCATAATACGTGGGATGAAGGCAGGTAAACTCCTGAAGGAGATATGGCGGGATCTCTTGGACGACGGGATGAAACTCCATTACAACAGTCTCCTGATCTATATGAGGCAGATGTACCCGGAGTACAAATCACATAGAGGAGGGCATCGTGGTGGTCTGGGCGTTAAAGTCGACAACACGGCGGTCATGAAGAGGCTGGAAAAAGAGAAATGCGAAGATGCTCCGAAGCCTTCGATACCGGCAAATGCCGTCAATCCGACAAAGTTGTGCATATACACATGCAACCCTGATTACGGAGTCGACAAGAAGACCGGGGAATGCTCAAGAGAGTATGCCATGTACAATGACCTGATACGGCGCTCATCCATCCTGAGCGTGCTGAGAGATGCCAGCCTGTCGTTCCGTGAGGTAATGAGCGGGAAGTCGACGGACGCACTGGACGAATGGATAGATAAGTTCAGCAAGTCCAGCCTTCATCACATA
>JAZUHY010000083.1:0-3123 GCA_045641985.1 Candidatus Cryptobacteroides sp.
ACCCGACTTCACCATCGCTATGCGATAGAAGGTGTTGCGGATTCCGACGAAAGCGGACTGCTTCTTCTCGTTTAGAGCCAGCATATAGAATCCGTCCGCCGATATGTCGTGGGTTGCGGATGCGAAGGCCGCTATCACGAAGAATATCAGGGTGACGGTGAATACTGTCACGCGTGCGGCGATGAGCGCTACCGCGGCGGCGATGACTGCCTGCATCGTGATGATCCACCAGCGTTTGCTGCGGAGAATGTCAACGAACGGACTCCAGAAAGGCTTTATGACCCAGGGCAGGCCTATGAGGCTCGTGACAAGCGCCAGTGTGCCGTTGTCCATTCCCATATCCTTGAACATCACAATGGATATGGTGTTGACTATGAAATATGGCAGGCCTTCCACAAAATACAGTGTGGGAATCCAGGCCCAGGGACTTTTATACGATCTCTGCACCTCTATAATAATGTTTAAGTATTTCCTTGTAACCGTAGCCCTTCGATGCCATCACGGCGGCCCCTATCTGGCACAGGCCCACACCGTGACCCCAGCCCCGGCCGTCCAGGATGAAATTGTCGCCGTCCTTCGTGACTTCGAAATTCGAGCTCTTGAGATGGCTTTCCGAAAGGGCCCTTCGTACCGCAAGTTCCTTGCCCACGACAAGTTCCCCCTTGGTGCCGCTAATCTTCAGACGCACTATCCTGCCCGAGTCGCCCCGCTCCAGAGGAGTCAGTCCTGTCACTGTGCCGAGCTCCGTTCCCGTCCTCCTTCGCACCAGTTCCGAGAGTTCTCCGGAAGTGTAGCGCACTCTCCAATGATAAAAATCCCTGGTCTTCAGGTCATAGTCGTTCAGCACCTGAGAGAGCACCACATCATTCTCGCAGTCACAGAAATCCCTCCCGCCGTCATTGTCGGCAACGGGCTGCAGATACGGGTAGTCTATGTCCTCCCAGCACGCGCTGAATCTTTCCGTCACGCCCCCGCAGCACTTCGAATAGCGGGCGTCGCAGAGCCGCCCCCCATAAGTGAGGGTCTGTCCCCAGGTCTCCTCAATCGCCTTGCGCACCTTTTCGCCAGAGGCCATCGCAACGCCTTGATAGCGCTGGCAATGGTCATCCGCGCACACGTCAAAACGGGTATGCGGCAGATTGACCGCAACCCCGTCGCGCCTGTCACGGATGCGGGCGAGCACCCAGCTGCGGGATATCACGGCGTGTGCCTTGAGCAGTTCCGGAGACGACGATGACTTCATTTCGGATGATATGACGCTCAGCAGGTAGTCCTCTATGCCGATTACGTTGATTGCCGTGATTATGCCGTCCCCGACTATGAATTTTAGGCCACCGGCATAGAGCAGGTCGCGTTTCTGCTCCCAATGGAAGTCGATGCCGATGGTGACGCCGTAAAGTATGAAAGACGGTGCGGCGAACACATCCTCTGCGGGAGAAGTCTCGAAACTCAGTTCGTCATATAGCTTCCCCTCATAAAGCAACTTCCCGTCACGAAGAGAAACTCTGCGGATTCCGCCTCCGGACGGCAGAAGTTCGAAAGATATCTCTTCCGAAGACATTATTCCAACTTCCAAAGTCTGCTGAACCTTCATCACAGGAGGGCGATAAGTTTATTCTTGATTAGCTTATACTCGCTTTCGAACTGGGGTGTCAGGACATCCTTCCCTATGGCCGCCTCAATCTCGCTCATAGGCCAGTAGCGGCCGCCCTGCACCTCATAGTTGTCCGGATGCAGGTCGAAATGCCCCACGGTTGCATACACCAGCACCAGCTCACGGTCAGTCCCGTTCTCAAAAACGTAACGGTGAATCAGATGGGGGTTGAAGTCATAGAATCCCAGTTCCTCGCCGGCCTCGCGGTAGAGAGCCTCCTCCAGATATTCACCGTAGCTGACGTGCCCTCCGACAGCAGTGTCCCACCTGTCCGGCATCAGGTCCTTGTTGGAGCTGCGATGCTGGAGAAAAACGTTCGACATCCTGTCGATGACGTGCAGGTGAATCACCGGATGGAGATAACCGTTGCTGTGGCAGGCAAGCCTGGTCGCCTGATTGAGAACATTGCCTGTCCCGTCTATTACAGGCAGCATCTCGGAAGTATTGCCGTCAATCTCGACACCTATCTTGAAAGCGGGTTCTGACGGATAGACAAGTTCAAACATCTCAATAATTTATAATCTGCAGCTCTTCGGGAGTATAGAGAATCGAATCTATCAGTTCCGGATTGACGTGCGACAGCAGCAGGAAAGAGCCGAAAGCAAGAGCCGCAAAAAGGACGATGGCAAGAAGCCATATCCAGCGGCGGCAGCGTTTCCGCGAACCGGGTGTTTCCGGTTCTGTGGGTTCCACGGGTTCGGAATCGGGTTCCAGCTCCGGTTCTGCCGGTTCCTGTTCCGGCTCCGTTTTTGCGATTTCCTCAGGTTCTGCCGGGGTGGGCTCCGGATCATCGATATCCTCCAAATCAAACGGAGTGGCGAAAGTGCCAAGTCCGTCATCAAAGTCGTCCACCTCTTCAGGAACTTTATTTCTCAGAGATACCGCCTCAAGCCCGTATCCTTCCGGATAAATGTCAAGATTCTCGTCGGGAACAAAGAAAAAATCATTGTCCTTTGTGGCGCGCAGACGTCCAAGACCGGGAAGAGAAACGGATTTTCTGGTCTCCAGAGCAATCTTCAGGTCCTTAAGATAATCCGCCAGTATCTCCTTTGCATCCTGCTTGTTCACTGAATTGTTGCGTGCGTAGAGATCAATCAGCAGCTGGTCTCCGATATCATAGGACACGAAAGAGAGCTTGCGGTATGGCGGGTGAATGGAGAATCCCCTGTCCGAGAAGGATGCCGGGACAACGGAGGCGATAAAAGAGCCCACACCAGGCAGAGCCACACTGTCATGGTCCGCTATCAACTCCGCAATCATCTTAGACAACAATTCCGTATCCATATCTTTACAAAGGTAACAAAAAAACGTTTAATTAAAATTTAAAAAAAGTTTTGCTTAATTAAGTTTTTGGCGTATATTTGCAATCCCGTTCCTGAACGGGCTGAAATATTCCTCCTTAGCTCAGTTGGTTAGAGCACCTGACTGTTAATCAGGGGGTCCTGGGTTCAAGTCCCCGAGGGGGAGCA
>JAZUHY010000084.1:0-7184 GCA_045641985.1 Candidatus Cryptobacteroides sp.
TCATCCCGGCTACAGATATGTTTTCCAATCCAGTTTGCATTATTATATGCTATATGTATAACAGTGCAAAAATAATATATAATAACCGATTTTACAAAATATTAGACGCTAATCACTTCCAAATTCTTATCCACCCTGTAATCCTCCTGATCGAAGGCGAGGTTCATCAGTTTGAAGCGGTCGGCGAGCTCAAGCATGGTGTAGTGGGTGACTGTTGATGTTGCAAATAACAGTCAGCTACGCTGACAGCCCCTCTCAGGGGCATACCCGATGACTTAAACTGAGAAAAGTTGTCACTATAAGGGGACAACTTTTCTCAGTTTAAGTCAAGATGGGGTTTCCTGACATGTATAGTTGCCTGTCCTGTTCCGGGAACTTTTCAATTGCGTAACGAAGCATTGTACGTGGCATTGTGGCGCATCTCGGAAGATGCTCTCCCGGTGCGGGAGACTCAAGATAGTTCCTGAGCAATGTTTCATCACGTTTGCCGATATCCCGCAACAGCCACCCTACTGCTTTGTGAATCAGGTCGTGAGGATGATGCAGCAGGATATCGGATATTGCAATTGCATCTTCAAAGCTGCCGTGCCGTATGAACTGCATACAACTTACGATTCCAATCCGTTTCTCCCAGATGGTTTTTCCGTTCCTGGCAAGGTCATACAGGATACTGCGGTCCTTCTTGTCCAATAGCCAATCTCCGAGAATTTCGTAGCAACTCAGATCCACCAGGTCCCAGTTGTTGATGCTGCCGGTATGAGAAAGATAAAACTCCACGCAACGGCGTTGCAAGTCCTTGTCTTTCCGGGAGTGCTTGTATATCTGTATCAGTACAAGCAGCGAACATAGACGCACTTCATGCCAGGGGCTGGCAATCGAGGATTCAAGATCCTCAAAGCTGCATTCCCTCCAAATCTCCTTTACGACGCTTCGGGTGACCGGTACCTTGATGCCAAGGAAAAGGTCTCCTTCCCCGTACTGACCTGGTCCGGTCTTGAAGAACCTGCTCAGTCCCTTCACCTGCGATTCGTCCCGCAGGGACATCATTTTCTCTTCTATCATATTCTTAATCTTTATGTGCAGGGATATCCTTTTTTATTCCTTGATTCTCGAATCAATAATATCCGGTAAGCGGAATCCTTGGGAAGGAGTTCGTAGTCTGCATAAACGTCGCAGTATGCATCCTTCTCCCAGGCAAGCGGGTTGAAGAAGGTGATGGTAGGCTCGGCGCAGCGGTGAATGTCTTCTTCATACCTTGTTCGAAATGTGTTTCCTGCAAATGAGCCTGTCGGAAGCGGCCAGAAGTGCGGGAAGGACGAAAATTATCAGAAATATGGCTGAAAACGCCCCGAAGGTGAGGCTCGACAGGATTGAACATATGGTCGGGTCCGTCAGCATTCTCGACATTATGAACGGGGCCAGGATGATGATGAGCCCGGATGTCATTATCGTGTGAATGGAACCACTGTAAGCCAGCCTGAGTGCCTCCCGGACGTCCTTCCCATCGCGGCGGAACCCGAGATAGTAGTTGGTGAACAGTATGCCGTAGTCGATGGTGGCTCCCATAAGAATACTCTGCACAATCAGATAGGCCAGATACAGCATAGATCTGTCGCCCAGGCCGCTGAAGAAGACGTTCATATGGACTCCCGTCATCACTGTCATCACCAGAATCGTCGGAATCAGAGCCGATTTGAATGTCAGGGCCACAATCAGGAAAATCGAGATTACGGTAAGGAGCGTAAGGAACAGAAGTTCGCGCTGGAATCCGTCCTTCATCTCCTTGTACATTACGGACTCTCCGATGAGGTATGAGTTCCCGGGCCCCAGCGTGCCGTCACAAGCGGACAAGGTGTTCTCTACAAAGTCGAAGGTCGCTTCCGATTCTATCGGATAATCCGTCACGACTGCCGCCATAGACCACTCGTCCTTGCGGAGCATTCCGATACCTTCATTCACCATAGCGCGCAGCCCGCTCAGCGTCACCCGTGTGCTGTCGTCGAGCATCATTGCATAATCGTCGCTTACGGCCACGTCTTCCGACAGGAAGCCGATGATGTCGTCAAGAGACATCCGGGTGCTTTCATCATAATTGCGCCTGCTGCCGTAATAGGTGAACATCAGATTTACGGCAGCTCTATCCACGACATTGATGCCTGCGCTGTGTAGAGAGGAGTATATCTGTGCGGCGGAATACTTTTGTCCCGATGCATACATTCCGGCTAGGCGTTCAAGGGGCGTCTCTTCCGCTACGGCTATGGGTTCAGGCGTTTGGGGCGCCTTGACTTTCAGGGTGTCTGGTGCAGCAAGGGGGAGTGCCTGCGTCACGGGGGCGGTGGCAAAGACCGGTGAGTCTTGGAAATCGGCTTGCGCGGCGGGGGAGGACTGCGGAATGATGGGGGAGGAATCGGAAGGAACAGGGCTTTCTGCCGATGTAAGAACGGCATCCATTTCCCCGCGGATATAGTATAGCCCTTCAGCCTGCTTGTCGCTTATCAGTTTCCTCAACAGCTTGTTGCTCAGGACTTTTTCTATCATATAGTTTATGAACTCATAGGGGGTCATCGTGCCGTTCCTTTTCTTTGCCATCGAGAATGCGGCCGATGCCTGTCCCTTGCTGAATCCGAGATAGTCCGCAATCCCGGCGGCATCCATAGCCGTGCCCAGCCCCTCCTTTGTAAAATGATATTTGCCGTGGAGGCTGTACGGGTCGTCCCCGCTTTCGTCCACCTTCGGCCCGGCAATATCTTTCAAACTCATCCTTTCATCGCCGGACTCCTCTTCTTCCTCCTGTCCGGCGGCAACGTGAACAGCCCCGTTAACTGGGACGGCTTCGGGAGCCGAGGGAGTCGAGGGAGCCGGAGGAGCCACGGGAACTGAAACGGCCGCGGGAGCGGAAGGGGCGGCGGGAATATCCGGGGACTGGAACTTGTCCATCATAGTTCCGATGTCTATCCCTTCCGGCAGCAAACCGTTCTTGGATGCCTCTTCTGCAAGTTGAATCATATCTTCGAAGCTCATTCTTTCGTTTCTTTCCGGATGAGTCGCGGCGTAATACAGGAACCGGAGAATCTCCGGAGTCAGCAGTTTGCTGTCAAGAGGCAGGCCGGTATCGGATGTGCCGGACATTGCTGACATTGCGGATATGAGAGACCGGATGTTCCCGCACATTTCTTCCGCTGTCATCTCCTTCTTGAAGAGGGACGGATAGTCGAGCACCATAACGACATTGGCGTCGGAGGCAATGGAATCGGTCAGGGCAATCACGCTGTCCTCGGAGGATGTCCTGTACAGCAGCGAGAAGTTGTTCTTGGGAGGGAAGACCTCATTGATACGGGACTCCCAGATGCTCGCGTACGACAGTTCAGTCCTGGAGGAGAGTTTCCAGGACAGTACGAAGATGACTGCAAACAGGACGGCGAGGGGGAAGCGTGCCTTGAGCTCGAAACCGGCCAGATGGTCGGTGGGCACAAGGAACACTCTCTTCTCCGTCTTCCGGATAGCCTTATAGAAGATAAGAATCAGGGCCGGTAGAATAGTGTATATGGAAACAAGGCTGAAAAGCACGCCCTTGGCAAGCACCAGCCCTAGGTCCATACCTATCTTGAATTTCATAAACAGGAGCGCGAGCAGGCCGAAGATGGTGGTCAGGCCACTGCTCAGAATTGACGGGGATGCGGCTTTCAGTGCCCGGTTCATAGCCTTGCCGACATCTTCTCCCTCGCCCAGCACCTGCCGGAAACGGTTCATCAGGATGATGGAATAGTCCATCGACAGAACGAACTGGAGTACGGCCACTATGGTGTTGGTCAGCATCGAGACACTGGGGAGCAGGGAATTGGTGCCGATGTTCATAATGACCGCCATTCCCAATGTGAGAATGAACAGCAGAGCCTCGACCAGGGACGAACACATCAGGAAAAGGATGCCGAACACTATGGCCAGGCCGATCATCAGAATCATACCCATATTTTCGGGCATAATGCTGTTGGCATTGTGCTCGACAACCACCGAATCACCGTATGTCGCACTTATTCCCGCGGCGATTGTTTTTGTATCTGCTCCTTTTTCCACGGACATCTGGTAGAGGACCAGTCCGTCTTTCTCTTCCACGGAGGAGATATCCGCCACTCCGTCAAGTCCCGCCAATACGTTCGCCAGCGAATCTCTGTCACCGACACCGCTGAACATCGCCCTTATGCAGTACGCATTCAGGTCTATCCCCGTAAAGTTTGCCTTCAGGCTGTCAAGTCCCTGTTTCATCCGTGAGTCATCGGGAAGGTAACGGGCCATGTCCTCGTTGATGTTGATTCTGGGGAACAGCAACAGGCTGCAGGTCGTCAGGACCGTCATTGCCGCAAGGATTATATATCTTGTTTTTTGTGTCATCCGATTTATGCAGATGCGAGTGTGCCGGGGGACTCGCTTATTGATGAATTCTTACTTCTGAAATCTGAGGGTTTTCCGGTGTATGAGGTTCTCGACAGGGGAGGGAAGATGGGTGAGGACCGGAACCCATAAACGGTTCCACCAATCCGGCACGATGCAGCGGCGATGGCGGAACAGCGCGCGTAATGCGCGTCTGGCGCAGAATTCCGGTGAGATGAGAGTGCCGGATTTGAGACCGCGTGCCTGAAAATCGGGGCTCAGGCCGTAAAGGTCTGTCGCTACTCCGGCGGGACACACTGCGGTGACATAAACCCCGTTCCCGCGGACTTCCTTGGAGAAGGCGACGGAGAAGGATTTTATGTATGCCTTGCTTGCACTGTACAGCGCGATTCCGGGGAAGGGCATCCATATCGAGTAGGACGACATATTGAGGATGTGCCCGCTTCCGCGCGCGACCATATCCTTCGCGAACAGCCGGTTCATATGCGTGAGTGTCATATCGTGCAGAGTGATGAGTCTGCCGATGGTTTCTTCACTGACCTTTGTGATGTCGCAGAACGAGAACTCTCCGGCATTGTTCACCAGAACATCGACTTTATCTCCGTGCGAGACTACATTGTCATAAATCTCCATCGCGGCGCGTTCCCGGGCAAGGTCAGACACTATCGCTCTTGCCGGAACCTTCCGGGAAGCGATTTCACCGGCAAGTTCATTGACGGAAGGATCCTTGTCAACCAATATCATACCGTATCCTTTTGACGCTAACTGCAGGGCATACTCCCTGCCGATGCCGTGCGCCGCTCCTGTGACCAATGCTGTCATTTTATTTTGTCTATCTCTTTCCATAACTTCTGCGGAATGTCATTGCAATTGTGGCAACATATCATCTTGTCCGAGTACATACGGGCCATACAGTAGTCCCTGTGGTCGCAACCGCTGCGGGTTGCCATATCGCCTGCCTTCAGTTTGTTTACGAAGTCCGGGTCGTTTACCAGAGCCCTGGCCATCTGCACGCACTCGAAACCCTCGTCCAGAACTCTTTCTATTCCTTCTCTGGAGACCAGTCCGCCCACATAGACGAGAGGCCCTTTCAGTTCCTTGCGGAACAACTTTGCCTTTTCGAGGAAAAAGCATTCTTCGAAGTCATACTGCTTTATCAAAATGTCGCCGAAGAGAGCAATGACAATTTTCTGGAGCAAGTCTGCCGACGTCATATAATATGCCATGCATTTTGTGGGAATCCTGCCGCGCATCACGGCCATAGGGGCCTTCGATACGAATCCGGATGTGAGGACGATGCCGTCAACCCCGTGACGCTCAATCTCTTTGGCGATTTTTATTGATTCCGGAATCTGAATGCCTCTTTTGAAACCGTCCTCCATATTGTGCTTCACAAGGACGGCCATATTGTATTTCCCCGCCTTTTCCACAACTTCATCGAGGCACATATTCATCAGCCTCATCCTGTTCTCCAGAGAACCGCCATACTCATCGTGCCGGTGGTTGGTATAGGGAGACAGAAACTGCGAAATCATATAGCCGTGACCGGCGTGAACTTCCACCGAATCGAATCCGGCATTGTGCGCCGTCTCCACGGCCTTGCCGAAATCCTTTGCCAGTCCGATACACTCGGACCTCCCGAGCCGCCGCACAAAAGTGGGGGAGAAGATGTTGAATCCGTATGATGCTCCGGTAGGGAATACGCCTGCCGTCTTCCAATGTGTCATATTGCCGCAGTGGCCTATCTGTATTCCCACCGCCGCGCCTTCGGCGTGGACGGCATCCGTGATGTCCCTCAGGGCGGGCACAATCTCATCGCGCAGCCAGAGCTGGCTGTTGAAGGATATTCCTCCCCGGTTGACGGCGGCATAGGCCAGCGTTGTCATTCCAACGCCTCCGCGTGCGACGCTGACGTGGTAATCCTTCAGCGCCTGCGTGGGGCCGAAGTCCTTTCCCATTGATTCAAAGGCGGCAGACCGGATGATTCTGTTCCTCAAGCTTATAGGGCCAAGACGGTATGGGGTGAAAAGAATAGATTCCTTATCCATTGTTCATTCTCCGAAAATCTCCTTGTGGCGGGAGTTTATTTTTGCATATGTTTCTATATAGCATTTGAAAAAACCGGTGGTCTTCTCCGTGATGACCGGTTCTCCTGCCGGCATTTTCTCTATGGCGTGCAAATCGTAGCCGCCGTTGACCTTCCATCCCCAATCCTCAAGGAAACCTATGTGGATGGCATCTTGGGGACAATACAGGGAGCACCTCATACACATAAGACACCGGTGGTGGAAACGGATCGTCCCCTCTGCATCGCGGAAAATGTTCTGAGTCGGGCATCGTTTGATGCACAGGTCGCAGCCTATGCATTTGTCCATATCGACTCTGTAGAGGAAGGAGTTTACGTTTCCTCCTATGTACTGCGGCCTTGAAACCACCGAGGAAACCAGCCGCGGCCAGAGCTTGTATTTCTGCCTGTTCTCTATATTATGTGTGAGCTCGTAGGCAAGAATATCCATCAGCCTGTCATCCATCGAGAGCATCTCTTTCACCAGTTTCTCGTCGAAACGGAAATGGATGTTGTAGGGCATCAGGAAATGGTATTCGTTGCCGACGTGGGCCCCGTCACGGCGGAGTTTGCGCACAAGATATTTGGATGAAGCGTCATTGGCGTGCTCTGTCTCTCCGGAGTTCTTGTAGATGAAGATTCTCATTCCGCGGGGAAATTTCTGGGCGCGGACGAACCTGAGGAAGGCGTATGGGGCGCAGTAGCCGTATATGGGGTAGCCGAGGCCGAT
>JAZUHY010000085.1:0-30638 GCA_045641985.1 Candidatus Cryptobacteroides sp.
TACGTGCGTCGGTACCGTACTGTGCCTGATACTGGAGAGTAGGGGAACCGATGTTTATGTATGAAGCAAGATCCTTTCTTTCAAGTTTGACGACCTCGGATGCTTCAGGAAGCTTCACGATGACCTTGTTCTCCGTCTCGCGGAGCTGTGTGGTCACCATAAAGAAGAACAGGAGCATGAACACGATATCGGAGAGGGAACTGGAAGTTACTGCCGGCACCTCTTTTTTGCTGTTGCTACCACCGAATTTAGACATAATTCAATCTCCTATCTATTTTTTCTTTCCAACATCCTTGGGCTCAGCCTCAGAAATGTTCTGAGGAATAGCCTTCTTGACAATGTTCTGCTCGTCCTCCGTCAAAGCGGCAAAGGCCTTGCCGAATTCCCTTCTTGAGAATTCGTCGCGGAGTTCGTTGACTGCCTTCACGAGTTCGTTCTGGACGGCGATATAGGCCTGGTAACTGGTACCACGGTCATTCTGAAGGGAAATAACGCCCTTGGAAACCATATACTGCTTGCCTTCACAGTCCTTGAGCTCCTTCTCGGGAAGGTTGGGATTGTTGGTGGGGTTGGAAAGGAATTCCTTGACTTTATCTTTGAGTTGACTGACGTCCATAGGCTCGCTACCCGCAAGAATTCTGTCGGCGGAGTTGATCTTCACCTGAAGGATGTTACGGCGGTTGACCTTCTGGTCTTCAACCTTCTGGTCCTTGTCGGGCATAGGCGGAAGACGGCGTGACAGACCTGTATGAGAACCCATAGTGGTAGTCATCAGGAAGTAGCACAGAAGAAGGAATGCTATGTCTGCCGTAGAACTTGAATTAATTGCTGGTGTTTTCTTGCTGCCCATAGCTTATTTTTTCTTGTTGACCATAGTCAAACGAACCTCACCGACGATGATTGCAACGATTGCAACGACGCCGACAAAGTAGGTGAGATTAAGGATAGTGTCAGTGAGTTTGAGAGTAGCTGCATCGGGCTGTGCGAGGAGCCCCATTGCAGGTTTGCCTGCTGCGAGGAGATATGCCGCGAGGCACACCACTACGACAGCGGCCGCTCCGATGCCGACTTTGACGAGCATCTTCGGGTCGTTCTTGATGCCGATCCCCAGACCTACGATGATTGTAGCCACGAGCGTGAGGCCGATCATTACGTAAGCCCAGTAGAGAAGAACGTCAGTCCAGGCTCCGTCATTCGCCTCAAATCCGCTTGTGAAGCCGATTACGAGGAGGGCGAAACTGATGACGATCAACGCCAGCATCATCCATTTGAATATTTTAGCGTAATTTTTCATTTGAAAGTGCTGTTAGGCGATAATTATTTCTTCTCAGCGTATTTTGTGAGTACATCAATGAGGCAGATTGAGGAATCCTCCATATCGATGGTGATGGAGTCAATCTTTGCAAGGATGTAGTTGTAGAAGACCTGAAGAATCATAGCAACGATCAAACCGCCGACGGTGGTGATCAAAGCGACCTTCATACCTCCTGCGACAACGTTGGGAGAAATGTCACCTGCAGCCTGGATAGCATCGAATGCCTGAATCATACCGATAACGGTTCCGAGGAATCCGAGTGAAGGTGCAAGGGCGATGAACAGGGAAATCCAGGAAAGTCCGTTCTCCATTTCGCTCATCTGAACAGAGCCGTAGGATACGACGGTCTTCTCGACAACGTCAACACCCTGGTCATAGCGGAGAAGTCCCTGATAGAAAATGCTGGCAACGGGGCCCTTGGTGTCGCGGCAAACGTTCTTTGCAGCCTCGATTCCGCCCTCTGCGAGAGCTTTTTCAACTTTCTCTACAAGAGCTTTGGTGTTGATCTTGGAGAATGAGAGGTAGAGGATACGCTCGATGGCGAGTGCCAGACCGATAATCAAGCAGATGATGATGAGGGACATAAATCCGGCACCACCCTCGATGAACTTGGTCTTCAAGGCCTGGTGAAGAGGAATTTCCTCGCCGGTGCCTTTGAGGAGATCCTCAGCTGTCATTTGAGCGGGAGCGGCAACTTCTTCAGTTGCGGCTTCTGCAGCCTGCTCGTCCTGAGCGGATGCGATGTTTGCAGAGAAGGCCATTACGCCTGCTACTGCCAAAAACATGAAAAATTTTTTCATAAGTGTTTTTGAGTTTTTGATTGATAATGTATTGTTTAGTTGATTTTCTGTGTTTCAAAAACGTTGCAATTTAGTAAAAAAATCTCATTCGGCAATAATTATTGAGATATTTCTCCTGCAAGATTTGATTCAAGCGCTTTTTTTACCTCTCCGTTGTCAGAATGACGACCCATAAGGCAGAACAGTTTACCAAGGGCCGCTTCGGTGGTTATGTCGCGTCCGGATATTACGCCGGCGGCCTTCAGGGCCTTCCCCGTGGCATAAATGTCCATATTCACCTCGCCCGCCTGGCACTGGGTCACGTTGAGGATAATCTTTCCTTTGTCGCAGGCTTCCCTGACGATGTCGATAAACCAGGGTTTGGAAATGGCGTTGCCGGAACCATAGGTTTCCATTATCACGGCGCGGCTGCCGGGGTCGCGCAGGAAGTATCCTGTCGTCTCCCTGGTGATTCCCGGATGAATCTTGAGAATTGTTACCCTGGTGTCAAGTTCTGTCTGGATATCCAGAGGACTGCCGTCGTGCCGCCTGATGACAGCCCTGTTGTACCTGATGCTGATGCCGGCTTCCGCAAGTGGAGGGCAATTGGGGGAGGTGAAGGCTCCGAACGACGACGAGTCTGTCTTGGTAGTCCTGTTGCCTCTGAAAAGCTGTGAGTTGAAGAATATCGCCACTTCCGGAATGACAGGACTTCCGTCCGTGTCTTTTGCTGAGGCTATCTCGATGGAAGACACGAGGTTTTCCTTTCCGTCCGTGCGCGGGCTTCCGATAGGGAGCTGGCTTCCGGTGAAAATGACGGGCTTGCCCAGACCGTGCAGCATAAAACTCAACACGGATGCGGAATAGGCCATAGTGTCTGTGCCATGCAGGATTACAAATCCGTCGTAATCGTCATATTTCCTGCGGATGAGTTTTGCCAGAGCCTGCCACAGCCCCGGTTCCACATCGGAAGAGTCTATGAGGGGATCGAAGGTGAAGGAGTCAATCCTGAATGCGAATTTCTGAAGTTCCGGCACCTCTTCCAGAATCTGGGAGAAGTCGAAAGGCTTGAGGGCCTGGTCTGCGGGGTCTTCCTTCATCCCTATCGTTCCCCCTGTGTATATCAGTAGAATGGATGATTTTTCAGACGTTGCTTTCATATTCCGAAAAGTTTTTTTGCATTGCGGGTGGTGATTTCCGCCACCGTCCCGACGGGAATCCCCTTGAGCCCGGCCAGTTTGGAGGCGATGACAGGAATGTTGGCGCTCTCGTTTCTTGTTCCGCGGAGCGGTGCGGGCGCGAGATACGGAGCATCCGTTTCCAGCAGGATTCTGTCCAGGGGAATTCTCGTGATATCTTTTGCGATGGAAGCGTTCCTGAATGTCAGAACTCCTCCTATTCCCACGTACCAGTCTCCGTATCCCTGCAATCTTTCGAAGGTCTCTGCGCTGCCGCTGAATGCGTGCAGGTTGCCCCGAAGCCCCTTCCCCCGGAACTTCCCCAGCACAAGAAAAAAATCTTCCGTGGCCTCGCGGAGGTGAATGTTCACGGGAAGACCATAATGGAGGGCCAGTTCCAGCTGCGCGGCGAAGGCTTCTTTCTGAAGTTCCGCCGTCTCGTGGCCGTAATGATAATCAAGTCCTATTTCCCCTACAGCCACGACGCTTCCTGAGAAATAGGGGAGCATCAGATCCATCTCTTCCTTCCAGTTTTCCGCGACAGAGCCGGGGTACAGACCAATCATTGGATACAGTATTCCCGGATGTTTTTCCGCAAACCGGAACATCCTTTCCCTTTCAGACGAGTCCACGTCTGCGAGGAGCATCTTTGAAACCCCGGCCCTGAGAGCCCGGTCCACCACTTCCTCTTCGCAACCCATGAAGGCTTCGTCGGTAATGTGGGTATGAGTGTCTATGAATTCCATCTGCTGCAAATTTACGTTTTTTTGTTGTGAATGGAACATCTCCGGTACAGATCCGTGTCAATAAAACCGTCACATTCCAGCACCGATACCAGAGATACGGCTTCCTCGTAGGGGATGCCGCATTGTCCGCCGATTTCCCCGGGTGTGATTCCGCGGCTGCGTTTTACAGCTTCCGCGACGGCGCAGAGCCTCCCCACTTCTTCCGCGGTGCAGTTCCCCGAGTATTTGTTTTCTATTTCTTCTTTAATGTCTTTCCTGCGCCTGCGGTTGAAGGCTCCGATTCCGAGAACCTGCACCAGGCCTTCCGTGGAAACTATCGGTTCCGCAATCTTCTCTGCCAGCAGCCGGTTGCAGCCCCGGGAACGCAGGTCGTCGATTCTTCCGGGCAGCGCGAATACATCCCTTCCGTATCCCGACGCCAGTCTTGCGGTCATCGTGCCTCCCCCTTTCTCCTTCGATTCCACCAGAATCGTAGCCTTGCTCATACCTGCGATAATCCGGTTTCGCCTGAGGAAATTGACCGGTTCCGCCGGCGTGCCGGGAGGATAGTCCGTAATAAGAGCGCTTCCCGGGCTTGAAGCGATTTTCCCGGCCGCCACCCTGTGGGATGCGGGATATACTTTGTCTATCCCTACCGGCAGCACGGCGATTGTGGGCAGTCCGTAGGCAAGGGCCGCCATATGGGCGCTGATGTCCACACCGAAGGCGAGGCCGCTGACTATCGTGGGGCGATTTCGTGCGGACGCGAGCGCCCCGATGATTTCGGGACACCATTCCTTGCCGTAAAGCGAAATGTCTCTGGTCCCGACTACGGAAATGCATTCGTTACGGTTGAAAATTTCTTCGGGCGTAGAATCGCTTTTTATATAAAGTCCGGCCGGAGAGTCTTCACACTCTTTCAGAAGAGCCGGGAAGCAATCCTCCGTGGCGGAGATGAATATGCAGCCGTCCTCAGCCAGAGTCGAAAGTTCCCGGACGGCTTCTTCGCGTGCCGCGTCATTTATTTTTCCGCGGTATTTGCTGAATGGGCCGAGAATCCGGGAAAGTTCGTTCTCCGAAAGCCGGAAGACGGCATCGGCGGAGCCCAGGCCTCCTATCAGTTCGGAGGCATAGCGTGGCTCGTATCCGAAAATGCGGTTGAGTGCGCAGGCGCTTGCGCGTTCGTCGAAAAGGTTTCTCATAACCCTGCAATATTAGGCATATGAAACCGAAAAAACTTCCGTCAGGGTGTGGTTTGACGGAAGTTTTTTATGTTTTCGAATAAATTTTTTCTTATCGGATGATGAGCATCGCATCCCCGTAGGGCCCGAAGCGGTATCCGTTCTCAAGGGCGCAGTCGTAGGCCTTCATCACATTCTCGTATCCGCCGAAGGCCGCAACAGCCATGAGCATTGTGGAGACCGGCAGATGGAAGTTGCTGACGATGGCGTCCGGGATGGAGAACTCGTAGGGAGGGAAGATGAATCTGTTGGTCCAGGTGTCGGCGGCCCTTATCTCATTGTTGGTGGTGACATAGGTTTCCAGACTCCTTATTACCGTAATGCCTACGGCGCATATCTTTCCTCCGGCGCGTTTCGTGGCGTTGATTTCGTCGGCGGCCTTTTCGCTGATTATCATCCTTTCGCCGTCCATCCTGTGCTTCGAGAGGTCCTCGACGTCCACTTCACGGAAATGTCCGATACCCATATGGACTGTTATGAACGTTTTCTCGATATCTTTCAGAATCATTCTGTTGAACAGTTCACGACTGAAATGGAGACCGGCTGCGGGAGCGGATACCGCTCCTACGTTGGCGGCGAAGATTGTCTGGAAATCCTCCACGTCCGAAGCTTCCGGTTTTTCCTTCACCCATTCGGGCACGGGGGTTTCTCCAAGTGCGAAAAGCGAGTCTTTGAACTCTTCATAGGGGCCGTCATACAGAAATCGGAGCGTACGCCCGCGGGATGTGGTGTTGTCAATCACCTCCGCCACCATACTGTCGTCGTCTCCGAAATAAAGTTTGTTCCCTATGCGGATTTTACGGGCGGGGTCAACAACCACGTCCCAGAGTTTCTGCTCCCTGTTGAGTTCACGGAGCAGGAACACCTGAATGTCTGCCCCGGTCTTTTCCTTCTTGCCGTAGAGACGTGCGGGGAAAACCTTCGTGTCGTTGAAAACGAAGCGGTCACCCTTTCCGAAATAGTCTATTATGTCCTTGAACAGCCTGTGCTCAATCTCGCCGCTGTCTTTATGGAGTACCATCAGTTTGCATTCGTCCCTCCACCTGACAGGATTTTTTGCAATTCTGTCCTCGGGCAGTTCAAAGTCGAATTGGGAAAGTTTCATATCGTTTGTGTTTGGGTAGACTTATTTTATACGGGTGCTCCGCATAAAAAGTTTCATTCGGAAGACCTCCGCTATCGAGGGGTATGTGTCGGCGAGAAACTGGGGCAGGCTGGATTTGTCAATCCATACGGCCTTTGATATGTCTTCCTCCTTTTGCGGGACGAGGTCCACCGGGCCGGCGTGCCGCATATTGAACCACCAGGTATGCTTGAGATGCCAAATGCTGTTCCGGAAATAACAGTGGTCCGTTATGCAGATAAGGTCTCCCGCTTCGAGGTTCTTCGCCCCGGTTTCTTCCTCCACTTCCCTGAGTGCGGTGTCCCTGATATCTTCTCCCTCCTCCTGATGTCCCTTGGGAAGATCCCAGATTCCGTGTCTGTTGATGAGCAGGTACTCGCCCCTCTCATTGGAGACGAGCCCGCCTGCGGCATTCACCTCTTTGAATTCGGAGCAGATGTTGCGGTACATCTCTTCCGTATCATCCGTGGGTATGTATATCCTGGTGAGTGATGCGCTGTCCTCGAACCTTTTCATAAGCTTGTGGATGTCAGCCCTGCCGCCGGGATTGAATTTCATTGCACCGGGGTCGGCGGAGACCGGGTCGTCGGGTCCGCAGATTATGATGCACCGTTTCTCGAAGTAGATTTTGCGCATTATTTCTTATCTTTGCAGCAAACAGGGTGCAAAAATAAGAAAATTACCGATATGGCACAATTTAAAAGCAAACACGGTACGGTATCCCGTCCGCAGCAGGAACTTTATATGTCTTTCGTGGATATGAGGAACTTCACTCAGATGCTGCCGGCGGACAAGAAGGATATGGTTTCGGCCGATTATGACACTTTGAGCGCGACAGTCCAGAATTTCAGGATTGCCGTGAAGGTGGCGGGGCGCGTGCCTTATTCCCTCATCCAACTTCAGGATGCGGATGCTCCTTTCCACTTCGGAATATCGATTCATTTCGATGAGTCTCCCGTTCCCGGCAAGACGGATTTTTACATTGAAGCCGATGCCGACCTTAATCTTATGATGAAGATGATGCTCGGAAACAAGATTGAGGAAGCTCTGGACAAGATTGTTGACGGGCTTGTCGCCGTATCGGAAGGAAGAATGCCCGAGGGGATGCCGAAGGATTTCAATTTCAACTGATGGAAAACCTGCCCGTTGCCATCCGTCTCAATCCGTTCAAGACTCCGGAGAGCGAACTCCCTATCCTGAGGGGTTCGGAGAAGGTACCTTGGAGTCCGCACGGCCGCATCCTCGCCGAGCGGCCGGTTTTCACTCTTCATCCTCTGTTTCACGCAGGCTGCTATTATGTCCAGGACAGTTCCGCCATGTTCGTGGGACACGTGTTCCGGAGCATTCTGCCACAACGTCCGGGTCGACTCAGAGTGCTTGATCTGTGCGCTGCTCCCGGAGGCAAGACCACGGACCTTGCAACCAGCCTGAGGGAGCATTGCGGGAATGATTTCCTGCTGGTGAGCAATGAGCTTATCAAACAGAGGGTTGGCATTCTGGATGACAATGTGGCCCGGTGGGGTGACCCCAATGTGGTGGTGACCAGCGTGGATCCCGCCGCATTTGCGTCATTGGAGGGTTTCTTCGACATCATTGTGGCCGATGTACCTTGCAGCGGGGAGGGGATGTTCCGCAAGGACGAGAGGGCTGGACAGGAATGGAGCCCGGAGACCGTCAAACTCTGCGCCGCAAGGCAGAAAAGGATATTGGCTGATGTGTGGCCTGCATTGAAGAAGGACGGTTTCCTGGTTTATTCAACCTGCACATACGAGGAATCGGAGAATGACGGAAATCTGGAGTGGGCGTCCGGGGAACTGGGCGGCGGAATACTTGAGCCCGCCGACGAATTTGCGGAATACGGGGTCCGCAGGACAAGATGCGGTCATCTTCTGAAAGCCGGAGATGTGCCGGGCGAAGGGCAGTGGGTGGGAGCAATGAAACGCTCCTCTTCCACGTCGCGGGAAACGGATGACGAGAGCCTGCTCCGCCGTCTGCACCCGTTGAGGATGGGACTGAAAAAAGGAGAAATGAAAGGACGGGACTTTGTGCCGGACCCGGACTGGGCGCTCAGCATCGAATTCGACAGAAGTGCCTGTCCCTGCATCGAGATTGACAAGCAGACGGCGCTCCATTTTCTCCACCGGGATTCCCTGAAACTTCCCGGGGCCCCGTTGGGTTATTTTGTGCTGACGTACAGGGGCGTTCCGCTGGGCTTTGTGAAAAATATAGGTAACAGATGCAACAACCTCCACCCTCAGGGGAGGAGAATACTGATGGATATATGAAAAAAACTCTATTGTCATTGATGGCAGTTCTGGCCGTCTTCGCGGTGTATGCCCAGTCTGAAAGTGACTTCAAGACCCAGTATGAAAGGCAGGTGAAAGCTATGGGCATTTCCGGTATGGGGGTGGAATACATTCTCAACAAGTGGGAGGCGGCATTCCCTGACAGCCCGGACCTGCAGGAGGCAAGGTTCAACTATTGCTTTGACAAATCGCGAACGGAAGAGGTGGTGAGTAAGGCTCAGCCGCGGTTTTTAGGTGCAGAACCGATGCTTTCCCTTACAGATTCCACAGGCGCGAAAATCAACTATTTCAAGGAGTCCTTCTTCGATGACGAAATATTCGGAGCAGGCATCAGAGCCTTGGACAGGGCGATTGAACTGCGTCCGGACGAATTGTCATACAGGTGCGAGAAGATTACGGCACTTCTCGCCTATGAGAAAGAGAGTCCGGATATGGCCACCGACGAACTCGGACGCCTGATTGATTTCAATGTAAAGAACAGACCTTCCTGGAAAGCGCTGGGAGAGGGGGTGGAGGAAGGATACTTCATAGATGTAGTGCAGGAGTACTGCTACACGTTTTTCAGGATAGGATCTCCGGATTCCTATGAATCTTTCCGCTCTCTCTCCGAAAAAATGAGCAAGCTGTACCCTGCCAACACCGTTTTCCTCAGCAATCTCGGTTCTTACTGGCTTGTGGCGATGGATAACCGTGCCACGGCCCTGCGCTACTACAAGAAGGTGCTCAAAATCAATCCCAAGGATTATTCCGCCATCAAGAATTGCGTGCTGATGGCCCGGAAAGACAAGAATGTCAAATTGGAGAAGCAGTATCTTCCGCTGCTGATTGAAGTCACGGATTCCCCGTCGGAGAAGATTTCTGCGGAAGCCCGGCTCAAACAGCTTTAAAGGCTTCTCACCGTTTTTGCCGGATCCACTCCCGAGATGAACAGTGTGGGGAGCAGCAGCATAAGCATCATTGCCAGATATGCGATTGCATCAACAAGGATAACGGACGGCAGGTTGACACTTACCGGCACGAACGGCAGAAAGTAATTGTCCGGGTTGAGCCGGATCAGATGCGTCCTGTCCTGTATTGCGCAGAAAATCAGAGCCGCGGCATTCCCTGCCAGCATTCCTTTCACAATAACGGAGGATGCTGTCCGGATGAACACTTTTCCGATTCCTGCGTTGCTCATCCCAAGAGTTTTAAGGGTCCCGATTGCAGATATGTTGCGGAACAGTTCTATGAGCAGTCCGGAAATCATATTGAAACCCGCCACAAGAATCATCAGCACAAGAATTGCCACCACATTGACATCTATAAGGTCCAGCCAATCAAATAATTGGGGAAATCTGTCGGGAAGAGAGGGGGAGTACAGCCCGCTTGCCATACTGATTTCCGCCGCTTTCCGCTTCAAGGCACTCCGGCTGCGGAATCTGCTGTCCAGTTGCACATCAAGGGCACTGTGACCCGCTGCACCGGGGCCGTCAATTCTCTGAAGGTCTCTTATGGAAGTGAATATCGTGACGGCTTCTCCTCCTGTTACACTGTCCTCCAAAATGTTGCGGATTGTGAAAACCCTTGCCTTCACTTTTTCATCCACGAAATAAGCCGTCATCTTTCCGCCCTCGACGAGATTCATTCCGGCAGCGAACGATGCCGGCACATCGGCCTGAAGCGCAATGCTGTCTGATGACTCAACGCCTTTGAACTGCACTCCACGTATATGGAGGCCGGATTTGACTATTCCTGACTTGTAGATGACGGGTGACACTTTGATGACTCCGTCTATGGAGTCAAGAAATGGCATCGACTCGGATGTAGGCACCGTGACATCCCCGTATGTGCGGCTCAGGGATGCTCTTATTTCGCTCCTGAAGCCGGCCGAGATGGCAAGGGACACGATTATCAGAAAGAAGGAAACGGCGGTGGCCGTAACCCCCAGTTTCCCTCTGAATTTAATCCCGGATGCTATGAAACGCTCTCCCGACATCTTTATTCTTCACGATACAATTTGTTGAAAGCCTCGTACAGTTCGAATATGCGTCTCACATAATTTGACGTCTCATCACCGTTGAAAGTGCCCATATTGACTGTTTCTATGGCGGTTACAAGATCAGGGTCACGCATTTCCGGCATTACGGATGCCACGGAACTCCAGTGGGAGACGTCGACTCCCCTGGACCTTGCAAAATTGATTATGTCGCGGATTCTGCCCGGGCCGGCATTGTAGGCGGCCATAGTGTATTTCAAACGCTCATTCCTTTCACTTGTTACTCTGTAATAGAGACCATAAAGATATTTCAGGTATTGTGTGCCCGCCTTGATGTTCTGCCTGGGATCAACGATGTCTCCGTCACACCATTTTTCGGCGGTGTAGGGCATCATCTGCATCAGACCGATGGCTCCGCGGTGGGATCTGGCGTCGATGCGGAACTGCGATTCCTGAAAGATGACGGCGGCAAGGAGCTTCCAGTCCCAATTCAGAGAGTCGGCATATTCGCGGATGATATCGTCATAGGGCGAGAGTTTGTGCATTTTCCTTCCGGCGCGCGCTGCTCGTATGGGGTCGTAGATCTTGAGATACAAATCCCTTGTTTCTTTGTATTCGGCCGTGTGATGGTACTTGTATATCCATTTGTTGAGAATGCGGATATCAAGAATCTCTTTGGTGGGAACAAGCCACAGACTGGAGCTGTCGATTGGGATTGATGTCTGTACACCGTCGTTCTTGATTGCCTCGGAGTAGGGTATCACCACCAGATCTATGGCGTCGCTCTTGAGGGAATCAACATAATTGTCTCCCTTGCGGGACAGGACAATGTCGAGAGTCTTGCCGTGGTCTGCCGCGAACTTCCTCAGAAGGAAATAGTTGAAGCCTGTCAGGCGTCCGGTTCTGAGGTCGTTCGTTCCCAGTTCTATTGCGCATCTGAGATGGTCCGCCTTGAAGCGGTTCGGTGTGCGCCGCGAGGCTGCATAAGTCAGGGCGAGCAGTATTGCAGCCGTGATGACGGCAATGGCTTCGTGCTTTTTCAAGTTCATTTGCGTGCTTGTTTTTTTGTTTGGGATGAGGTCGCTGAGGATGACCCGGAACTATGGTTGTGAGGCTTGCCGGGTTGGGTGTAGAAAGGCCAGAATAATCCTATCTTGAAGGTGTTGGCTGTATTTATGTAATGGCTTGCGGTGAAGTAGTCGCGCCTCTCCAGAGGCCATCCTCCTCCAATGTTTTCAAATTTGAGGAAGATACAGGCCCTCTTCCACTGCATGTTTACGAATGCGTCTATGCGGAGTCCGTTCTCGTATTGGAACCTGTTCTGGTTGTAGAACACTCCGAGTTCAGGATTCCAGCCGGGGCTGTGCCACCGGGTGTTGTAGAAGGCATTGGCTCCGATTTGCATCACCAGGACGTTACGGGTCCTGGTGGCGCGGTCCTTGGCGGCAACGAACTGCACAAAGTACTTGGCATTTAACGCCAGTGTCGGGACAGGAACAACGTCCTGGTCGGACGACAACTGGAACAGCAGCTGATTGTCGAGATGGAGCAGATTGGCAATGACCAGGTCTTTGCGCAGCGATGCGGAAAGAACGCTCACGGGCTTGGCGCTCTGTCTTATCACACACAGGGAGTCGTAATAAACCTTGTTTGCGAACAGGGTGTATCCTATGCTTGCGCTGGTTTTCCAGTGGGGGATATTGATGTCCCCGCTGATCCTGGTGACGGATTGTTTGGAGAAATCGTTGTCCCATTTATACTGGCCTGCAAGGGAGTGCTGCTGGTAGAAGTTAGGGGCCCGGAGAGATGTTTCGAAATGGGCGGCTATCGACAGCGGGCTTGATTTCGCTTTCCTGAAGGGGAACAGGTTGCAACTGGCATTGGCCTGAATCCCGAAATCGCTGAAATCGGCGCCGGCAAAGGCATAGTCGGCTTTTGCATCCCACTGGAAATACTGTCGGAACCGGCCTTCAACCCCCGCATAAACGTAGGCGGTGTTCTGAATTTCCGCAGAACCGGAAAGGGGGTCATCTATGGACGGGACGTAGTAGTGCTTCAGATAGTCTCCTATTCCGACGTTGAGATTGGAAACTATGGCGTCGCGGGCCCAGGGCTGCAGTTTCAGAAATATCTTGTTGTGGAAGACGGAAACTCTCTGCGAATCGACCACCGGCAGGCTTGAGTCGGAGTTGTCATCGTATTTTCTGGAGTATGCCGTGAATTCCGTCGAATGTCCTATGAAAGCCGTGGTGATGTCCTGGTTCGGATTGTCCTTGTCGTATGTGAAGCTGCTGTCTTTCCTGGCTTTGAGCTCGTTGATGAAGTTGAACGGTATTCTGAGCTGCTGCTCCAGGAACACTGAATTTTTCTTCAACTCGGAGTTGGCGGCAGACAGACGGACAGGAATGTCCCTTGAATCGACAAGAGTGTCCCGGACCCAAATGTCATCATCCACTATTCCTCCGTTTTCCTGCCTTGAAACCTTGTTGTGGATAAATCCGAAGTGCATCTGATACTTCTTCCCCAGATAGTTTGCCGACACTACGCTGGTTTTGTTGGCCGTCTTTTCCTTGCTCAGCATTCCTTCGCCGCCCCATCTGTCGAAGGAAAGTCTGAAATTGAATGCCGGAGTGATGTTCTGTGTGGTCAGGATGTGAATGTTGTCCGACTCCTTGGATCTTGTTTCTATAAGCGTTCCCCAGTATGCGAGCTCCGTATATGGCGTCTTGGTATTGTACCAGTCCAGATTGGACATCGAGAACGTCCAGGGCTCGTTTGGAGTGATGAAGTCGGCAGGGTCTCCTTCAGTTCTTTTCAGCACATTGTAGGGCTGGACGGGGGATCCGGCCATTCCCAGCCAGGTGGAGTTGACGTCCTTGCGCTGGAAGGGGTAGTCGTAGAAATATTTATTGAAGGAAGTGTCCGGGATTTCCACTTTCATTTTATGGAAATCGGGGTCTGTCTGCCAGCTGACGATGCGTTTGTAATGCATCGAGTCGGGCAGGGCGAATGTCTCGAGTATCCGCGGTGTGTTTTCCGTGATACTGTCCCTGATGGCCTGCTTCTTCTCCTTTTCTTCCCTGAGGGAATCCATCTCGTGCATTTTCCTCATCATCTTCTGCTCCCCGTCATATTTCTTGCGTGCTTCCTTGTCCAGAGAATTGTACCACTCCAGGAATGCGGCGCGGGCCCTCACGGTGGAGTCGGCGGCATAGAGGGAATCCAGTTTTCTCCAATCGGAGGAATCCGCCCTGGCAAGGACGGTGTCGGCGTTCGACAGGTGGATTGCCTGTGACTTCTGGAGGGAGTCCCTGACCTGAACGTGGGTGAGGGAGTCAACAAGCGCCACATAATACTTGTATCGGAACGGGTCCGTAAACCGCAGGGAATCGGGCACCTTGATTGTATCTCGGGCGGTCAGATGGGGCAGTGTGTCGCTTGCAAAGAGCAGGGAATCGGCCGGGCCGGAGATGCTGTCCTTAATTTTTATTTCCTCGAAACTGCCTATTCTGCGCAGTTTGTAGCCGTCTTTAGGATAGAGAACGGTGTCCTGTGACGGGATGTATTCCCAGGTGTACGGGGGAATGTCTGTGTCCTTGCCCTTCTGCTTTCTGTCATCAACGCCGGGTGCAGTTGTGGCGACAACTGCAGCCAATGCTGCCGGAAGCAATAATGCGGACAAGGACTTCATACCAATCCTGCGAATTTACTCACTTTTTGGCAATCTCACAAACCGAAGCCTCCGCTTCGGCCAGTTTCCCGGGAGTGCCGATGTCTATGAGTTTCAATTCCGGTGGAATTACTCCGACAATGGGGTGTCTGTCTGCAACGGAGAGGTAGAAATCAATGATTCCGAACTTGTCCGGCCAATCTTTCATCAGGGGGAAGACGTCTTCCGAAATGACGTGAATCCCGCAGAAGGAATAACGCCTGCAGGCGGACACGTCCAGATTGGTGTAGGGAGACTTGACCTCCCCCGTGCGGACGTTTGTCCATCCGACAAGTCTCATCTCTCCGTTGAAAAGAAGATACCTGTCGGCTTCCGCTTCGTGCACCACCAGAGTGGCCAGCGAATCGGGCCTGTCCGCTGCCAGAAGCCAGTCGATGGAAAGGTCTGAAAGAATGTCGGCATTGTGCACGAGGAAACGGCCGCAACCTTTCAGAAGGGGTTCGGCGTGGCGGATTCCTCCCCCGGTCTCAAGGGCCTCATTCTCCTCTACGGACAGTTCCACGTCCGCTCCGAAACCGTCATTGTCCCTGATGAAGGAAACAATCTTTTCCGCGAAGTGATGTGCGTTCACCACGATGCCGCTGATGCCGGCCTCCTTGATTTTCAGGAGCACGCGTTGAAGCATCGGAACGCCTCCTACAGGCACCAGTGCCTTGGGAATCGTATTCGTGACGGGCCTCAGTCTTGTTCCGAGGCCGGCGGCGAAGATTAGCGCTTTCATATCAGAATTCAAGCTCGCAGACTCTGCGCAGGACCGAATCGAGATAAGGATAGCGGCTGAACGGTTCTTCGAGAAGTTCCCTGAGGCATCCCTGAGCCGGTGTCAGACAATCCAGGAAAATCCGCTTGCGCTCATAGAGCCCGCGGAAGCCGTAGGCTCCGAGTTCCTGGAGAAGCCTGACTATGGTTATGAGCCTGTATCTTTCGTGGAAACAGGCATTATCAACGTCGGTGAATTCCCGCAGGGCGTCAATGTAATTGTCTTCGAGCTCCTTTTTGACCTCTTTCGGGAAATGCGTGCCCGCATTCCAGATGAAGGATGCCAGGTCGTATTGCACGGGGCCGCGCCTGCCTCCCTGGAAGTCAATGAACCAGGGCTCCCCGTCCCGGACCATCACGTTCCTGGCCTGGAAATCGCGGTACATAAAGGTGTGGGTTTCGTCGGCCAGGGCATCTTCGGTCAGGGTGTCGAAATCGTCCTGAAGCTTTATCTCGTCGAATTCGAGTCCTGTGAACTTCAGGAAGTCATACTTGAAGTAGTTGAGGTCAAAATTGAGCATCCTCCGGTTGAAAGCGGTGTCCGGAAAGCAGATTCCGAAATCCAGCCCGTCGGCAGTCCTGTATTGCAGGGAAGGCAGTGCCTGCATCACTTTTCTCAGAATCGCCATATCGGAGTCGCCGTACTTGCCTTTCTCAATTGCTGGTTTCAACATCCCGAACAGCTGGCAGTCTCCGAGGTCCTCCTGAATGTATGCCATTCCGTCATCCGAGACAGCATATACTTCCGGAGCATTGATTCCCTTGGCACGCATCTGGCGGGCGATAGTGACAAAGGCGTTGTTCTCTTTGGTGTTGGTCCCGATACAGCCTATCATTGTCGCCGCTCCCGTCATTCTGTAATATTTCCGTGCGCTGCCGGATATGGGCAGCAGACAGACCTCCACCGGGGACGTGCCGGTGAATTGCCTGTAAAGTTTTTCAAGTCTTTCCATATAACAAAAATAATCACTTTTGGGAGATTGTCAAAAAGTAAGTAAATTAGCAGAATAAAAATCGAGTTCTTATGAAACCTGCACTTTTAGTTCTGGCCGCCGGTATGGGAAGCCGTTATGGCGGTCTCAAACAGATGGACGGCCTCGGTCCCAGCGGCGAGACCATCATAGATTATTCCATATATGATGCCGTGCGTGCCGGATTCGGCAAGGTCGTATATATTGTCCGCGAGTATTTCCTGGAGCAGTTCAAGGAAACGGTCAGGCAGAAATACAGCGGGGTCAGATGTTCTGACGGCGGCCCTCTCGAATTTGTGTTCGTTACTCAGGAACTTGACAGGATACCGGCGGGGTTTACGCTCAATCCCGAGCGCCAGAAACCCTGGGGAACGGCTCACGCCGTGCTTATGGCAAAGGACGTGATTCACGAGCCATTCGTGGTAATCAACGGTGATGATTTCTATGGCAGGGAGTCCTTTGAGGTTGCCGGAAAATGGTGCAGGGAGCACGTCGATACGAAGGGGGTGTATGGCATTGTGGGCTTTGCGCTGGAGAACACTCTTTCCGAAAGCGGAGGCGTATCCCGCGGAATATGCTCCTACGGGCCGGAAAAACATCTCGAGAGCGTCGTTGAACACCTTAATGTCAAGAGGGACGCGGACGGGGTGATCCGTGGCGACAATTCGGTGTCCGGAGCTCACGTGGAGCTCAAGGGAGCAGACCTCTGCTCTATGAATATGTGGTGTTTCACTCCGGACTATTTTGACGGCAGTGCGGCGGTTTTCGAAGAATTCCTCGGGGAGAACATCAACGAGCCCAAGAAAGAATTCTATATTCCTTTCGCAATAGACTGTCTGGTAAGGGGAGAATCTGCAAAATGCGATGTCCTGTCCACTCCTTCGCGCTGGTTTGGAGTTACTTATAAGGAAGACCGTCCCGGCGTAGTGGCCAGGTTTGCCTCCCTTGTGGAGAACGGCACATATCCTTCACCCTTATATTGAAGAAAGATGAGAAAATCACGCAAGGCGAATTTCAATTATCTGCAGAACTACACCTATTTCGTGCCGTCCGTGCCGGAACTCCTGATTCTTGTCCTCTGGTTCATCGTCGGCGCCGCTTTAGGCAATGTGGTTACCGTGCTGTTCTCCCTGACGATGGGAGCGGAAGCCGGGATGGAGACGGGAATGGTGGTCGCATACCCCGTGATGTTCATCCCTCCGATGATTTATGCGAGTTACAGGAGTAGGGAGAACTGCCTTACCCGTCCGGGCGTAAAGGTGGACAGTGGCAATTTCGGCAAGACCGGAGGCCTGCTATGCGCTGTTCTGGCTGCAGTCGGCGCCGTTTCGACGTCATTCTGGGCCGATGGAATCGGCTCCTTCCTTCCTGAAATGCCGGAATCCCTCAAGAAGATTCTCGAGGGTATGGTGTCCGGCAACTTCCTGGTCAATTTCCTGTGCGTGAGCATTTTTGCTCCCGTATTCGAGGAATGGCTGTGTCGGGGGATGGTCCTGCGCGGACTTCTGTCCCATAACGTCAAGCCGGGATGGGCCATAGCCGTTTCCGCTCTTTTCTTTGCGGTGATTCATCTGAATCCCTGGCAGGCGGTGCCGGCTTTTCTTATGGGATGTTTGTTCGGCATGGTCTATTACAGGACAGGTTCGCTGAAACTGACAATGCTCATGCATTTCGTGAACAACACTTTTGCCCTGATACTCGGCCGCGTGCCCGCATTTGCGGAAATGGATTCATTCAGGGATATCCTTTCCTCTCCCCAGTATTATATTGTATTCGGGTGCAGCATACTGATTACCGCACTTGTGGTTTTGAGATTCAGGCGCATTGAACTCAATGCCGGACGCGGGAATATGGATGAGGTCCCCAGCCTTTTCGAGCAATAGATATGAACCGGTTCAAGGATATTCTGAATAAGGGCAGCGACGACGAGAAGAGAATCAAGCGCTCTTTTGTCCGTTATGCGATTGTGCTTACGGCGTTGATGCTTGCTTTCTTTCTGTTCAAGACAGACAACATCTTCCGCTGGATAGAAGCCGGCATTACCGTCAGCAGGCAGGAACGCAGGATGGAGAATCTCAGAAAGGAGGCGGAGAGGCTTGATGCCAGGACCAAACTCCTCACCAACGACAGGGACACGCTGGAACAGTACGCGAGGGAGGAACTCGGTTTCGCCGAGCCGGGGGATGACGTTTATCTCATCAAGGAGAAATGATATGCTGGTAGTATTGGAAGGACTTGACGGAGCGGGGAAATCCACGCAGGTCAGGAAACTCAGGGAGTACCTCGAATGTGTGAGAGGAACGCTGGAATACATCCATTTCCCGCGCTATGATTCACCCGTTTACGGAGGGTTGATAGGAAAATTCCTACGTGGAGGATTCGGCTCCATAGAATCTGTTCATCCGCAGCTGGTGGCACTCCTTTTCGCGGAAGACCGCCGGGCCGCGCTTCCGGAAATCAGAGAAGCTCTCGGCAAAGGCTCCACGGTTCTGCTGGATCGTTATGTCTATTCGAACATAGCATACCAGTGCGCCAAGCTGGCAGACAACGACGAGGCCGAAGAACTCAGGGAATGGATTCTCAATACGGAGTTCGGTCATTTCAATCTGCCGCGTCCGGATCTCAACATTTTTCTCGACGTCCCGATAAGTTTTGTGGAGAGGAGCCTCAGTTCTTCCCGCGCCGATGACGGCGACAGAAACTATCTCAACGGGCAGAAGGACATCCACGAAGCCGACATCGAATTCCAGAAAAAGGTGCGGTCGATGTATATGAGGCAGGCGTCTCTTGACCCGTCACTCGTTGTGATTGACTGTGCTGCGGAAGACGGCTCTATGCTTCCCCCGGATGATATTTTTGCAAGGATTAAATCTGTAGTGGATGCAAGTCTTTAAGCGGATATGCGCATTGGCGGTGGGTGCCGTGTTCTTTCTGGCCGGCCTCCTGAAACTGATGGACCCGGTCGGAGCCGGTCTTCAGATGGAAGCGTATTTCCGATTCCTCCATATAGCTTTCCTTTCGCCTCTTTCCGAGACGGCTGCCGTTGTCTTTGCTTTGCTTGAGTCTGTCGTCGGGGTGGCCGTGATAACAGGATTCCGTCGCAGACTGACGGGAACCGTGTGCTTGGCTCTGCTTGCCTTATTTGCCCTTCTCACGTTTGTGATATGGATAGTCAATCCGGATATGGAGTGCGGCTGTTTCGGGGAAGCGATACATATGACTCACGGCCAAAGTCTTGTCAAGAACCTTGTGCTGATGGGCCTCTGGGCTGTGGCATTCCTTCCATACAGTACGCCCGAGGAAAGTCCGAAACTCAAGATTGTTGCATTCTGGACGGCTTCGGCTTCGTCCGTTCTTTTCCTCGTCTATTCGGTTTTCAGCCTTCCTCTGGTGGATTTCACCCCTCTGAAACCGGGCGCCGAGCTGGAAGGGGAGACAGCTGTGGCAGTGTTTGACAGCCAGGGGGAGAGCAGGGACAGCCTGCTCGTCAATGGCCGTGTAGTGGTTATTTCCGTGTATGAACCGGACAGACTCTGCGAGGATGACTGGCTTTCGGTTTCCCGTTTTGCGGCCAAGGTTGAAGATGCCGGGCTGAGGCCTCTGCTGCTTGTAGGCGGAGACCCCGAGAAATTGACGGCATATCCTGCCTTTATGGCGGATCACAAGTCGCTGATGACGCTCAACCGTTCCAACGGTGGCGCGACTTACGTCGCAGACGGCCAGATCATAAAAAAGTGGTCATCCCGTTCCCGTCCGGAAAAGGATGACCTCGAATGTATTGCAGACGGCAATCCTATGGAAGTCCTAATGAGCGCCAACGCGCCCGGAAGGCTCAAACTGCAGGGATTCCTGCTCTATGTCTTTGCCGTGATGCTTTTCCTTTAGCGTATCTCCACATCGTAGGGAAGCCTTGCGAACATCAGGTCCGCCTTTCCTTCCCGGGACATCTCCGCCCATCTGGTGAAGGTTGCGGCCACATCTTCCAGAGCAGTTCCCGCAAATACGTTTTCCTCTCCGGATTTCTTTTCTCCGAGCATTTCCAGAACCATTTCCAGCTGGGTCTGCGGCTTGGGGTAATCACTTATTCTCCAATTCGCCAACTCCGGGTCTCCGGCGCAGACGGCGGCATAGTGAATGGCATCTTCAAGTGTTCCTATCTCATCCACAAGTCCTTTTTCGAGACCGTCGGCACCGGTCCACACGCGCCCCTGTCCTATACTGTCAACATAGCCCCAATCCAGGTCGCGGGCTTCCGAGACGATGGTTGTGAAACGCACGTATATATCCTCGATGGAGCGTTGCATATAGTTGTATTCAGCCTGGTCGAAGGGTCTCACAAGTGAGAACATATCTCCGTGCCTGTTGGAGGTCACTGACGTGACGTTGACGTGGGCAATGTTTTTCAGGGTTTTGCTGAAGTCCGGAATCATTCCGAAAACGCCTATTGAGCCGGTCAGGGTTACGGCGTTGGAGAATATCTTGTCGCAGTTTGCCGAAATCCAGTAACCGCCCGACGCCGCATAATCGCCGTAGGATGCAATCAGAGGCTTGTCTTCCTTGAGAAGGTCAAGTTCTGTGCGGATTTTCTCGGATGCGAGGACGCTTCCGCCCGGAGAGTTGACGCGGAGCACCACTGCCTTTACTGTGGAGTCCGCCCTCACTTTCGCTATGATGGAAGCGAAGCGGTCTCCGGCAACCTCTTTGTTGTCCGCTCCGTCCACAATCTCTCCGTTGGCGTATATCACCGCAATTTTCTTGAGGGCTTTGGACGGTACACTTGCTATTCTGGCGCTGTGGTAATCCGCCAGGTCAATGAATTTGACGTCCTTGAAATCTTCCGCCATTGCAAAGGTGGTCAGCTTGTCCTTGAGTTCTTCTTTTGTAAGGAGCTCGTCCACAAGCTTGCATTCCAGGAAATCTTCGGGAAGGCAGAGCTTGAGCCCGTCGATGCAGTCATTGAGCTCTGCTGTGGAAATCCCTCTGCTGGAGGAAATCTCGTCGGCCGTGACCGCCCACATTGAGTTGATCATAGTCCGGTATTGCTCCAGATTCTCTTCGCTGGGGGAGTTGCGTACGAACATTTCGCCGGCAGATTTGTACTTGCCGTGACGTATCAGCTGCACGTTGACTCCGAGTTTGTCCAGAAGGTCCTTGATGAATATCATCTGTGAGCCGAGTCCTAGAACAGTCGTGGTTGCTCCCGGATATGATGTCATATACACCTTGTCAGCAACGGAAGCGATGTAATAACTGCCTGTACCGGGAGATTCGATGTGGGATATCACCGGCTTGCCCCCCGTCCTGAAGTTGGAAAGCGCCTTGCGGAGCTCCTGAAGAGAGGCGAGGCTGTTGATGTTTCCGTCGGACTTCAGGTATATGAAACTGACGGAAGGGTCGTTGGCGGCATTGTTGATTGCCTGGACGGCATCCCGGATGCCGATAATTTTCAATCCCTTGCCGTTCTGGATGCTTTCGAAGGGATTGACCTCAAGAGTCTGTTCTGACACTATGGTCCTGGAGAGGTCTATTCTCAGGACGGAATTCTTTGATATCTGGGGAGTTTTTTTCCCTGCGGAAGCGGCTGCCCCTATGATTCCCAGGGTGAGGACTGTTGACAGAACCGTGACTATCAAAAGGCCCGTTATTACGGCCAACGTCATTTTCAGGAAGCTTTTCATACTCTTTTCATAATTTTAAAGTTTGGCAAATATAGTATTTATTGCTTATATTTGCCTATTATGAAAGAGAGAATCGTACTGTTTGCGGCCGGAGCAATACTTCTGGCAATGTCTGCTGTCAGTTGCAACTGCGGCAGAGAAGTTACAATAAGCAAGGATGTCCTGATGGACAAGATAAAGGGAGGCTGGGCCGCCCAGACCATAGGATGCACCTATGGAGGCCCCACGGAATTCCGCTACCGCAGCGTGATGATTCCGGACAGCATTGCCATCGCCTGGCCGGACAATTATGTCCATACGACGATGACGTACAATAAAAACCTGTACGACGACGTTTATATGGACCTGACCTTTGTCAAGGTGTTTGACGAATATGGCCTGGATGCCCCGGTGGACTCTTTCGCCACCGCATTCGCAAATGCGGGGTACAACCTCTGGCACGCAAACCAGCAGGCCCGCTACAATATCCTCCACGGCATTATGCCTCCGGAATCGGGCCACTGGCTCAACAATCCCCACGCCGATGACATTGATTTCCAGATAGAGGCCGACTATGCGGGCCTTATGTCTCCCGGAATGGTCGATGCCGCCTGCCATTACTCCGACGGAATCGGTCATATAATGAACTATGGTGACGGCTGGTACGGTGGCGTTTACGTTGCTGCAATGTATTCCCTTGCATTCGTCTATGACGACATCAACACCATAGTGACTGAGGCTCTCCGTTCCATCCCGGCAGAAAGCCGCTATTACAAGTGTATGCAGGATGTAATCCGCTGGCACGAAGAGAACCCGCAGGACTGGAAGGCAACCTGGCGGCTTGCAGAGGAAAAATACGGTCAGGACGTAGGCTGCCCCGGCGGAGTGTTCAACCCTTATAATATTGATGCTGTCATCAACAGCGCATACATCCTGATCGGACTGCTGTACGGTGAGGAGGATTTTGAGAAGACTCTTGAGATTTCGACAAGGTGCGGTCAGGATTCCGACTGCAATCCCGCTTCGGCGGCAGGAATACTTGCCACAATGCAGGGCTACAGCAACATTCCTCCCAAGTTTCTTGAGCCTCTCAAGGCTGCGGAGGACCTTGAATTCGCCTACACTGGAATGTCTCTCAACCAGACATACAGGATGTCTTACGACCAGGCCCTCAAGGTCGTGACTGAATATGGCGGCAAGGTAGGAGATAATGACGTCACTGTGAAGATGCGCAAAATCCGCCCTGTCCGTCTGGAGCAGGGTTTCGAGGGTCTCGTGCCTCAAGGCAACTATGAGTTCAAGAATGTCATCGCCGGTACTGCGTCAACTTTTGAGTTTGACGGAAAGGCCGTTGTCCTCTGCGGAAGGTACAAGAAAAACGACTGGAGTCTTCTGGTGGATTACGTGGCACAGATTGAGGTCACTCTTGACGGGGAAGTACAGCCTATAGTTGAATTCCCTTGTTGCAACCGCGGCAGGCTTGAGCAGCTGTGGTTCAACTACCAGCTCGAACCGGGCCATCACACGGTATCGGTCCGCGTCCTCAATCCCGAGGAAGAGTCCTGGATAGAGTCGAGTTCCTATCTGGTTTACGATTAGTGAGCTTTAGGTTTTTTTGAGGGAAGCTATAGAATTTTAGGTATCATATTCACGGCTTCCCTTTTTGTTTTGTCCATAATTTTGGCATAAATCTGCGTGGTGTTGACGTTGGCGTGCCCAAGCAGTTTGGAGACGGTAAAAATATCCACTCCGCTGTTGAGAGCCAATGTGGCAAAAGTGTGCCGTGCCACGTGGAAAGTCACGTGCTTCTTTATGCCGGCTTTTTCCGCCCAATGGATTATGGATTTGTTGATGTCCCAATAGGGCGGAAGTTTGAATATCAACGCATCAGCCCCTTCCGCGCCCTGAAGGGGCATACACTTGACTGCATTTTCCGAGAGAGGGAGATACAGTCTGTTCCCGGTCTTTTTCTGTATCAGTTCCAATTGTAAATTCCCCTCCTGGGTTTTCTGAAGCTGTCCCCATTTCAACCTGCTGGCGTCGCTGTATCTCAGCCCGCAGAAACAGCAGAAAAGGAAAGCCTGGCAGGAGGGGAGCGATTTCTCTTCGACTTCTGTCGTAGACAGGGTTTTCACTTCTTCTACGGTAAGGTACATCCTGCTGGATTCACAGGCGTGGGGTTTCTGCCGGCGTGACAGTTTGTTGGCCGGGTTGTATTGCAGGATTTCTTCCCGGACTGCCGCGTTGAGAATTGAGCGGAACATATTGTAATATGTCAGCTGTGTCCCTTTTGACAGTGTCTTGACGGGAGATTTCGGTTTGTATTTTACATATTCCGAGGTCGCGGTTTTCAGATATTCCACGAATCCGATGACGAAATTTGTGTCCACATCACTCATCGTGACGTCGGCTCCCCTGTATTTAATCAAATGGTGTGAGAGGTTTGTGTAAAGAGCACGACCCCCTCCTTCTTTCAGAACATAGTCAACTAGCCTGACTGTGTGCCGGCGTACAAGACGATCCAGAAACATTCCGCAAAGATATTCACTTTATTCTTAACTTAAACTTAGCTTATGACTAAAAGAATTCTTTTGGTTCTCCTTGCATCCCTTGCAATAGGCGTGCAAGCATTCGCTCAGAACGTCAGCGGTAAGGTCGCTGATGCCAAAGGCGAAGCTATCCCCGGTGCGAGTGTCATCGTGAAAGGCACTACAACGGGTACTATGACAGACCTTGACGGTAACTATCAGCTCACAGCTGGCAGCAACGCCACCTTGGTCTTCTCCTGCATCGGCTACACCTCTCAGGAAGTCGCAGTCGGCGGCAAGGGCGTTATCAACGTCGTCCTCATCGAAGACTCCACACTCCTTGAGGAAACAGTTGTAGTCGCTTACGGTACTGCAAAGAAGAAGGATCTCACAGGATCCATCGGTACGGTTGACAACAAGACTCTTACAGTTCAGGCCCAGGGTTCCGTTACCCGTATGCTTGACGGACAGGTTGCAGGTTTGCAGACAACTTCCGGAGACGGACAACCTGGTCTCGATATGGTTATCCGAGTACGTGGTCTTGGTACCGCCAACCCCAACAGTTCCAGTGCACTTATCGTTATTGATGGTGCTCCTGCAATTGAAGGAACCAACCCTCTGTCTTCAATCAACAGCAATGATATTGAAAGCATCACTGTCCTCAAGGACGCCGCTTCGACCGCACTTTACGGTGCCCGTGGTGCTAACGGTGTCGTTCTCGTGACCACAAAGTCAGGTAAGGCTGGCAAAACAAAAGTTTCTCTGCAGGCTCGCTGGGGTGTCAATACTCTTGACTCCAACAGCAAGATTAAAAAAATCGGTGACGGTGGAGCCAATGAGATTTATGAGGCAACATGGGAAGCTATCTACAACGATCTGGTGTATCGCAATTCTCAGGACAAGGGTTATGCGGCCAAGTTCGCTTCCGAACATCTTTTTGACTATAACGGTTCTCTCACAAGTTTCGGTATCAATGGACTCGGCAACCGTATGGCCTACAAGGTTCCCAATGCAGTTTATACCAAGACTGGAACTTCTTCATCAATGAGCGGGGCATATCTTGTGAATCCCGATGGTAAGATTAACCCGGACGCACAACTTATTTGGGATGGTGGATGTATTGCTGATGATGTTGTCACCGCGCGTTTCCGTCAGGAATATGTAGCAAGTGCTACCGGAGCAACCGATAAGGTTGACTATCATGTTTCTCTCGGATACCTCTCCGACCCCTCATATATCGCAATGTCCGGATTTGAGCGCTATACCGCTCGCGCCAATGTCAATGCCCAGGTGACTTCCTGGCTGAAGACGGGAGCCAAGTTCTCTTATGCGCATCGCAAGACCAATTCAATCGATTACCGAGGCAACGCCAACACCAACCGTAATATTGGTACAAACACCGAGAATCCGTTCGTTTGGTATAACTGGGCTACCGTTCTTGACCAGACTTATGCGCGTGACCTCAACGGAAACTTCAAATATGATGCAAATGGCAATAGACTTGTCTCAATGCACAGCGGTCAGAACGTCCCCGGAACTGCCTACCACGACACACCTCTCGGCACAGACGTTAACGGTATGCTGAAGAGCGATGTAACCGCGTTGAATCCGATTGCTTACTTCAACAACCAGACCAATTCTCAGGTTTATGATGACCTTTCGATGAAAGGTTATGCGAGGGCATCTTTCCTCAAGCATTTCACAGCGGAGGTAAACATTTCTTATGATGCTACTTTCGGAAACAAGACCCGTTACTTCGACAGGACGACCTCAGGTATCCGTATGGCACGAAACGGTCTCACCAATTCATCTTCAATCGGACGCACGAAGACTGTCTACACGGTACTTAACACCCAGCAACTCATCAATTACAATCAGGACTTCGGCAAAAATCACGTCGATGCTATGGTCGGTCACGAGTATTATGAGTACAACTACGAGAAGCAAAATTATGCCTCCGCGTACAATCTTGTTGATGGTTCCATGGCCTATGCCAACTTCCTCGGCACCGCTTACTATAAGTTCCTTGATGGTTCGAACAATGGTGACCTGAGCAAGCTTGCTATGGAGTCATATCTCGGACGTGTCAACTACAACTATGACGAGAAATATTATCTGTCCGCTTCTATGCGTTATGACGGATCTTCCAAGTTTAAACTCGCCGACAAGCGTTGGGGACTCTTCTGGTCAGTAGGCGCCGGTTGGAGAATTTCTTCTGAGCCTTGGATGGAAGGCACAAAAGACTGGCTTTCTAACCTCAAGATTCGCGCCAGTTATGGCGTCACGGGTAATCAGAATGGCGTAAATTACTATTCCGGATACCAACTTTGGAAATATGAGGGAGCCAACTATACATCCGGTGCCACAACATATCCACAGTCTGTCACCTTGACAAAGCAGACATATGCCTATGCTGAGGACCTGACCTGGGAAAAAGTTCACACTACAGACGCAGGTGTTGATTTTACCCTCTTTGGAGGCAAGGTCAGCGGTACGTTCGACTGGTTTAACAAAGAAACTCCCAATGCGATTTATAGTCAGAATCTTTCGTACAATGCGACCGGACAGTCCACATTTACCAGCAACTGCGCAGGTATCCGTTCTACCGGTATCGAAATCGAACTCAGCTATCAGCCTGTCAAGACTAAAGATTGGGATGTAATTCTTTCCACTAATGGAACACATTACAGGACAACTCTCACAAAAGTTCCTGATACTTTTGGTTCAGCTGAACTCGGTGGATGCGAGACAGCGAGCGCCACAGGTATAGACATTGCCGGCACAGGTGCAGACGTGCCCAACTGCTATCTCCGCGGTGTGGGCAAGGATTTCTATAATCTCTACCTCTACAGATATGCAGGTGTAGCGGGCAATACAGGTGTGACATATTATGATTCCAATAATGTTGCCCATACGGGTTACACTGCCGGAGATTTGGAGGCCGGGCGTCCTTTGTATTATCACAAGGTTACTGCTGCAGAAGCAGCCGCCGGCACATTCGGATCCGCAAAGGAAGGCGATGATATTCGTACCACTAAGGGCGATCTTGCTTCCAAGTACGAAGTTGGCAGTGCCATTCCTGCCTGGATTGGCGGTTTCAATGCCAGTGTCCGCTACAAGGGTTTCGACCTTGGTGTAATGTTCTCATACCAAATCGGTGGAAAGTATTATTCGGTAGAGTATGCGAACGGTGGCGACGGTGGACGTTACAACGGATCTTCCAACATTCGCAACAATGAAAGGGCTATCAGCCGCGAACTCTACGAAAACACATGGAGCGAGAATCGTCCTGATGCGAAATTCCCTATGCTGTGCTATAGTTCAAGCGGTGATGGCGGTGCCGCAATAGGTGACACTCAGAATTACACTGACCTTGCACTGTTTGATGCCAGCTATCTTTCCATCAAGAACATCACATTGGGCTATACCTTCCCGTCAAAGTGGATGAGCAAGGCGAAGATCAGTAACCTTCGCATTTTTGCATCTGCGGATAACCCGTTCATGATATATAGCCATTCCGGTGTCGACCCTCGCCGTTCCATCTCCGGTGGTACAGACCTTGGCGCCGCACAGTATCCATATCTCGCGGTTTACACGTTCGGTATCAATCTTGACTTTTAATCAGAAACAAGTATGAAAAGATTTATAAATATCACTGTTGTGGCGGCATGTCTCGTTCTTGCATCCTCCTGTGCGAACAAACTTGACATTACTCCTCAAAATGCCATTTATGAGGAACAAGTCATTGAACTCATCAAGAAGGGAGACGCCACCGCTATTAAAACAATCCAGAGCATGCTTTCCCCTATGCCCAAGTACCTGAACTTCTGGGGCATCAATGGAATGGCATCTTCCAATCCTTCCGTCTACTCCTATCAAGGGCTTGATTGGATGCGTTCTCTTATGGGAAATGATATTGTCCTCGGTAGCAACCTTTCCGGAGTCAATCCACTTTTGCTCAATTATTATCAGCAGGACGTGACTTACAGAATTGCAGCCAATGCTTCCAATTCCTGCCATTGGTTCGGATATTCTCTTGGCATTAATGATGCCAACAAGCTTCTCCTTTACAGCAGCTATCTTGACCCTAAAATCTCTGAAGAAGCAAAGAACACCCTCTATAAGTGCGATGCCTATGCTCGCGTGATTCGTGCATTCAGTTATATGCAACTTATGGAAGAATACACACCTGCATATGGTAAGATGAAGGATGTAAACGCTGCGAATTCGGGACTGAGCATTTATAAGGACTACAATCCGGTACGCATTGCTGAAGCAAGAAGCACTGCAAAGCAAACTTGGGATTTTATCAAGGAAGACCTTAATGAAGCATATAACGACCTCGTGCAAATCGGTGTCAGCGTAACCACAGATTATGGCACGGGCGAACTCGAAGATATTGACTTGTCTGTTGTCAACTTCCTTAAGGCAAGAGCCGGCCTTCTCACTGAGGACTGGACATATTGCTCCAACGCCTGCAAGGAGATTATTGAGGGCGGAGAATATTCCCTCATTGCAAATGATAACTGGGGCGGAAAACTTGAAAACAAAGGTATGGATGGTGAATATTCCAAGCTTTATGTTGCCTCCAACACCAACGCATTCCTCGCTCTTTCCAAGAATCCCGAGTGCATCCTTGGTTATAAGAAGACTTCTGCTTATGGTGGTTCCACCAACAACTACTTCTTCAAGCTTGCAAATGTATTTGGTGGATATTCCATCAACACAAATGATGGAGGATCAATGGCCAGAATCAACACTGAACTCTACAACAAGATTGAAGATGGCGATTGTCGCAAGGCTGCATTCCTCTCTCCTTCTGAAAGTTATAAATACAAATTCTATGATGGTTCAGCTGGTGTTGTCCTTCCTTCTGCAAACCTCAAATTTGCTGCGACTGTAGGTCTTAGTGATGACGGACAGAGCGTTACAGATGAAGCTGATAAGTGCGAAATCATGGAGTTCTGCAAGTTCCGTCTTTCTGAAGTATATCTTATGATGGCTGAAGCCACACAGGATGTCAAGTATCTGAACGCAATTCGTTCAGCAAGAGGTGCCTCCGAACTCGGAGCTTACACAAAAGATGCTCTTGAACTCGAATGGAGCATTGAGATGTGGGGCGAAGGCGGACGTGAGTACTACAACTGCAAGCGTTGGGGTAAGAATATTACCAGATCGCAGAGTAGCAACCACTGGAGTTATGCCGGTTATACAGTTGAAAATATGACTATTCCCTTCCCTATCAGGGAGCAGGAAGACAACAAGAACTGGGCGGCAGACTCTGTTAACCTTTAATATTCATTAAAGAGTAAATATTTTGGAGCTGGCCAAACGGTCAGCTCCTTTTTTATTCACCTTCAGGAAAGTGCCTGTGTAAGCCGTAAGCCTCCGACGAAGTACGTCTTGACGGATTGAGACAAAAGTGTAGCCGCCACTACCTGATATTACCTCGGCAGTGGCGGCTATTGCTCGGTAGTACCGGGTACAGCCTAAAGGGCCCCAAGGTTGTCCGGCATCTTCTTGAGCTCCGCTGGATTCTTTTTCGGCGAGAAAATCAAAGGGACTGAGCAATACTCTGCACCTGAGCTTCGGTCAGTCCGGTGACGCTGGCTATAATATCTGCCGTAAACTCTCTTGCAAGCATCGACCTGGCGACTTCGGCTTTACCTTCTGCTCTGCCTTCCGCTCTGCCTCTGGCTTCGCCTTCCGCGATTCCTTCTGCTCTGCCTTCCGCCAGAGCCTTGGCGGTGGCTTCGAGCGCGGCGTCCTCGCGGGCCTCGGCGATAGCAACCAGTATGTCGTTTTCGGTCGTCATATTCTTGTGAATCTCTATTTCGTGTATCGTTTCCGCAGGCAGGTTCGCAGTCATCGAGCGGGTGTACAGCTCCACCATCTCCCCGCTGTCCCCGAAGCTCCGGGGCATCTCCTCAAGCCCCGCGATGTTCTTCAGCGTGTACATAAAGCGGTCAACCGGGTCCTTCGACTCCTCCGCGCTCTTGTCGAACCTGTTCAGGCAAAGATAAATATAATTCAGTTCAACTCCCATATCCTCGCCGGAATTTTTCTCCCTGAGGCGGAATTCCTTTATGTACTGGGTATGTCCGTCACCCTGCCTGCCTGAGGACGAATTCTCGCCTGCACGAGCGCTTCCTCCCATTCCTTTCTTGAGCACGGCGATGAAGTACACCGGCGGGAACCAGTAGTTCCAGTAGGGCTTGCAGTGCCGGGCTATGAGGTCCGCACGCTGCCTCTCACGCTCCCTCGCCGCCTGCAGCTGCACGGCGTGGCTGGTGTAATACACCGAGCGGTAGTTGAAGTGGCGCAGATTCGTATTCTGCATCTCGACGATGA
>JAZUHY010000086.1:0-15272 GCA_045641985.1 Candidatus Cryptobacteroides sp.
ATACTCTGCTCTCCTCTCCTTATAGGATGCGACCTCGCCGATATGGACGATTTCACCTTCAGCCTGCTGACTAACAACGAGGTGATCGACATCAATCAGGACCCTCTGGGATATCCGGCCGCCCGCGTTTCCGATGATGACGGCGCAATAGTATATCACAAGCCCCTCGAGGACGGTTCTCTGGTGGTGGCGCTCTTCAATGTGAGCGACAGTCCCAGGACTATGGGATTCTCGCTTGGAGAACTCGGCTATATGATGGTGGAATCCCAGACCGTAAGGGACGTCTGGCGCCAGCAGGACATCACTGTCCTCCATCCTGGTGAGAGATTCGGAGGCGAACGTTTTGAAACCGAAGTTGCGCCACACGGATGCCGCCTGCTCAGACTGAGTCCTGGCCTGAACTACAATCAGGGAATCTGGTGGTCTGAAGGGAAATAGCCAACCTTCTCATAACATTGTAAGTTCCTTGTCGATATGCAGGATGACGGCATTCCCGTCCTTGAATTCATATCGAACCGTAACAGCGCCCGCATTACTCTCCACCGCAACCGCGGAGCAGAGCGGCAGGGAATCTCGGCTGTTTTCATCCTTCTCCGAATAATGACCGTGTGACTCCAGGCACGAGGCGAAGACATGGCTGCACGCATTCTCCTCCCGCAACATATACACGGGCTCGCTCCTGAGGTAGAAATCGGGGTCGGCGGCACCGGTACGCAGAAACATCATCTTCGTATCAGTCCCCGTGGCAGTAGAAACGGTATAGAACCTGTCACCGGCCAGCCAGGTAAATTGCGCAGTACCGTCAGCGCAGTTCCCCTCCGCCTCCAACCACAGGTGCTGATAACCGGAGTCATCTCCCAAAGCCTTCATTTCCGCAGGCCTCCGGTATGGAACGTTTACGTTAATCATCTGCCCCGAATAATGCACTGGGTAATCGTAGCGGTGAGGCACGGCACTTTCTGCAATGAGGATATCCGCAACGAAAGGTCTCTCCAGAAAAGGGACAGCCACCAAGGCAGTCCACCTTTCCATCCTGACACCGGGATACGCCGTACTGTCCACGGCGGCCATATACTGGAGTTCACCTCCGGCGCAATTGAAGGCGAGCACTCTCGGCGAATGCGGAAGGCCGTATGGTGTAACCCCTTCAAAATGGCTTTTCCCGTCAACGACAAGGGTGTTGTGCGCTACGGAAGTCATAGCGTAGCCCTTGTTGAGCGGAGTGTAGTGGCCGGCATTCCTCGAACCTATACCGTTGAAACGGGCGGAGCCATACTCGGTGAGTATCTCATTGCCGTTGTCAAAGACACCTATCGTCAATTTGTCGAAATGACCGTGATAGCTCCCCTGCCCGCAGGCTTTCATATATACCACGGGAGCATCTGCACCATCTCCGCGCAGCACCATCGTGGCACCCTTTTCGCCTTTCGGCCCGTCACTCAGCTTCAGGCTTGACGGCCTGAACGGCTCAGCAAGTCCCGCCGCGATATCCTCAGCGGCCTTTTTCCCTGCGCCGTCTGCACCAACTCTTCCGGAGCAGTCCCTGATGATGGACAGGAGCCACTTCTTCTCGGGAGCGATAGAATAGAGCCAGGGCAGCACCTCGGCTACGTCCTTCGATGCAAATGTCTTGGCATAAGAGTCATTGAGTCTGAAAAATCCATCCCGATATGACAGGCCGAACATCGCATCAGCGCTCTTCGCCAGCACCCTGTCATCCTTGTCCAGATAATCGAGCTCGGGCATAAACTGCCTCAACAAGAAGCCGTATTTCAGGAAAGGGATTAGCGCGAAACTCTGATAGACAGCCCCTTCCATGTAATATCCGTCAGGCGAGAACAACTCATCAATCTGCTGCAGCAGACCACCGTGCTCCCCACTGAGATCCGTACCGTAGAGTGAGCGCATCACCAAATCCCTGTCACCTATCGCAAGTCCTATCGTTCCCACGGCGGCATCCTGCCAGGTTCCGTGATTGTGCATACGGTTGAACACGAAATTGTTCTTAATGTTATCCGGAGTGCCGTACATCAGGAACTTTGCCATAGGCCTGAACAGTTTGTCTTCTATCTCTGTCCGACTTTCGGCAGACATCGCTTCCTTCATCGCCAGATAGCCCGATGCTGCGTTGAAAGCCCATTCGCTGTCCTCAAGCACCTGCCAGAAAAGTCGCCCCGGCTCGGCAGTACGCCAGGATTCCGGATGATAATCGAGAGTCGGATACATCCTTGCATACGTACAGAGGATATCAGCCGCCCAGTCGGCATACTTCCTGTCAGAACACAAATTATATGCAGCACCGCAATCGGCGAGCGCCCGCCCCTGGTCTCTGATGACATTATAGGTATCCCCTCCAGCAGGGTCCACCGGGGGCGGTACTGTCGTTCCCGAAGCAATGGCATCGTCGGCCCGTGAAATAAGATTGGCAACGGCTTCGTCGTACAAGGTGTTCCCCTTACATCCGGCAACCAGCGGGACAAGGACGGATAATGCGGATATCGTTCTTCTGATGTTCATCTTCACAAAGATAACAATCATTTTTTCATCTCAATCATTGCATTAAGTCAAATAATGAAGTAACTTTGAAAACCAGCATAACCGGTCACCAATAACACCAACCAAAATATGAAAAAAATTCTATGTTTACTTGCAGCCGTGGCTCTTTTCGCCGCGACCGTACCCGTTTCTGCAAAATGCGACGGATGCAAAGACTTCCAGATTGGCATCGCAGGTTATTCTTACAGGAATTTCAACCTCGAGCAGACTCTCAAGTATCTCAAAGACCTCGATGTCAAGTATTTTTCCGTAAAGGACTTCCTTCTGCCACTGGATGCTTCCAAGAAACAGATGGACGCGTTCAAGGCCAAATGTGCGGAATATGGGGTAGAAGGCTATATCCTCGGCCCTATCTATATGAAGTCCAAGGCTGAAGTTGATCGTGCTTTCGACTATGCGGCACGCTACGGAGCCGATATGTTCATCGGCGTGCCCGATTATGAGCTCATAGACTATGTCAAGGAGAAGGTGGCGAAGACCGGCATCAGGCTCGCCGTTCATACCCACGGGCCCGACAGCCCCCTGTTCCCCGACATCACGACGGTGGTGGAAGAATTCGCCGACCCCGCGCTCGGAATCGGATGCTGCATCGACCTCGGGCACTCCTTCCGCAACGGCAGGGACGTCGCGGCCGACATCATCAAATACAAAGACTGGATTTATGACGTCCACATCAAGGACGAGACAGAAGCCTCCAAAGCCGGACAGACCTGCGAGATGGGCCGCGGCAAGATGGATCTCCTGTCCATAGTCAACGCCCTCAAAACCATAGGCTACCAGGGAAAGGTTTCCATCGAATTCGAGAAAGACGGATTCAATCCCCACGCGGGCATCAAAGAGTCTGTTGATTACCTGCGCGCGATGCTCATCTCTTCTCCCGGCAGGGAATGCCAGCCCATCAACACCCTCACGGATGCGGAAATCGCAGACGGATGGACACTCCTCTGGGACGGCAAGACCACGGAAGGTTGGAGAAGCGCCAGGTCGGAAGCCTTCCCTTCAAAGGGCTGGCACATCAAGGACGGCATCCTCACTGTCGAAGATGCCGGCAATGACAATGAAGCAGGCGGTGCAGGTGACATCATCACAACCGAGAAATACAGCAACTTCATACTCACGGTCGAGTTCAAACTCACTCCCGGCGCAAACAGCGGCATCAAGTATTTCGTGAATCCCGATATCAATGACGGCGGTGCAGGTTCCTCTTCAATCGGCTGTGAGTTCCAGGTCCTCGACGACGAGCTCCACCCGGACGCCAAACTCGGTGTCAAGGGCAACCGCAAACTCGCTTCCCTGTATGACCTCATTCCGGCACCGGACAACAAACCTCTCGACAAGTACGGCTTCAACAAGGCTACCGTCATAGTCAGGGGCAAGCACGTGGAACATTGGCTGAACGGTGCGAGAATGGTTGAATACGACCGCGACACCCAGGAATTCAACGCTCTCGTCGCCTACAGCAAATACAGGAACTGGGTCAATTTCGGCAACCAGGAATCAGGCCACATCCTTCTTCAGGACCATGGCGACGAAGTAAGTTACAGGAATATTAAAATCAAAATTCTCGACTAATATGAAAAACATTTCCAGAAGATCCTTCCTCAAGGATACTGCACTGGCATCAGCCGCCCTTCTTGCGGCTCCTTCACTCATTTCCTGCGAATCCAAGGGAAAGAAGAAGAAACAGTACGGCGCCAACGACAAGGTTGACCTCGCAGTCATCGGCATAGGCAACAGAGGCAATGAAGACGTGCACTATTTTGCCGAAACGGGGCTCTGCAACTTCGTCGCGCTTTGTGACGTGGATATGGGGGCGCCGCACACACAGGAAGTGATGGAGATGTTCCCAAACGCTCCGCGCTTCAAAGACTGGAGAGTTATGTTCGACAAGATGGCTGACAAGATTGATGCCGTGCTCATTGCAACGCCCGACCACAGCCATTTCGTGATTGCCATGGCCGCAATGAAACTCGGAATTCACGTTTACGTCGAGAAACCCCTTGCACGCACTTTCGCAGAATGCGAGCGCCTGATGAAGGCCGCCGAAAAATACGGAGTCGTCACCCAGATGGGCAATCAAGGACACTCGGAGGCCAACTATTTCCAGTTCAAAGCCTGGAAGGATGCAGGCATCATCAAGGATGTCACAGCAATCACCGCACATATGAACAATCCCCGCCGCTGGCACGAATGGGACCCCAAGATTCAGGCTTATCCTGCAGGCGAGACCGTTCCCGACACCCTCGACTGGGATACCTGGTTCGGTACAGGCTACCCACGCCCCTACAACCACGATTACCATAACGGACAGTGGCGTTGCTGGTATCAGTATGGCATGGGCGCTCTCGGAGATTGGGGAGCACACATCCTCGACACCTGCCACGAGTTCCTCGAACTGGGACTCCCCGAAGAAGTGAATCCGCTGTACCTCAAAGACCATAACCAATTCTTCTATCCTATGTCTTCAACTCTGCTGTTCAAGTTTCCCGAAAGGAAGGGGATGCCCGCAGTGGACGTGACCTGGTATGACGGTCTGGACAACCTTCCACCTCTCCCCGTAGGATACGGCACTTCAGAGTTTGACGCGAACATTCCTCTCGTAGCCGGACAGAAATTCGTTCCCACGAAAGTGAATCCGGGCAAAGAGATTTACTCCAAAACCCTCACTTTCAAGGGCGGTTCCCATGCTTCTCCCCTCAGCATCATCCCCGAGAATCTCGGCAGGCAGATGGAGGCCGAAGGCAAACTTCCCGAAGTACCCGAGAGCCCTTCCAATCACTACGCCAATTTCCTTCTGGCCGTTATGGGCAAGGAAGAGACACGCTCACCGTTCTCCGTTGCAGGACCTCTCAGCCAGGTATTCTGCCTCGGCGTAATCGCCCAATGGACAGGCGAGAAGGTGATTTTCGACCGCGAGAGCAAACAGATTGTCAACAATCCTGTCGCCAACCAGTTGCTCTGGGGCCCCGCTCCAAGACCGGAATGGGAAGAATACTATAAGATTTGAAATCTCTGATTCCTACTTTACGAGGTGCCTGAATATAAAATCCCAGGCACCTTTTTTATAGTACCTGTGCCCGCCATCACCCACATAGAGTTCACAATTGTCGGGAGAGCCGGAAGCACCATAGATTTCCTTTGTCACAGAGAAGGCTTCCCGGGCGGACTCTATGGGAAACAATTTGTCGTACGCCCCGTTGACGGCACAGAAAGGCCTCGGAGCCGTAAGCCCCGCTATTTCTCCGGCTTCGCAGAGATTCAGGATGCCGGGAATGTAATTGCACTCGCAATGGCGGCGGAAGCCTATGCTGCCCTCGAAAGTGGCGAAAGCCGAACCGGGAAGAGATATTGAAATACGCTCATCAAGAGCCGCAGCATATAGAGACACGGTACCTCCGCCTGAATTTCCTGTAATGATAACGTTACGGCTGTCAACCGGCAGATTCACGAGAGCCCAGTCCAGAATCCTCATAATATCCCAGACCCTGTCACCTACCGGAGTGCGTCCCACGAGCAGGTCCCTGAGCATAAGATCCCGGCAGGATGAAGTATTGTCCGCAGTAATGTCCGTAGCAGACCTAGTCTCACCGAAGCCTCTTTCCGTCGGAGCTATGGCGACAAAACCGAATTTCGCGGCTTGAACAGCTATGTCTCTCTCCCCTTCCTCCCCTTTCTTCCGGTCCTCTTCGTTCATATAGACACCGGCAGCCCTCTCCGTGTTCTTGGCGTGGCCGTGAGGTGTAAGCAGAAGCGGCACAGGGCCATTCACTCCTTTCGGGAACATTATTATGACAGGTAGCCATACGTCTTCCTCCGTCTTTATCTTCCACCGTTGACGTACGGCATAACCCAAATCCTCCATGTCGAGTTGGACTGCCTCTGGGACAAAGCCGGGATTGGCCCTAGCTATAACATCCATACCGAGAGCCCCGGCTATTGCCCCGCGCAGACTGTCCCGCCATTCAGGATAGCGTTCGGCTCCGAACTTGTCAAAAGCATAGCGCATTTCAGAGCCGGCATACATCCTCCGGCTGTGGCCGTCGTAAGAGAACTCTCCAACCGGTTGCGCGTTGAGACCGACCGCAACCAGGAAAGTCAGGCAGAAGGCAAAGAAAATCCTTTTCATTTGAGATTCATCAACAATTGCGCGGCATAATAGGTGCTCATAACCATCAGATGCCTTGCGGGAATAGCAAAGGCATAAGTATTGACAATGATGAAACTGTCAGAAATCACAAAAAGCAGAGATCCGACAGCAAAAAATATCCAATAGGGGCGGGACTGGCTGATTGCCATAAAAGACATTGCCGTCAACACCGCAAGGTAAGTCAATCCCACTGCAATCATAGCAGGTCCGGAAGTTTTGAGAAGCCCAGGCAGTGATATTGCGGTCACGGAGCCCACGATAAGCAGAAGAATGGTTATGCAAACCCTCTGCCTTACAGTCTTCAAACAGAAATGGCGGCTGTATGCGGCAATATAGAAGCAATGGGACAGGGCGAAGAATATGCCCATAGTCATCAACGGACCACATATGTCACCTATGCCCGAGAACAGAAGAGCAACTGCCATCAGGAAGCGGCCGCAGTCCCCCGTTTTGACTGCGAGGTATAAAGTATTGACCAGCAGTAGCGCTAAGGGCAGCACCTTGAATACCGGTCTTGCCGGCTCGGGCACGTCGGCAAGACACACACCCGCATACATCATGCAGAGGGCAAGGAAGACAATTATGAGATTCTTCGTTTTCACTTCTTGATTTGTTTCAGTTCTTTGTTCCTGTATTCGGCAAAAAATCTGATACGGCCGTCCTCATCGTGAATCCAGGTAGTGAATTCAGGGGAGCCCTCTTTCACCACAATCATCCTGAGGCCATGGGCCAAATCGTTGTATGTGGTGTCATCACCGGAGAAGCCACCGTAACCCAGTACTATTCCACAATGGTTTACGATATAATTGTTGTTGTGGTCGTGTCCCGCGAACACAGCCATCACATTGCCCGTCTCGAACATTGCCGCGAACATCCCCGAATTGATTGTTCCGCATGCTTCCCTTTCCCCCCTGACACCGATAATCGGGCCCTTGTCGGCGGCCTGTCCGTATTCGAAAAGAGGGATGTGGAAGAATGCCATCGAAGGCACGTTCACGCCTCCGTTGCCCTTTGTGGAAGCCACGCACTCATTCCTCAGCCAATCCACCTGAGCGTGAGTGAACCAGGCATACTTGCCATAGTTCTTGTCAAATCCCATTGTCTCGGTATAGTCGTGGGAGTCCAGCACATAAATGTCGAATGCCGGCTTTCCGTCCTTGTGCGCATGAACGGGGATGCGCATGTCTGCAAGTTCTCCCTTCTCATTCAGGGTGTTGAGAGCATATTTGCCGGCCGTCACCAAAGAGGACATCTCGGACCGCTTGAGCATAGGGAAGCCTTCCGCGTCATGATTGCCGTAAGCTATTACGTAAGGAATCTTATATGAATCCATCTTGTCTATTAGCACGTGCCACATATCCACCCTCAGGGATCTTGCGCCTGTGACGATGTCACCGGTGAACACAACCACGTCCGGATGCTCCGCCGTAAGGATTGTGTCTATCCTGGCAAGGGTCCGGTTCCACAGTTCGGGCTTCTCATATTGCATATGGCAGTCCGTCAGCTGCAGGATGCGGAACTCTCCGTTTTCATTGAAGGATAACTTGGGATTCTTTGCCTGAAGTGTGGCTGCCGCCAGAATGTAAAGGGCGGCCAATAATATTCTTTTCATATCAGTTGATTTTGATTTTCACTTCCTTGTTTTCCCTGAAGATGCCGTTGCACCTGATGTTCCTGACGTCATCCGTCACGAAAAGAGGTCTGGCATCAGCTTTCTCGAAACTGAAATACACTCCGTCCAGAGTGATGTTCTCGGCGTGACGTATGAACATACCGCCCGCCGGAATCAGGCCGAAACGGTGTGCGTCGGGATAGCCTTTCTCCTCCTCGGGAGGGAGATAGCCGCGATTCATCGCCGGCATACCGCCCTTGCTGTGCAGGTGGATGTTGCGCAGTGTAACGTCCTCAATGCAATGTCCGGGGATGCCACTGATGATATTGGCGAAATCCGGTCTTGCGCTGTACGAATTAATATCACTGAGGAGGACTCTGCGTATATGCCCCACTTCCTTGCCCTCGGGGCTTCTCATACGTGCGCCAAGCCTTATGAATATGGGTGCGTCAATAATGTTACGCATGGTTATGTTAGTAATGACAACATCCTGCAGGTCCCCGCCGTCAACAGACTCAAGGAGTATGCCCCCGCAATAATCCAGGGTGCAATTGGAAATTGATATGTTCTTGAATCCTCCGCTGCTCTCAGTGCCGAGTTTGATGCGCCCCGTTCCTCTGTGGCCGTAGGTACTGCGGTGAAGGGGCACTTCGCCAAGCGTTCCGTCCAGAACGGTACCCAAAGCGTATCCGCTTATGTTGCAGCCTGTTATTGTAACGTTCTCCGTATCCTTGTAGTAGCCGAGAGCGTAACTGGCCTTCAGCACCACGCCGTCATCATAGGCGGAATTGACCTGGCAGCCCGTGACAGTGACATTCCTGCAACAGTCAATGTCAAATGCGTCATAGTAGGTGTCAACCTTCAGATTCTGCAGATACATATTCTCCACACCCGTGGCAAGCAGGATGAAATGAGCTCCCCGGTAGAGGGTAACGTCCTTGATGACTACGTTGCGGCAGGATTTGAGAGCAATCATCTTGTTGCCAATGCCATCCCTATAAGCCTCCGTCGTGTACCGGTCAGGAGCATAGAAATGCCGTATGTTGTACTCGCCTTTTTCCAGAAAAACCCTGTAGAGGCCTTCGCCGTCTATCATTCCCATACCTGAAATGCTGATGTCTTCCAGATTTTCCCCCCATATCAGGGAATTGTGCCAGTGGCTGTGCCCGAAGTCCTGATACATATCGAAGGCATTGGGTTCCGGATGGTCATATTCCCCGTCCTCGAATGCGAAGGCGGCAAGTATTCTCGCGCCTTTCTCAATATACAGGTCAATATGGCTGGCAAGGTGCAGGGAATAGCACCTGTAGGTCCCCGCAGGCACATAGATCTGTCCGCCTCCAGCTTCCGATGCAGCTTTGATGGCGGCATTGATGGCCGGTGAATCCAGAGCCTTGCCGTCGCCGACGGCTCCGAATTCCCTGACGTCATAGACTTTTGCAGAAAGCGTCCAGCAGCATATCGCCGCCATCGCGCACGTAATTATTTTTCTCATCTTTCAAGTTCCGCTAAAAACAAAGGATTGAAATCGCCGCCATTGACACTGTACCTGATATACAGCCCTTGAGTGGAGGTAACTTCGTAATATTCAACTTTCACGAGATGTTTCCCGGCTGTAAGGTGGACGGGGCCGCGCGCCAGTACCGCTACGGAATGGGCGTTGGGATTGCTGACCACAAGCTTTCCGTCAATATACATACAGGCACCGTCATCGGCACAGACCTCGAATACATAGTCCGCCTCTTCGGGAACCACCAGATTGGAGGTCATCAAGACAGAGAAATAATCCGCCGTATTGAGGTTGAACTCATCCAGCGCGAAAGACGAAACATAACCCTCTCTGTCTGGCTTGCCATATTTGGTAAAATCCGGCATCGTCCTGTCTCCGGTATTCAGGTAAAGCTTATACCTTACGGGAGGTTCATTGCCGGAAGTATAGAGATAATTCTCCGCTATGTCGCTGTGGCTTCCGTTCCGGTATGCTATGGACTTGATATGCGTGGGACCGTCAATCCTGAACGGACCGTAATAATGGATGGAGTTCTCATCAGGCTCCGACCCGTCAAGAGTGTAGTAGATCTCAGCGTCTTCAATGTCATCGGTGATGGTGATGTCTCCCGTCACCTTTCCCTTGTATGGGTGAAGGAAAGGAACAGGGACATAGATATCGTTGTCAGACTTCGGAGAGAAGGCCTCGTCTAGCATCTTGCCTCGGCATTCCCAGGGAAGTTCCACCCCGAGCAGTCCCGCTATTGTTGCTCCCAAATCGTAGACCATACTCGTGCGTCTGAGGACCTTGCCTTTGGTCACGCCTTTTCCATACAGTATAATGGGGATCTCATATTCTGCCATCGAGTCACCTCCGTGGCCGAAATTGGCGCCACCGTGGTCCGCAGAGATGATGATTACGGTATCATCCATCCAGCCTTTGGCCTCAAGAGCATCCACGAATCCACCCACACAGGCATCCATTTCTGTTATCATCGCCAGATACTCGTCCGACTCGTGGCCGTAAGTGTGACCGTAATGGTCCGTGACGTCCATTGAGAGGAACATCACTTCGGGGCGTTCCTCCAGATATGTACTGAACGCCTTGGCAATCACGTCCTTGTATGAATGAATGGTGGTATCCTGCTTGCTCACGGAGGCCTTGTCGAACACAGACATGTCATACATCCTCGTCTCCCCCGTCCACTCTATGAAGGCATACTGCTTCAATTCCGGACGCTGGGTTCTGATATGATCGAACACCGTGGGATAAAGGCCTATGGCATTGGTCAATGCGGGCGGCAAGTTCTCGGGGTTGCCGGGCTGCCATCTGTTGTCAAGCACTCCGTGTATCTCGATGGGGGCCGCAGAGACCATTGACATCCAGTTCTGGCTGCTGGAAGTCATACGCACACATCTTGTGTGAAGCGACACGGCACCATTGTCAATCAGCCTGTTGAAATTAGGAGTCTCCGCCCTCTGGAGTCCGACGGCACTCATCGCGTCAAAGCCAAGGTAGATGACGTGTCCGGCGCGGGGTTCCTTTGGCTGGCAGGAAGTCAGTATCAAAGGAATGCAAATCAAGCTAAGCAATCTGTATCTCATATATGCAAATAATTATAACCATTCCGGAATGGGAGCCGCCTCCGGCGCGGGACTGTCTGCAAGGTGGAACACAAGGGTCCCTCCGGCCTCGACTTCCTCAATCCTGAGCCAGGGAGAACGGAATTTTCTGCCGTTGAACTTATACCACTGCGGATAAATGGATGCAGGGCTTTCGCGTTCCACCCTGATTTTCAACTTCCCTCCACCGAACTGCAATTCAGCGGCATCCACAGAGGGGCTTGCCAACAGATAATAAGGAGTACCGGTTAATGGATATAATCCGAGACAATTCCAGACATACCAGGAGCCGGTAGAGCCGGAATCATTATTGCCCGGACAACCTCCGGGGCCGTCCGAAAATCTATAACGGCGTACGGCATCTATGACTTCGGCTGTCCTATCCGGGCGTCCGCACCATAGGTATGCGTAGGGGGCATCCATATCACATTCGTTGTTCATACCCTCAAAGTGGTCACGACGTCGTATCCTGTCCTGCTGCGGGTCCCAGTCCGGATTGCCGTCAATGCAGAAGAATTCATCCAGAAGACGGCATAATCCATCGGGACCTCCGGCCATTTCCACCCTTCTGTCCATTCCGGGGAGAGGGCGGAAAGAATAATTGTAGCGGTTACCTTCGTAATAGGACGCATCAGAGAGCATCAATCCATCATCCTCATACACCCATTCCCAGATATCACATTCCGCCATAAGTGAATCGGCGTATTCCACATCACCACAAGTCTCGGCCACGTAAGCAACGGCCCTATAAGCCCCAGAAATGTCAAGAATATGGGTCGGGGACGACATCCCGTTAAGAAATCCGTAGTAGTAAAGATCCTTTCTGAAAAGTTCTTTCAGACGTGGATATTCGTCTTCACACATCAAACCTCTGAAGAAAGCATCAGCGATAGAGACGGTACCGAGGGCGGAAGCCTGACCGGAACGCACCGGCTCAATGGCATCCATAGTATGGCTGATGGGGCAATGGCCGAATCTGTCGATGCTACGGGCAAGATACAAGGCCATTTCCCTGCCCTTTTCAGGAAAAAAGGAATATGCCAGAGGCATCTGCGTCCTGTACATATCCCAAAGGGTGGCGAAATCCACGTATCCCTTTCCGCAGTCCGCGGGCTTGACAAGAGAATGATAAAGAGCTGAATAGAATCTCTTTTCCATTGCAGCGTCACTGAACCGAACCCGAATCCGGCGGATGGCATCTGACCAGACGGCTTCAGCCTCATGCAGCGATTTTTCAAATCCGGAGGCCATAGCATCGGCTGCCCGTTCCGAAGCCTCTTCCTGACTGATCAGAGAGAACCCGATTGCTGTTTCTGCAGTTTGCCCGTCGAGACCTATAAATACAACGGAATCCGTGCAAAATGATTCGTTCACACTTCCTTTCACGCGAAGGTCGAAGAAAATGTCGAGCCCATAGGTGCGCACCACACCGGCCCATTCTCCGGAACCTTTCCCGGACACGCAACAACTGTCTATTGTTTCCGCCAGCTGATATGGCCGGATAAACTTGAAGCATTCTGTTCCTAGGCCGCAATGACTTATGTCAACCTTCAAGCATCCTTTTCCGGAAGGGAATGAATATCTGTGACACGCCGCATAAGGACGGGCCGTCAGTTCGAAAGATGCTCCGTAATCCGCCAGCTCCGCAGAGTAATAGCCGGGGCGGGCGCTCTCATTGACAAGAGCGGAAGGCGAGGAAAAATCAGCATCAGGGCTTCCGGGGGTGAAGAGGAAATAATTGTAGAACCTCCCCATCAGTCCCGCGCCGCTATGGTTGAAATGCGTGAAGCCATAAGACCGAAGAGTATCTCCATACATTACCGGCGGATTGAAGCAGGAAGAATATCCCACCCGGCCGTAACCGCTGGAATAGCCTCCGGTGAACGCGCAGGCGCTTACCCATCCGAAAGGCATCACAGCTGCCGGGCTGGTGTTGCCGCTCTGCGCCTTCTCCCAGTTCCATCCACGGGACATGCCCTCCGACAACGGGGAAGCCGTAACGCCTGTACCCCAAAATACATCAACGCAATCACTGGCAGCAGGATGAGGCTTGCCGCACGACATTACAGCAACAAGCGCACATAGCAGAAGGAGGGAACGTTTCATAATTGTAAATATACTAAATTATGCAGTAAAAGGCAAAAAGCTGGCTCAACATAAAATTGGGCCAGCTTCCAATCATTCAGCTATGTTTGTCTGCTATTTGTAAGCACTGTTTGTCTGAGTCTCGAATACAGGGATATTGTAATAGCAATCCTTGTAAGGATACTTCATGACAGATGCATTGGCGCGGTCTCCGATAGCGTCTCCGAGAGGAATGTCCTTGTGAAGGGCCTGGAGCCAGAAGATACGGTCTCCATTCTCTCCGATCATCTCCTTGATACGCTCGTTCTCGATATCCTCCTCGGAAACTGATTCGAGAGGATCAAGCCCCGCACGCTCCCTGATGACATTTACGTCTTCAAGAGCAGCCGTTGTTCCACCTGCAGCACCGGACATCAGATTGATCTGAGCCCTCATCAGGTAAAGGTCAGCAAGACGGATGATGGGCCTGTTGGCGCGGCGTCCGTTGGTGGTGGGAGTTGCTCCGCGGAAATACTTGAATATATAGATTGCAGGCTCCGGATATGCATCATTGCCCGGGTGATAGATATAGAGATTCTGGAACCTCTTGTCAGCCTTGGCCTCGTCTGTCAGCTTATGTTCTGCATCGAGCCAGCCGATCTTTTCGCATCCGTAATATGACATGGAGAATGCGCAGTAGCCGCACATCTTTTCACCATGTCCGTTGTAAGCGGCGTATCCCATGATACCGGGGTTACGGTCATAACGGTCAGAAGCTGAAGAGTAGGCAATCTCGAAGATGACTTCCTTTGAGGTACCCTCACCGGACATCTTATTGAAGGGAGCCACGAGGTCTGAGTCAAGTTCGTAGAGGTCTTTCTTCGCGATGACCGCATCGATGCAGGTCTTGGCCTCGGCGAAATTGCCCATGGAGAAGTAAACACGTGCAAGGAGAGCCTGAGCCGCATACTTGTTGACGCGCATCCTGTTGTTGTTGTCACCTGAGTAATAAGACTCGGGAAGAATGGAAACTGCATCCTTAAGGTCCTTTACAATCTGAGCATAAACCTGCTCTGTAGTTGCAAGTTCAGGGTTCTTAAGCTTGTCCGAAGAACTCTCATAGGTGGTACGGAGCACAAAGTGCTTGGTATCGTTGATACCGTCAGTATTGGCTGAGTCGTAAGGAGGACACCAGGTACGTGCCAGATTCCAATAAGCGAAAGCACGGCAGAAAAGGAGTTCTCCCTTGATTCTCTTGACAAGATCCTTGTCAGCCTGAGTCATATCAGGGAACGGATCCTTCTTGGCAGTCTCTGCTTCTTCAAGAAGAGCAAGAGGAGCGTTGCAGGCAGTCACCATATAGTACAGGTATTCGAAACCGCCCTCAAGTTCCTTGGAGTTCTCGAGTACGAGGTTTTTATACATTCTGGCCCAGTATGCATAGTAGTAACTGTCGCCGGTCTTGCCGGTGAAGCGGGCCATATCAGACTCACCGAATCTGTTGAAGCAAGCACCGATAGGGTTCGCCCAGGCGGCACCAACATAGTAAAGATAGGGAGCACGGACTGCCATTTCAAGTTCAGAAGCGGACTGCCAGGGATACTGGTTGGGGCGCTCGAGCTCAAAATAATCCTTGCAGGAAGTAACTGTGAGAGCAAGTCCCAGAGCAATTATTGTAAATATCTTTTTCATGGTCGTCATCAATTAGAAGTTAAGATTTACACCGAATGTACAAGTCCTCGTAGAAGGCATTGCGGTAAATGTCTCAACGGCGCCGCCAGT
>JAZUHY010000087.1:0-25858 GCA_045641985.1 Candidatus Cryptobacteroides sp.
CAGCTGCAGGCTGCGAAGCAGCCGAACCAGCGCGGAAGGCGGAAGCAAGTCTGTGGACTCAGTCGCGCAGCGGCTGATGTCAACAGTCTTGCCCCCCTGGAGCGAATTGAAAGGGTCGGTGGTATGGACGTCGCTTGCGACGGACTTACGACCGACACCTATTTGTCTATGGGCAACGGAGCCGAAGGCGGAGTGGCCGTGGAGCCCGAGGCAGTCTTTCACGGATGGCCATAGGCCAGACGGGAATGTCTGCCGGGCGGAACTTGATGGAGTGGAAGTCGCGCAGGCGCGACGTGCCGGAGCGGCTGGAACCAAGCCTTTCTTCTGGAGCTTTAGCGGAGGAAGAAGGGCTTGACCGCTTTGATATCAAATGATGTCAGAGGGAATCTCAATGACTTTCCCTTCGGCTTCAAGCTTCTGCATTTCAGCGAGCCATGCACGTTCCTCATCATTCTGGGGAATCCTGCTGCCAGCGAGGAGCTTCCGGAACTTATCGTCTATATCAAGGTCGTCCGAATTGCAGTATTCCTGATAGTCTTTGTAACTCTTTCCATCAACTGAAATATACGCCATAATATAATTCCTTTTACGAACACGTCCCGATGCACGCTGCGACAAATATGATTACCGCCAGCATTTCCAGGACATCGAAGAATTGTTCAAATCCCACCCTTGAAAACGTATTTCTGACGTGAGGCTTATTTCCAGTCTGCCTGCTATATTGCTGCCATTCTCCGGGCTCAATCTCATCGCTGATGATTTCCTCATCGGCTTCTTCGAGCTCGCCACCGGTAGGATCTTCTCCTGTGCTCAAGTATTCATCCCATGCTGGATCTGTTCTGTCTGACATAAGCGTTACAAAATTTTGAGTGCGATAACTGCGCAGGCTTCGGCATCGGCCAATGCGTGATGGTGATTGGTAAGGTCGTAGCCGCAAACTTCGGCCACTGTCTGCAATTGATGATTCGGCAGATCATAACCGAAATAGTCCCTCGATGCTTTCAGTGTATCATAGAAGACATAATCCGGGTAATCCATCTGATAAGTCCGGAAAGCAGCCTTCAGGCATCTTTCATCGAACCTGGAATTGTGCGCCACAAGCGGAAGGCCCTCGATGTGTGGTGCAATCTTTTCCCAGACATAGGGAAATACCGGTGCATCGTCAGTGTCTCTCTCGGAAAGGCCGTGGACTCTCTGGCAACACCAGTCGTAATAGTTCGGCTCTGGCTGAATCAGGGAGTAGAATCTTTCGACAAACTCTCCATTGCGCACGATTACAACTCCCACTGAACAAACGCTGGATGGGTAAGAATTAGCAGTTTCAAAGTCTATGGCGGCGAAGGTTTGCATAGAGTATCTATTGTTCACTGATTCTCAAACACTGCTCGATGGTATTGATTGCGTGCTGGTAGCATCCGCCTTCAATACTGTTGTCGAGATAGGATATCCAGAGAGCTTTGGGCTTCTCATCAAGAAATCTCTTAGTGGCATCATCGCAATCCGGCCAGACCAGAATCAAATCCCACTGGTCACAGTCACAGCAGGCCATATGATATCCGTCGGCAAGGAGAAGTCTACGGGCATTCTTCTCAACCATCTCCAGACGATTGGGCTTTCCTCCGGAATATTCCTCGAAACTGGTGGTGCAATAGTAGTTGCACAGCCTGAGAATGACTTCCCGCTGCTCTTGGAATCCTCCGACAAAGAGAACTCTATGAATCCTGTTCTGAGTCTCGTTTTCCATCTTGATCACAATGATTTCAGTGCAGACAATATCCTTTCCTGCAATTCTTCCGGAAGGGCTTTGATTTGCGGCTCGATATCATCCTTGTCAATGACGCCAAGCATTTTGCCAAGCGCCCACATATGACAGCAATCAAGGCTGTTGAATATGGCTTCATCAGTCCTATGATTCCAGATTGGAGCATTGTTGACGTGCATATACCGGCAGAGATTGATGATATTTTGTACAGCAGCAGCGACTTCGACAGGATTATATAACAATTCATCAAGGATTTTCCAGAAACTCAACGGAAGATATACATTCTTCAGAGTTGTAGCCTGCATAAACATCGGAGCAATTTCTTTCGGCGCGTATCCGGCAATGCCGCAACCAATGGCAGTGACGAAGAATTTCAGGTCTGGATGATTACAGGCATAAGAGGTGAACCTCCTCACGGCTCTGTCGGTAGTATTCAAGCCCTCCATTGTGGGAATTGCATAACTCTTCCCCTGAAGGCCCTCTCCGCGGCCCCAGACTGCACCGAACTTTTCCATTGCCACACGCGCGGCTCCACCTATATGGCGTCCGTCCTCATTGCTTCCGAACACAAACACTTCATTCGGTTCGAGGATATTGACTTCTGAAGGCGTTATTCTGGAAGGGAGAGTGCCGGTATTGCCGCCTGTGCACCAATATTGTTCTTCTTCAGTGTAGAAATTCTTCTCCATGGTGTGACTAGTCGATTATTTTTTCCAATAACGCTGCTTACATTCGCTGCAGGCCCATTGAGGGTTGCCGTCAATATTGAACAAACATCCTCCGAGAACAACTTCCTTGCGCTCCGCTTTTTCGTACATTTCCGGTCCCGGCATACCATAGACCAGACGAACAACCTTTCCGTCGCATTTCTGACATTTGAATGGGCGATTGGTTACTATGATGGGTTCACTGCTCAATTCGCCGTCTGCACTCGTATCATCTCCATCTTCGATTTTACAATAAATGTCCAAGGCAGCCATTCCTGAAACAGCAGAGGCCTTTTTGTTCTCCCAGATAAACACATCCGGAAGCCCAATAGGGGCTGGGTCAGTACCATCATCTTCTGACTTTGGCTCGAATACTTTGGTGTTTCCGAATTTGCCGCAATACACAGCACCTGGATATCCGTATTCACGTGCCAATTCAATGATTGCTTTAGGGGTTCTCATAATAATGCTTGCTTACTGATTGCTAAATTAATAATATTTTTTCGGCGGTCTAGTAACAGATGCCGCAGTTGTAGGGTACAAGTCTCTTGATTTCCTTCTTGAAGAACCTGACGCCTCTTGCAGTCCGTATGACTCTGACGGTGACATCAAGCAGCCCGTTCCAGTCGTTCCAGCCGGTGAAATTGATGATTGCTTCCTTGTCTGATACGAGCGTTACCTTGGGGAGCAGACTGGCATCCTGATTGAGTTTCTGGAGCTTTGAATAGCCATTCTTGTGCAGGAATCCGAGTCTGGTATCTTCGAATTGCTCTCGATAGACTGTCTCCAGAACTTTGTCCAAGTCTCCGGTATGCAGGAAATAGAGGATGGACTCGTAGCCCCCGTGCCACCACTTCGGTAAGTTGAACGGGAGCTCCGTAAGCAGGAACAGTTCCCAGATGCAATCTTCATTGAATTCATAGCCGACTTTCTTCCAGATCTCGTAATATCCTTTCGGCATCATCCGGAAGAATGCAGGGACGTGTTCAAAAGCGTCTATAGACTCAAGGTCCGGAACGGATTCTTTCCGGGCATACGGAGTGCACAGGTCCCCATAGCCTGCGAACAGAGGCAGCACTGTCTCATAAACAAATCCTTTCCGTGGCTGAAGGTGTTTCAGCGATTTGATGACAGGCTCCAAGGACGCAATCCTGCGCTCATCTTTGTGGCTCCATTTTATTTTCTTGCAGGCTCTGACGAAAGATGCTCCTGCCCGGCCAAGGTTATTCGTTTCCATAGTGGCAAAATGTCTTTGACGGCTTTTCGTTATGGTTCATCGCTTATCCTTTATTGTTGTCTGGCTTCTCCGGCATCCAGATGTATAAATCAGAATTATAGAATCTCTGTTTCAGCTGAAGGAATCTCCCGTCAATCGTTTCAAAGGAATCACATTCCTTTCCGTATGTATGCTCGCAAATGTGCTTGGCCTCCGGAGTCGTGAGCTTCTTGCAGTAGACAGTTTTGGTGTCTCCTTCCTCTGCTTCTCGATTCCGTCTGCTGTGCTTGCACATATAGCAGTCCTTGACATCAAATCCCTTGTCGCGGCAGATATGGAGGCAATACTGCCAGAATTCGTTAGTATCATAATAGCCAATCAGGTTTGCCGTTATTTCAATGAGAGGATGAGGAAAATGCTTATCGAGATAATCAATGCATCGAATAGTCGGTGTAGGAGTCAAGAATGACTTGAAAGACGGATAGAGCACAAATTTGTACAGCTTCAGACAATGTTCTTCATCCGGATTATACGTGGTCGGCTTGAAGTTGAATAACTGCACCGTTTCAGATTCTCGGATGGGCTCTTTGACAAGCGTTTCCAGATCTTCCATCTTCTTTAGACGAATTTCGATGATTTTATTGCCCGAATTGAGTTTTGTGTCATCTGATTTGTGCTTATGCCATATCTCAATGAATATCGGTTCTCTCTTTCCAGTATTATCGATAAGTGCAAGGTCAGGACGGAAGTCTCCGATTTGCTTTTCCACCAGACATTCCTGGTAGTAATCTTTGAGGTTGAAGGTTTTCCTCTCAACGGATTTACAACTGTGAGAATAGTTGTCAGCTTTGAATCTGCATTTTTCAATATTCCGGCATTGGCTCGTGACCGGCATTTCCAATTCAAACGGTCCGTCACTATCGAATTTTTCCTTCAACAAGCGTTCTGCTGTATCGTGGATATATTTGTCCATTGAGCATCTGGAGCCTTTGTCGTGAAAGAAGCAATGCCTGTTCTTTTTGCCCAGACGGGGGCGCAGCCGCTTATGGCAACAGGGACATTCATAGTTGTAAGCGCGGCGGTTTTCCGCAGTCACTCCGCTGATATGGAGTAATTTCGGTGCACCAACGTCTGCATAAGGGTACTGTACGTCACCCTCATAAATTGTATGAACGCCATCGTATGTTTCCATTTCGCTTGCCAAATATTCAATGTGACAAAGGTACGGAGGCGGTTTGACAGGTTTTGACAGTGCAAGTCGGTTTTTTCTAGGAGGGGTTGGAGTATTATGGCATAAGAACTATCCTCATTTCCAAACGGAAATCACGAAAAGTGAATGAGTTTGGGAGAAAATAACTAAATTTGCATTGGAATCGGGGCCGAATCGCCAGGATTCCAGGACATACAGACTAAAGCGCATTTGCTTTTTACGCAGTAGACTTAAAAACCGGGCAAAGTTTTAATCAACCTACGTACGTAACAAGTGAGTGCCCAGATATCCCATCTGGGCCAAATCTTGTTCGTAGGTTGACGGTTCCGCCCGGTTCCCGAAGTCTCGGCAAGAGGCGGCCCAGATTTTGTGTGGTGTATTTTGGTTTGACTATGGATACGAACTACTTGGATAAGACATTGCTCAATCTTGTGTCGATTGGACGCGAGAGTGATTCGGCGCGTATCGAGAAGCTGGAGAGGATGAAGGCTCAGATGCTCGATTACGCAGCGCATCGTATGAACGAGAACATTCGTCCGATGTCGTATCTGTATGATGAATTCCAGTTGCCGGTAGTCGCTGAAATGCTTTCTTACATTGCAGAGGTATCACTCCTGCAGAACTTCAAGGAAATAGATTGGGACGACAAGACCCAAATGGAGGCCGTAGAGGACTTTGACAGCATCAGGATGACAATTGCATTGCTGAGCTATTTCACCGTCCTTGTGAACGAGAATTTCGTGGAAGACGACTTCGTTCATCTGTTTGCTGACAGTCTCACATACTATCAAGATACCTGTCGGGAAAGGATGGGCCAGCTGCACGAGGATGGCGAAGGATGGAAGAATGCCTTCTCCGGATGCCTGTTCGTCAAATAGTAGCCAGATAGCTCACAATCCCTTCAACGTGCGTCTTCACGAGTGCTGACAGTGCTTCTTCCGTCTGGAGCCAACGGCATTCCTTCTCATTGGTCATAAAGCCGTTTTCTGATAAGACGCAAGGGCAAAGCGTCCCTCTCAAGATCTTGAAGTCTTCTTCGAAGTCGATATCACCGTCTGAGAAATCTGCTCTCATTTTCATCGCAGGCAGGTTCGTCTTTGCTGCTTCGGCTATGGCTGTTGCGAGATCATCAGCAGCTGTGTTTCCCTTGGATGTGTAGATGGCCCATCCGGATGCTTTCGTCCATTCATAGCCGTTTCCGTGGGCGTTGAAGTGGATACTGATGCAGATTGCGTTCTTCTTCCCGTGAAGCAAGCACCAGGCATTTACGCGACGGCAGCGCTCGGTGAGAGATATATCGTCATCCTCCGGTACCAGAAGTTCTGCGTCATAGCCAAGTTCCTTGAGTCTTGATGTGATACGGCGTGCGACGATGCGATTGTAGTAGTACTCCCTGAATTCTCCGTCCGGAGATCTTTTGCCGGCCGTGAACTGGCCGTGTCCGTTGTCGATAAAGATTTTCATTTTGCTGTGATGTTATACACAGCTCAACGATTCCGAATGCAAAGATAGCAACTTTGACGGAGAGGCAGCTCGCAAGAGTGGCGGAAAGTGTCGGCTCCTGAGCCCTGCATAGCTCGGGAGCCGGGTACGCTTTCCGACATTCCGGCGGACGCGAGTCCGACGGAACTGCCGGTATGAATAATGAGAGAAATTGAGTATCTTTGCGATTGAAACGAGTGGTTTGCCACAATATGTTTCGAATACCAACGGACCTGGGAATTGTGAGAATTCCTGGGTCCTTCTAGTTTCTCATAGTAATGTTATAGTAATGTTTTAGAACTGAAAATGCCCCTCAGATATCTGAGAGGCATTTGCTGGAGGTGCGTAGCGGAATCGAACCACTGTGACAGGTTTTGCAGACCTGCGCCTAACCACTCGGCCAACGCACCGTCGCTGTGGAGAATAGGGGATTCGGACCCCTGACCTCTTGCATGCCATGCAAGCGCTCTACCAACTGAGCTAATCCCCCGAAAAGGACTACAAAGGTAGTCAAATTATTTTTATTCGCAATATTTCTCAGCCGGCAAATTGTATATCCCGCCAGTTTTACGTCTGGACTCGCTTCAAAGCCTCTTTCCGGAGCATCACAAGGAGATTGTTAAATTTTTTTGAAAAATTATTAAAATTTTTTGCGAATATAAAAATCTGTTGTATCTTTGTGTTTGGAAAGAGTAAGCGTCCGTTCTGGACCGTCTTTCTATTGGTTATTAGTTTTAGTGTTATTAATTATGTGGTTAGATGAGTTGTTGCCGTGAGGTCACAACTCATTTTTTTATTTGCGGCGCGTGAGTATCTTGTCAATCATTCCGTAATCAAGAGCCTCGGGGGCATCCATCCAGTAATTTCTGTCGGAATCGGCAAAGACCTTGTCGTAGGGCTGTCCGCTGTGCTTGGAGATGATTTCGAACAGTTCCTTGCGAAGCTTCTCGATTTCCTTTGCCTCGATGAGGATGTCGGATGCCTGGCCGTTGACGCCGCCGAGAGGCTGGTGAATCATCACTCTGGAGTGGGGGAGGGCAGACCTCTTGCCTTTCTCTCCGGCGCAGAGCAGGACGGCTCCCATCGATGCGGCCATTCCGGTGCAGATGGTCGCCACGTCGGGTTCCACGAGCTGCATTGTGTCGTAGATGCCGAGCCCTGCGCTCACGCTGCCTCCCGGAGTGTTGATGTACAGAGAGATGTCGGCCTTGGAGTCGGTGGAGGACAGGAACAGCAGCTGTGCCTGAATGATATTGGCGACGTCGTCGTCGATGGGGACGCCCAGAAAGATGATACGGTCCATCATAAGGCGGCTGAACACGTCCATCGACGCAACGTTCAGTTTCCTTTCCTCTATGATGGAGGGATTGATGTAACTGCTGTATCTTTCGAGTGTGTTGCCGCTGATTTTTCTGCCTAGAGTGGCGAATTTTTCAAATTCTGTCATAATTTCCGGTTGTTGTTTACTGCAAATATAATTATATTTGTTGATTAATAATTACAGCATATGGCAATAATCGGAATCAAGGATGTCTCCAAGAGTTTCGGGCAGAAGGTGGCGCTTGACCACATTAACCTCGAAATTCCCGAAGGCGGCATTTTCGGCCTTCTGGGGCCGAACGGTGCAGGAAAAACGACACTCATAAGAATCATCAACCGAATTACTATCCCCAACGGCGGGGAAGTATTCTTCAACGGAAAGCCCATCACCCAGCGGGATGTGGAGAAGATAGGATATATGCCGGAGGAGCGCGGTCTTTACAGAAAAATGAAGGTTGGCGACCAGGCGATGTATCTGGCGCAGCTCAAGGGTATGAGCGCCCGTGACGCCCAGAAGGAACTCAAGAAGTGGTTCACCCGTTTCGAGATTCAGAGCTGGTGGGACAAGAAGGTGGAAGAACTCTCGAAGGGCATGGCCCAGAAGATTCAGTTCATCACTACAGTGGTGCACAAGCCGTCACTGATGATACTCGACGAGCCGTTTTCCGGCTTCGATCCGGTGAACGCCGAACTCATACGTCAGGAGATACTGCGCCTCAAGGATGAAGGCGCGACAATCATTCTGTCCACCCACAATATGGAGTCGGTGGAGGAACTCTGCGACGATATCGCCCTCATTGACAAGAGCCGCCTCGTGATTACCGGCGGTGTGACCGATATCCGCCGCAAATACGGCAACAACAACGTGGAGCTGGTCTATACCGACTCCGAAGGACGCCACACCGAAGTGCTCCCCAAGGAGACGGACGGCGCCGATACTCTCAGGATTTATCTCGACAAAGGCGTGCAAATCAACTCTTACAAGGAATTGATGCCGCGAATGAACGACATTTTCATCAAACTTGTAAAAGGGGAGGAATAGACTATGAATCTGCATATTACAGGAATAATCATCAGCCGCGAGTATCTCAATCGCGTGAAGAAGAAGAGTTTTCTCGTCACGACCTTCATCGTGCCTGTGCTTTTCGCCGCAATCTGCGTGCTGCCGTCGGTCATAATGTTCGCCGCAAAGGAAGAGGCGAAGAAGGTGGCGGTGATAGACGCATCCGGTATTGTGCTGAGTTCTCTGGAAGATAATGAAACCGTTTCTTACATCGACGGTTCCGAATATGAACCGGATTATCTGAAGGCCAATCTGAGTGACCTGGGCTATGATGCCGTGCTGCTCATTTCCCCTTTGGACCCTGCATCCCGCTCGGTGAACGCCGACATCTATTCCGTGAAACCTATGGGAATAGAGACCGGTGAACTCATCACCAACCGCATCAATCAGGCGGTAGAGACCTACAGAATCGAATCCTACGGTATCGAGGGGCTCGAAAAGATAATGGATGAAGTCAAGGCTGACGTGAAACTCCGCTCCTACACGCTGGGCGAGGACGGAGAGGAGAAGATATCCGAGTCTGGTGTGTATATGGTCGTGTCGATGGTGCTTGGAATGATAATCTATATGTTCATTGCCATATTCGGAGGAATGGTGATGTCTTCCGTGATAGAGGAGAAGACAAGCCGCGTGGTGGAGGTGTTGGTAAGCTCGGTCAAGGCTACTGAACTTATGTTCGGAAAGATAATAGGCATCGCGCTTGTGGCCATAACCCAGTTCCTGCTGTGGATAGTCCTGACGTTCGCCATCGTGGGCGTTGTGGGAGCCGTCGCAGGCCAGGATATTCTGGGCGGTTCGGATCCGGCGGAGATGGTTCAGCAGATGGGACTCGGCGCAGACCAGGCGGAAGCCGTGGCGGCCGTTGCCGAACCCGGCGAAATGTCCGTCGTTATGTCCACGCTGGGCAACCTTCCCATCGGAGAGATTCTCGTGTGCTTCTTTATTTTCTTCGTGTTCGGTTATACCCTCTATGCATCGATGTATGCCGCGATAGGGTCCGCCGTCGAGAACGAAGGAGACACCCAGCAGCTGCAGATGCCTGTAACCGTTCCTCTGCTTCTGGGCTTCTTCATTGCCCTCTATGCATTCAAGGCTCCGGACAGCGCCATAGCGTTCTGGGGCTCTATGATACCGTTCACGTCGCCGATTGTGATGCTGGCCCGGTTACCCTTCGAAGTCCCGATTTGGCAGATTGTGGTGTCTGTCGTGGCTCTTGTCGCCACCACGGCCGTGTTCGCCTGGCTGTCCGCCAAGATTTACAAGGTGGGGATACTTATGTTCGGCAAGAAATCAAGTTGGAAAGATTTGTTGAAATGGCTCAAACAAAACTGATTGCAACGGCAGTTCTGCTGCTGGCCCTGTCGTCTTGCGGACCCCGTCTTGAATGGCGGAAGCACGTTATGGACGGACACAGGACCGGTGTGACTGCGGTTGCAGGTGAAGATTACAATGCCGCTCTGGGGGTTGTGGATTCCGTTTATACCGCTCCCAACGGCAAGTTCTTCGATTGCGGCGTGACGCCCGTCGTGGCCAGGCTTCTGCTGGACGTCCAGCCCGATATGGCTTATCTGAAAGAGATTCTGGCACATTCTTCGGCAGAAATGGGGACAGGACGACCGGAAAGCGCATTGGGCAACTGGGCGGCGGACGCTCTCAAGTCCGGGGCAGAGTCAATATTCGGATTTCCGGTTGATATGTTCATTATCAACGTCGGTGGAATACGGGTGTCTATGCCTGAGGGCGATGTGCTTCTGGACGACATAGTGTCTATGTTCCCGTTCAGGAACCGCATCTGCTGTGTCAGCATCACCGGGGCAGACATCAGATATATATTTGATGTCTGGTCCCGCAGGAACAGGCCCGAAGCCATTGGAGGCGCAAGATTCACAATACGGGACGGTAAGGCGGCGGACATCACGGTCGGCGGAGCTCCTATTGAAGATGAGAGGCTGTACAAGGTAGCGACCGTTGATTTTCTCCTTGACGGAGGAGACAGTCTGTATGTGGCCCGCAATGCAAGGTCTCTGGACATTTCAGACGTTTATGTGCGGGATTGGATGATCCCTTACGTGCGATCCCTCGGAGAGTCGGGGACGGAACTGGAATATAGGACGGACGGTAGAATCACTGTGGAATGAAAAGGATAATTACAATACTGGCGGCAGTGCTGGCAATCGGTTCCGGTTGCCGTTCTCCCAGGCTCGTTATACTTCACACGAATGACACGCACAGCCATCTGGAGCCCTATCGGGCGGGGGAGAGAGGCGGACAGGGAGGAATCATAGAGCGCGCCGCTTTCGTGGACTCGGTGCGGAATGCAAACGGCGAGTCCAAGGTACTCCTTCTCCACGCCGGAGATATGGGGCAGGGGTCATCGTATTTCACCGAGTTCAAGGGAGAACTGGAGACAGATATGGTGAATGCGATGCGTTATGACTGCATCACACTCGGCAACCACGAGTTCGACAATGACATAGAGGATTTGGAAAAACGCCTGAAACGTACTGAATGCCCCGTAGTCTGCGCCAATCTTGACCTCTCCACGTTCGGCGTCGGGAAATATGTCAAGCCATACGCAATCATCGAAAGGGGAGGGATGAAAATCGGCATAATAGGCTTTGCGCCAAGGCTGAAAGGAAGCGTGGCAAGCATCGTTTCGGACAGAATCCCCCAGTTGGATGAGGTGGAGACGGCAAACAGGTATGCCGCGGAACTCAAGGCCCTGAATTGTGAACTGGTGATTGCCCTGAGCCATATGGGTTATACGGAAGACTGTGAATTCGTCCCCCGGACAAGGAACATAGACCTTGTGGTGGGCGGTCACAGCCATACTTTCCTTGACGGGTTCACCTTCGTCAAGAATCTTGACGGCAAGAAAATCCCCATCATCCAGGACGGTTGCCACGGCCTCGAGATGGGGGAGATAAGGGTGTATTAGAGGATATTCATCGACTGCTCGCGTATTTTCTCGAGCTCGTCTTTCATACGGACCACGCATTTCTGGATGGATGCGTGGTTCGCTTTGCTTCCGGTGGTGTTGATCTCTCGCCCCATTTCCTGAATTATGAATCCGAGTTTCCTGCCGGGGTACGGCTCACCGTCGATGGTGTCCATAAAATATTTGCAGTGCTGGCGCAGCCGCACCTTCTCCTCGTTGATGTCAAGTTTTTCCAGATAGAAAATCATTTCCTGTTCGAGGCGTTCCGGGTCGAGCTTCACCTTGAGGTCTTCAGCCGCCTTCAGAATGCGCTCCCGCGCGGCGGAAATGCGTTCCGGTTCGTAGGATTCCACCTCGTCGTAGAGGTCCAGAATGTTTTGTACGCGGCCGGTAACGTCCTTGTAGAGAGATGTGCCTTCGTCACTGCGGTAGCTGTCAATCCTTGCCAGAGCCTCATCTATCGCTTTCTCAACGGCAGGCCAGTTGTCGTCGGTGATGATTTCCTGCCTTCCGCTGTCGATGACGTCGGGCATTCGGAGCAGGGTGCCGAGCAGGTAGTTCGGGTCTTCGCTGTCCTGGATTTCCTCCTGAATCCCGATGGCTCTGCCCAGTTCCTGCAGTTCCCTGAAATATTCCGTGGCGAGGGGAACGTTTATTTTCTTGGCATTTTCAGCCGCGTTGGGCTCCCAGTTGATGAACATATCCATAGTGCCGCGCTGGAGGACTTCGGCCATTTTCTTTCTTATGCCGAGTTCCTTGTCCTTGGGCAGCAGATTGGATTTTATGCTGATGTCGGCGTTCTTCCCGTTGACCGAACGGATTTCGATTGTGAGTTTTCCGTTCGCCAGTTCCGCCACGGACTTGCCGTAGCCTGTCATTGATTTTATCATAGTAACTTCTTTGCTTTTCTTATCCAGAGTTCAGCCATTTTGTTGTGCCCCTGCATCGTGGGGTGCACTCCGTCCCATACCCAGTAGTTGTGGTCGCCGGATTTGTCGGTTTCAATAAGATTGTCTATCAGTGCCGAAAAATCCACCAGAACGGCACCGTAGTCTGAGGCGATGGCTTTGACTATCGCGTCGAAACGGTCTGTTGATTCCTTTCTTTTGAGATGGCTTTCGTTGGAGAATCCTTCGCCTCTGCTTGCGGAGAAGGGGGTGCAGAGCACGAAGCGGCAGCGGGGATTCTGCGCCAGCGCCCTGTCGAGCAGAGACCTGTAGGTGGCTTCCCATTGTCCGAAATCGACGCGAGTGCCGTTGACAGGGGCGTCATTTACACCTATGAGTATGGAAATAATGTCCGGTTTGACACCCAGAACCTCCTCCTCCCATCTGTCAGAGAGTCCCTGAAGTTTGCCTCCGCCTATACCCCTGTTGTAGAACCTGTAATTTCTTTCGGGGTATTTCTCCAGAAGTGCGGATGCAATCTTTTCGGCGTATCCGTGGCCGTAAATGTGATTGAAGTCATAGTGGTCGCGTTTCGAGGCGGGCTTGCTGTCGCCCTTTCCCCAGGCACCGTCAGTTATGGAGTCTCCGGCAAAGACAATGCGCTTGCGGGGAATGTTCCCCCAACCGTTTGCAATCAGTGTTTTTTTTATGCCGCGTGCCATCTCTTGCGTGTCGGCGGAGCCGTCAAATGCAAAGGGAATGACGTCTGTCCAGGCTCTGGAGGCAAGGGCCGCATATTTCGCCCCTTCACCGCAGATGAAAATATCGGGGTGGGAGGGGATGGCGCGCAGGCGTTTTATAACCCAGTAGTTTTCCTCTTCCCCGAAGTCCTTCATGGTCACTATGATGTCGGGAAGGGATGTCATCGCTTCTTCCAGAGTCACAGTGCGGACAGAAAAATCATTGCCGAGTTCCGCCTGCAGTTCTGCCGTGCAGTGATTTTTGTCGGCTATGCAGAGAACTTCAACGGCAGAGGAGGCAAACAAGGCGGCAGGCATTGCCGCCAACAGTATTGAAATGGAATATCTGATACGCATACGCGGTATAAAATTACTCCACTAATTTACGAAATTTTATTATTTTTGCATTTGATGATTCGCAACAAGGCAAATATTCTTTCTGTAGTATGCTGTCTGGCGTGCTATCTTCTCTCGGTTTTGGGATTCGATGTCCATTCCTGCGGAGACAACGGCCGGATATACATAGAGCCTCTGTTTGCCGGCATTTCCTGCGAAAATATTCATCCCGATACGCCCTGCCACCATCACTGCTGCGGTTGCTGTGATGGGGAAGAAGAATGTTGCAGTGATATCATTGCCGTTCTCGATATTTCAGGGGACGGTTCCGGAGTCTCCGTGCAGGTTCCGGCACCGGATTATATGCCGGTGATTGCTCCGTCGGCAGTATCCGTTTTCTCAAATGTCCCCGTGTGTGTTGAGTTTGGACGGATATGTTCTTGCCCGCCGGATCCCCCGGATGACCTTCTTTCACTTTTGTGTGTCCTCAGAGTTTGAATTGCAATCTGGAGTTTCGGAAAACGGTCGTTTGTTCCGAAAAAATGGATTGTGTAATTTAACTCTTTGGAAATCAATGAAAAAAGTATTAATAGTATTCGTATTGTCCTGCGTTTCGGCGTATTCTGTCGCCCAAACTCCGGACACTTCCGGGATATACGGTGAACGGAAGGATACATTGAAGGCGACAGTGTTTACAGGTCGCAGAAATGACGGGATATCCAAGGTCAAACCGATAAGGACAGAAGTGATAAGCGCTTCCGGACTCTGCAAGATGGCCTGCTGCAACCTTGCGGAAAGTTTTGAGAACAGTGCAAGCGTGACGGTGGGTTATTCGGACGCTGTGACCGGGGCCCGTCAGATAAGGCTTCTGGGACAGAGCGGTATCTATACCCAGATGCTGGACGAGAACCGTCCGGTAATGAGGGGCATCAGCGCTCCGTTCGGCCTGAACTACATCCCGGGGCAATGGCTTGAAAGCATTCAGATTGCGAAAGGCGTGACTTCCGTCATTAACGGCGTGGAGTCGATGACGGGGCAGATAAATATGGAGCATCGCAAGCCTACCGATGAAACGCCCCTCTACGTGCAGGCATCCGTGATGAATGACACCAAATGTGACCTGAACGTTATTTCGGCCCTTCAGCTTGATGAACTTGCCACCTGGAGCACCGTGCTGTTCGGCCACGTTGACGGAAATTTCAAGCCGATGGATATGAACGGTGACGGATTTATGGACGATCCGCGCCAGTTGCAGTTCAGCCTTGGCAACAGATGGCTTTATTTCGGCCAGGACGGCGTGCAGGTCAGGTTCGGCGTACGTGCACTGCAGGACAGGAGAACGGGAGGAACGATGTCCGAGACCTCTCCGAATACCTGGCGGGCCGACATTCTGAACAGGAATGTGAACGGATACGTGAAGGTGGGCATACCTCTGAATGAGACAAATTCCCAGAACATCGCCCTCGTGGCGGACTATTCCTACCAGAACTCACAATCGGATTATGGAGGGAGAGGCAACGTTATTCCGGCCATAAGGCGTTACTACAATGCCGGGCAGCATTCTGTGTTCGCTAACCTGCTGTATCAGAATCAGGAAAACGAATCGCACCATTTTACTCTGGGAATAAGCGAGATGCTGGATATCTACGACGAGAGTTTCGGCTTGGGCACAGCTCCGGCTTCCGCGCGGCCGGCCGTGACACGTCTGTCCGATACGGGCATCTTCGGCGAATACACCTTCCACAGCGGGGAAGTCTTCTCCGCCATAGTCGGCCTGCGGGGCGATTTGTACAACCGTGGAGGTTTCCGTTTCAGCCCGAGGCTCACGTTGAAGTATGCTCCTTCCGAGCAGTGGGTGCTGCGTGCCAACGGAGGCCGTGGCATACGCTACAGCACGCCTCTGGTGGACAATATCGGAGTCCTTTCCACCAACAAGGTGTTGAAAGGGGCTTTTCTTTCCCATCCTCTTGAGGATTCCTGGACCTACGGGGCCAACGTCACCTGGTATCTGCCGTTCGACGACTCCGGCAAGACATACATCAGTCTGGACTGGTTCAACACCAATTTCACGGAGCAGATGCTGGTTGACTACAAGTCCGACGGCATAGACTTCTACACTCTGAGCGAAAACGGCGGATTGTCCCGCACAAGCAATTTCCAACTGGACTTCTCCTCAGAGTTGTTCAAAGGCTTCACGGCCACTCTGACAGGCCGTTTCACTGATGCCCGTCAGACTCTCCGCAGTCAGTCGGATGACGTGAAACCTATGACAAGCAGGTACAAAGGAGTGCTTAACCTGCAGTACGCCACCCATCTCAACAAGTGGATATTCGACTTTACGGCCTCCGTCAACGGACCTTGCCGTGTGTGGGACTTTATGAGAGACAAGGAGATGTATAAAGATGGTTTTTCCCCCGTCTATCCCTTGCTTTACGCCCAGGTCACCAAACGCTTCAAGGGCTTCGATATCTATGCGGGAGGGGAGAACCTCACCAACTACACCCAGCCTGACCCCATCATCAATCCGGAGAAGATACTCAGTGAAGGCTTTGATGCCAGTTGCGTGTGGGGGCCCCTTATGGGCATCAGGATATATGCGGGAGTCCGCGTTACATTATGGAAGAAACAATAAATTATATCGCCATTATGAAAAAATTGATTTATGCCGCAACTGTGGCCATTGTCTGTCTTCTGTCATCGAATGCTTATGCACGTCAGCCCAAAATCTGCCGTGAGGCTGTGTTCGTGACCACGATGCATTGTGCCAAATGTGAGAAGAAGATTGTCGAAAACGTCTCGTTTGAAAAGGGAGTGGTGGATTTGACCTCCAACCTTGATGACAAGACAGTAACCATCGTTTACGATACGGCCAGGACCGACACGCTGAAACTTGCAAACTCAATCCGCGAACTCGGTTATGAGGTAAAAGTGGTGTCGGATAATGAAAAAAAGAAAAAATAGGAAAGGGGAAAAATATTTTTTTATAGATTTGTAAATATTTTATTAATTACAAATGGAAGAAGAAGTAAAGAGACTGAATTTTCTCGAGGAGATAATTGAGGATGACCTGAAGTCAGGCAAGTGTGAAAGCATACTCACAAGGTTCCCTCCCGAACCTAACGGATACCTTCATTTGGGGCACGCCAAGTCGCTGTGTATCAATTTTGGACTTGCACAGAAATATGGCGGTAAAACAAACCTCCGCTACGATGATACGAACCCCACCAAGGAAGACACCGAGTATGTTGACGCCATCAAGGAAGACATCAGATGGATGGGCTTCCAGTGGGAGAAGGAATGCTATGCGTCCGACTATTTCGACCAGCTCTACGAGTGGGCGGAACGGATGATAGAGCAGGGGCTTGCCTATGTCGATGACCAGACTCAGGAGCAGATGCGCGAGAATCGCGGCACTGTGGACAAACCCGGCGTCAACAGTCCCTGGCGTGACCGCACCCCCGAAGAAAATCTCAGGCTTTTCCGCGAGATGCGTGACGGCAAGTACGCCGACGGGGAGAAGGTGCTTCGCGCCAAGATAGATATGGCACATCCCAAGATGGAGTTCCGCGACCCCATAATGTACCGCATCAAGCACGCATCGCATCACCGGACGGGCGACAAATGGTGCATCTATCCGATGTATGACTACACCCACGGCCAGAGCGATTCCATCGAGCACATCACCCATTCCATATGTACCCTTGAGTTTGACGTGCACCGTCCCCTTTACGACTGGTACATCAAGACTCTGGGCATTTTCCCTTCGCATCAGTATGAATTTGCGCGCCTTAACCTCACCTACACCCTGATGAGCAAGCGCAAACTCCTGGAACTTGTGCAGAAAGGCCTTGTGGCCGGGTGGGACGACCCCCGTATGCCGACTCTCTGCGGAGTCCGCCGCCGCGGCTACACCGCAGAAGCGCTCAAGATGTTCTGCGATAAGATTGGTGTCACAAAACACGACCAGCTGATGGATATCCAGCTTCTCGAATGGTGTGTACGTCAGGACCTGAATGCCCGTTCCAATAGATATATGGTGGTGCAGGATCCCGTCAGGGTGAAGATTACCAACTGGCCGGCCGGTCAGGTGGAATGGTTCGACTGTCCGCTCAACCCCGCCGAACCGGAAGGAGCAGCCAGGAAGGTGCCCTTTACGGGTGAACTGTATATCGACAGGGCGGACTTTATGGAGGATGCTCCCAAGAAGTTCTTCCGTCTCAAGCCGGACGGAGAAGTGAGGTTGAAATATACCTACATCATCAGGTGCGACAAAGTCATAAAGGACGCTGACGGCAACGTGACCGAACTTGAATGTACTTACGACCCTTCTACCAAACCCGGTGCAGGGGAGTGGCGCAGCGTCAAGGGCACGATTCACTGGGTGTCCTGCGACTATGCGAAGAAGATTACGCTCCGCAACTACGACCGTCTCTTCACCCTCGCCGATATGAGTCAGGTGCCCGAAGACAAGGACTACAAGGATTTCCTCAATCCGGAGTCACTCGTTATTGGCAGCGGCCTTGCCGAGCCCGCGCTTCTCGAAGACGCTTCCGGAATAGCTGTTCAGTTCGAACGCACGGGATACTATATCAAAGACAAGGACAGCACGGAAGACGAGGTTGTCTTCAACAGGACGGCAACCCTGAAGGATTCATATAAACCGGAATAATCCGGTCCTAAAGCAGGCCGAGCAGTTTGCCGCGGCTGAGCAGGCAGTTGCCTGTGGAGGCGGCGCGGCGGTCAAGTCTGGAGAAGCGCAGTTTGGTGTCGGCGCTGACTTTCGAAAGGGAGAGACGGTTGACGGCGGTCTTGATAGGCAGCATCAGGTAGTCGCGTCCGACTATGAGCCTTCCGCCTATGACTACCAGTCCCGGATTGAAGATGTTGATGAGGCCCGCGATGCCGCGTCCGAGAGTTTCTCCAATCTGGCCGATGCCTTCGATGGCCAGCACGTCACCTGCCTCGATTGCTTCGAGAATGTTGTGAAGCCTTATGTCGTCCAGTTTGCCGAGTGACGACTGGCGGCCTTCTGCGAGTTTTTTCAGAATCCATTGCTTGAGCGCAGAACCGGAAGCTCCGGTCTCAAGGCAGCCTATCTTGCCGCAACGGCAGATGACGTCGTTGTCCAGGAGGGGGAAGTGCCCGATTTCTCCGGAGAACCCGGATGTGCCGTAGTAGATTTCGCCGTTGACTATTATGCCCATTCCCAGCCCCCAGCTGAGGTTGATGAACAGCATATTTGGGTTCGCGTCTTTGCCGAGGCTCATATATTCTCCGTAGGCCATTGCCCTGGAGTCGTTCTCGATGGTGACGGGTACCTCAAGTTCTTTCTGGAAAAGGTCCTTCAGGGGAATATCGTCGCTGACGAAGTAGGTGAGACTGAATCCTTTCTCCGGATTGACGCGGCCCGAAAGGCTTATGCCGACCCCCAGCACCTTGTCCCAGCCTATGTTGGCCTTGTGTGTTTCCTCCCTGATGAGCGCGCACATATTGCGGAAGGAGTCTGCATTTGCCTCCAGAACGAATTCGATGTCCTGGATGAAATGGATAATCTCTCCCTTGAAGTCGGATACCGCAATGTGGAAATGCTGCCTGGCTACGTCAACGCCGAGAAAATATCCCGCATCCGGGTTGAGCCCGTAGATGCTGGGTCTCCTCCCGCCGCTGGTGCCTATCTTCCCCTCATCCTGGAGATAGCCGTCGGAAATGAGTTCCATAACCAGTTTGGTGACGGTTGGAACGCTTATGCCGAGAGTCTTGCTCAAGTCGGCAATGCTGCAATGGCTGTGCTTGATGCAGTCTTTCAGTATTTCTCTTTTTGTAAAAGCACTCTTGTCGTCGGTGCCGTTCAGAAAACTTTTTATCATATCAACTTGGATTTCCGTAAAAATAAGAAAAATAATTTAAAAATCTTTAAGAAAGTGCCAAAAAGAAAAACTTTATCAATATTTTCGTATCTTTGAGGCGACTATGAAACTGAAGACCAAACTTACATTGAGCTCGAGTTCCATCGCTGTGGTGCTGCTTATTTCCAGCATCATCTCCGTGATGGAGTACAGCAGGATGAGCTCATATGTGTCCGATATGATTGCAGACAACATCAATTCCATAAACGTTGCCCGGAAACTTGCGGACGTTACAAACAAATACAATCTTGACATTCTTGCCGTGATAGGGGACGAAAAGGTTTCCGCACAGCCTTACTACGATGCGGATGCCTTTATGTCCTATTGTGATTCGCTCCGTGCTTCGGTTTCGGGAGAACGCCTCACGCCTCTTGCGGATGCGATTGAGTATTCCTATGCGGCATATATGCTTACGTCATTGGAACTCGGTAAGGTGCTCAAGTCTGACTTCATCGATTCCAGGACCTGGTACTTCGAGAGGCTTCAACCCCGTTTTGCACATCTGAGCGATGACATAGACCGTCTTTCGGAAGAGATATATATGGAATTGTCAAGGAATTCGGCGACTTTCGAGCGCGGATTCTACAGGAGTATCATACCCGGCATCGTGGCTGTCGGGGTCGGACTCCTGCTCGTGGTTATGCTGCTCTTCTTCCTTATGTATTATTATGCCAATCCCGTTTACAAAATGCTGGATTCTTTGTCTGCATACAGGCTGAACGGGAAGAAATATTCATATACGGTGGACGGGGACGACCAACTCTATGATCTGAATGAGGGAGTCAAGGAAATCGCCAACGAGAATATACAGTTGCGCAAACGCCTGTTGAAAAAATGAACTGGAGAGCCATAAGCAGAAATGTGGGCTACGCACTTCTTGTGAGTGCGCTGTTTATGTTCTTGTCCATACTGGTGTCTTTCGCCAACGGTAATGACAGCGCCTGCGCCGCACTCATCATAAGTTTCACGATAACTTTCATAGTAGGTGTTTTCCCTTTCATTTTCGTGCGGAAAACATCTGCCATAACGCTTAAGGAAGGGTATCTGATTATTACTTTGTCCTGGTTGTTGTCCTTTGTGTTCGGAATGCTGCCGTATGCATTGTGGGGCGGTCCGTTCTCATTGTCGAACGCCTGGTTCGAGAGTGTGTCCGGCTTCACGACCACGGGCGCCACTATTCTGGAGAACGTGGAGGCGCTCCCCAACAGTCTCCTGTTCTGGAGGGCGTCCACGCATTTCATAGGCGGTTTGGGAGTTGTAGTATTCCTGCTTCTCCTCATTCCCGGCTCGAGCCCCATCCGTATGAGACTCACAAATATGGAATTGAGTTCGCTGTCGAAGGGGGCCTATTCCAGCAGGGCCAACAAGACGGTCTTCATTTTTGCTTACGTGTATCTCGGTATCGGTGCGGCGGCATTTGTGTCATACCTCCTGGCCGGGATGTCGCCGCTGGATGCTGTCTGTCACGCTATGAGTGTATGCGCAACCGGCGGATTCAGTTCGAGAAACCTTTCAATTGCAGCATTTGATTCGACTCTGATAGAAGGCATTACGATTCTATTTATGTATTTGTCTTCCATCCATTTCGGTGTCATATTCCTTTGTTTCGTCAACCGTTCCTTCAAGCCTTTGAACAATCCGATTCTCAAGTTCTACACTTTGTGCCTGCTTGTATTTGCATTGCTCACGGGCTTCTCCCTCAAGATTTCCGGTGTAGAGCCTTCGTTGGGCAGGGCTTTGTGGGAGGGAACGTTCCAAACAGTCAGCATCGCATCCACTACGGGCTTTGCCATTGCGGACAACGCCTCGTGGCCGCTTTGCTCCAATCTGCTGCTGATGTTTATGGCTGTTATGTGCGGTTGCGCCGGTTCAACTTCCGGAGGAGTCAAGGCTGACAGGGTGCTGGTTCTTCTTAAATCGACAGCCCGTCAGATAGGCAGGATTCTGCATCCCTCATCAATCAATGAGGTGAGACTGGGGAATCGTGTGATACGTGAAGATGTGGTGGCTCCACAGGTACTCTACATTGCGATATACTGCGTAATTCTTGCCGTTTCCGTGCTGCTTGCGCTTGTTTTCAGGGTTAATGGCCACAGCGCTTTTGCGGCATCTGTAAGCTCTCTGGGGAACGTCGGTCCCGCCATCAGGGAACTTGGATTTATGGGCAACTTCAATTCTCTTCCTTCTGCGGCGAAATTCCTGTTCTCGGTCGATATGTTCCTTGGCCGGGTTGAGATTTATCCTTTGCTTGCGGTGGTTGCTATGGTTTTTGACGGGCGCAGACGCGGGTAATGGACAGGGCGGATTTTTTATACAGGGACTTTCTCAAGCATTTCAATGAAGAAGCTGTACCCGATCAGGATGCGCTTTTCCGCAGTGTGGCGTCATTCGTAACGGACGATGATTCCGACATTCTCGTAGTTAACGGTTATGCGGGTACGGGCAAGACATCCGCCATATCGGCTGTGATATCGTCGCTCCGGGGAATGAAGGTACCTTGCGTCCTTCTTGCACCAACCGGCCGCGCCGCCAAAGTGCTTTCTGCTTTTTCACACCATAGGGCCTACACGATTCACAAGCATATCTACCGTCAGAAGTCGGTCGGCTCCGACGGATACGGACAGTTTTCGCTGATGCCGAACAAAGCGAAGAGCACGCTGTTCGTGGTGGATGAGGTATCGCTCATAGGAATAGATGCCGTGGAGAGGCAGGGGACTGCGGCATTCGGCACCGGCAATCTGCTGGAGGACCTGATAACTTTTGTCAGGAACGGTGACGACTGCCGGCTGATACTCATAGGCGATTCCGCCCAGTTGCCTCCCGTGGGCCTCGATGCGTCTCCCGCTTTGTCGAAAGACTTTATGGACGGGTTCGGAGGGGTAAGGTATGCCGAGCTGAAAACCGTAGTGAGGCAGGAGTCGGAATCTGCCATACTGACCAATGCCACGGCGTTGAGGGAAAAAATTGCAGATGCGTCGGACGGAGATACTTTTGACGGCCTCGCTTTGGAGGCGACGGGTGACGTGGAGCGTGTGGGAGGCGGCGACCTGATAGAGAAACTGACTGACGCCTACTCGGAATACGGAGAGGATGGGGTGGTAATCCTCACCCGTTCCAACAAGAGGGCCATAAGATACAACCTCGGTGTTCGCTCGACTGTGCAGTTCAAGGAGGAAAGGCTGCTGCGTGGAGACAGGCTGATGATAGTGAAGAACTGCTATCAGTTCTGCGATGACGTTGAAGGGATGGACTATATAGCAAACGGAGATATGGCCTCTCTGGTGTCAATCCGGAACTTTGAAGACAGATATGGCCTGCATTTCGCCGATGCCGTGCTGGATTTTCCCGATTACGATGATGCGCGCATCCACGCGAAGGTCTGTCTCGACACGTTGGAGTCCGAGTCCGCCGCACTGACTTACGAGCAGCAGAATGCCCTGTACCGTGGCGTTTCGGCGGATTATGAAGACCGCGGGAGCAAGGAAAGGATATGGGAGGCGGTGAGGGAAGACAAGTACTTCAATGCGCTCCAGCTTAAATATGCATCCGCAATCACCTGCCACAAGTCTCAGGGAGGCCAATGGGACTGTGTTTTCATAGACTGCCCGTTCTGGCAGGACGAACAGACGGCGGATGACCTCAAGTGGCTGTACACAGCATTGACCAGGGCTGTGCGGAAAGTTTATCTGGTCAATTTCCCCGATAGGTTTTTCAAATGATGGATATTATGAAATATTGCTTGACCTGCATTCTGACGTTGCTTTCAATTGTTTGTAAAGCCGGTGACCTGAACATTGCTTTCAGCCCCGATTCTTCGAAAGTAGCCTTTACGCGCGACAATGACCTTTGGATAAGGAACGTTTCCGATTCGGTTGAGACCCGTCTGACATTTGACGGCACCGATGTGGTGATGAACGGATATGCCTCCTGGGTATATTACGAAGAGATTTTTGGACGCGGGTGCAGATACAAGGCTTTCTGGTGGAGTCCGGATTCGCGGAAACTGGCGTTCTTCCGCTTTGATGATTCGAAGGTGACGGAGTTTCCCATATTCTCCCCGTTCGGGCAGGACGGTTCTTTGAAGTTGACCCGGTATCCGAAGGCCGGGGAGACAAATCCTTCCGTCAGAATCGGAATAATTGATTTGGAAAAACCCGGGAATCCGGTGGTCCGGGCCGATTTTGGGGACGATTCCGAACAGTATTTCGGTACTCCTTTCTGGGACGATGATTCCGGGAAGCTGTATGTCCAGAGGATGCCTCGTCGCCAGAATCAGCTGGATTTGTATGAAGTCAGCGCATCCGACGGTTCGAAACGCTGCATATATCACGAGGAATATCCTACCTGGATTGAATTCATTGACGGGATGCTGTTTGATGAAAAGGGCCTGTACATGGTCCGGGATTCCGAGACCGGGTGGCAACAGATTTACTACCTGTCCTATGACGGCGGCGTACGCAGGCTTACCGATGGCGAGAACTGGAATGTCCAGCTGTTGAAGCTTGACGGCAGGAAAGGCTCTCTGTGGTTCAAGGCCAGGCGTGATTCAAGAATTCATCCCAGTGTTTACAGGCTGGACAGGAACGGCCGCATCAGTTTGTTGACGGACCCTGATTTCTGGGTTGATTCCGTGACTTTTTCCGAGGACGGCAAGTCTTTTGTCGCAAGGGAGTCGAATGCGAGAAATCCGTGGCGGAAAGTGCGTTACAGTGCCGTAAGCAAGGAGGCGAAAGCCCTGGAGACCGTGGAAGCTCCCGTGGAGTTGTCTGAGGAATGTCCTATGCCCCAGATACTCAGGATTGAAAACGAGGGCTTTGACCTTTATGGAGTCATAACGTATCCGCGCGGATTCAATCCGTCAAAAAAATACCCCGTGATTATGGAAGTCTACGGAGGACCGGGAACGGCCTATGTACGCGATTACTGGAAAAGCAGGGACGCGTCGAACCGCTGGTGCTGGGAGAACGGCATAATCTGGATGTGCGTGGATCCCAGAACGTCGGGGGAGAACGGCAGGAGGGGAATGGATCAGGCGTTCCGCAGGATGACGGTGATAGAATTGCAGGACTACATAGCCTGGGCGAAGTATATGCAGGCGCAGCCTTACGTGGACGGTGGAAAAATAGGCGTTGACGGCTTCTCCTTCGGGGGAACCACCACTTCGATGCTCGTGCTGCGCTATCCGCAGTATTTCAGTTGCGGAATTGCCGGCGGGGGAGTGTATGACTGGACCTTGTACGATTCGGTATATACCGAGAGGTTTATGGACACGCCTCAGGCCAATCCTGACGGCTACGCCGAGGCTTCGGTATTGCATCAGGTGGAAAAAGGCATTTCTCCGTCCTATAGGCCCAGTTCTCTCAAACTGACTCACGGAACGGGTGATGACAACGTTCATTTTCAGAATACCCTGAGACTGGTTGACGCTCTGCAGCGCAAGTCCGTCCTGTTCGACCTGATGATATATCCTGACGGGATGCACGGATACCGAGGACCCCAGCACGAACACGATATGCTGGATGCCGCTTCTTTCTGGCAATCACATTTGCTTGACCGGTGATTGGATTATTCCGAAAATTGATTACATTTGCATTGGCATTAAATTTTTTACTGCAATGAAAAAATTATTCATTTCTCTTGTTGCCGTTATGGCAATGGCATTCTCAGCGAATGCACAGTTTTATGCGGGTGGCGGTCTTGGACTGGCCGTCGTCTCCTCCGGCGAATCTACCGCCGCTTTTGTTTTGAGTCCGGAATTCGGTTATGACTTCAGCGAAAAATTAGCGGCCGGTGCATCCTTGGAAGTTGCTGCAACTCCGTTCACGTTTGCTTTCAACCCTTATTTCCGTTGGAAATTCGCGGGGATTAACAGCGTGAAATTCTTTACTGACTTCACCCTCTCGTTAGGTTCTGCCGGCAAGGCTTTTATGTGGGGAATATCCGTTATGCCCGGAATGTCCTTTGACATCACCCCTAAATTCAGTTTCGTTACACGTGTTGCGTCCATAGGGGTTATCGGTGCTAGCGGAGGTGCGGCATTCAGACTCAATCTTCTCAGCAGCGGTTCCGTTGGATTCTTCTATCACTTCTAGTTCAGTGTGAGAGGACAGGGGCAGCGCCCCCTTAAACAAAAAAGAGGATGGCAAAAAGCGAGGGCACTGAAAAAGTCCCTTTGAGGTCTCTCTAAAAATCATCGAGGAGATGTTCAATTTATTTGGATATCTCCTTGATTTTTCGTAACTTAACCTTTGTAAATCAATGGGTTATGTTACCAGTTCAAGGCACTTTTCA
>JAZUHY010000088.1:0-18874 GCA_045641985.1 Candidatus Cryptobacteroides sp.
TAATAGATGTTGCTTCTGGTGAAAGTATTTTTGAGGCTGACATTGAAAAGGCAAGAAGTTATGGAGTAGCAACAAATTTCGTATGGCGTTTTGGCGATTTAATCAGTTGTGAGCTACTTGTCAACGATATATACACGCCGGTATACAGCAAGAAATAAGGTTCGATTTCCGGACCGTTTGGTCTACAAAAAGAGCACCGCACAAGCGATGCTCTTTTTGTAATCCCACCTCACCAACCCTCTGTCGCTTCGCAACATCTCCCTGTCAGGGAGAATGCGGCGCCACTTCCGTTCCACCGGCCTCTAAAGTGTCAACCAATCTTGGTTAAGGTCAGTTATAGGAAAATTCATTACTTTCGCAGAAAACAAGATTTTGTCGCTTATAAAAAACACTTTATCTTTGGCAATTAAATAGAATCCGGATGATTATTCTCGAAAAACAGATTTCAATAGGGGAACTGGCGTCCATAGCCGGGGAATTGTATGGCGATATGGTCAAGGCCGTTGCAGATGTCCGTAACGGATTGATGGCCATTGATGCGGAACTCCATTCGGATTTGGAAAGGCTCCTTCTTGAAAATGGCTCCAATCAGGAAGATTTGTGGGGCTTCAATATCTATCCGGAGTTGGAAGGGGATGACTTCATTGAATTCGATTCGCTTATCAATATCCGACCGAGACAGAATAACGGAAGCCGTTATGTGGAAAGCGCGGAAATCAGGGAGAGAATCACAGGAATAGTCTGTGAATTCATCGGTAGATAGCTAATGGGAAATTGGACGATAGACGTAGAAAGGTGGGCGGCAATGCCGCTTATGGAGCAGATGGCGAATATCGGCAGTGAAGTGGGAAGAGCCGGAAAGTGGCTTGGGAAAGACAAACTCCAACTCGCCGAGAGCGCTTTTTGCCGCGGTCTGGAACTGATAGATGCAACAATCCGGTTCGGGCGCGGCAATATGGCATCCAGGTCGTGCCTTCTTGAAGAACTATGTCGTGCCAGGGATTTATTCTCGGATTCCTTTTTGAAGCGTGACTATGACGAACTAGCCTATCTCGAAAAGTATTTCGGCCAGTTCGCGTCGGCAATCAGACGATAAGCTTCGATTCCCGGACCGTTTGGTCTACAAAAAAGCCTGAAGCTGTTGATTCGGGCTTTTTTGCAGTCTTACCTCTCAACTAACGTTTTTCAAATATTAAACGTTTATCGTATCGGAGGATTACATTCTTTTTGTAAATTTGGAGAAAATATGACACTCAGAGTTTTAATGATTTTCAACCGTTATGCAAAGCTGCCAATGATGTAAAGAGACAGATTTGCAAGGAGTGCAAATTGACGAATCAAAGATGGGATGCGACTAACATTAAGGGCAATCCTTATCCTTTTTATGAGGGCGACAAGAATTACACTGAAGAATTGGGGTGTGTGGGTTGCTATCAGTTTGATCCGGTAGAATATCGTAAGTCTTGTGTGAGGAAAGTGTCCAAAGAAGCCTCCGAGCATACAGCCGAGTTTATAATGAAAAAACTATATCCTGAGGAATAAACTATGAATTATATCGGATCAAAGTTATCTCTTATACCCTTTCTTGAATCAACCATAAATGCTGTCGTTGGTTCGGATTTGCACGATAAAGTTTTTTGTGACATCTTTGCCGGCACAGGAATAGTTGGCCGTACTTTCAAGCCCCGTGTCCGCAAGGTTATTGCAAATGATTGGGAATATTACAGCTATGTTCTGAACCGTAATTACATAGGGAACCATATCAGACTCGATGAAGGAGATAAATTGCTCTCGGAATTGAACAACCTTGATGGGGTTGAGGACGGGTTTATCTACACAAATTATTGCTATGGTAGCGGTAGTGGACGACAGTATTTTTCAGATGAAAATGGGAAAAAGATAGATGCTATACGACGGCAAATCGAGGAGTGGAAAAATGCCGGGGAGATCTCAGAAGATATGTATTTTTTCTTATTGGCAAGTCTTCTTGAAAGTGCCGACAAACTCGCAAATACTGCATCTGTCTATGGGGCATTTTTGAAGCATTTGAAATCTTCTGCTCAAAAACCCATTAATATTGAACCGGCTGTTTATTCAATCAATTCGAATGTGCATGACGTTTATTGCTGCGATGCAAATGAGCTCATCAAAAGTATTGAAGGCGATATATTATATATGGACCCTCCATACAATTCCAGACAATATGGAGCAAATTATCATTTGCTGAATACGATAGCTGAATATAAACCTTTTATCCCGAAGGGGAAGACCGGATTACGAGAATATCTTCGTTCATGCTATTGTGGGAAAAAGACGGTTCTCTCAAGTTTCGAAGACTTGCTGAAAAACGCACAATTCCAATACATTGTCTTGTCTTATAACAATGAAGGATTAATGTCTTTGAATGACATTGAATCCATAATGTCGAAGTATGGCCATTATGAAATGTTTTCACAAGTCTATCATCGATTTCAGGCAGACAAGGAGGAGAACAGGCACCACTCGGCCAGCAAAACGACAGAATATTTGCATGTTTTAGAAAAAAGATAACGCGTGCTTCGAATCCAGGACTTTGTCTGAAAAGAAAGAGCGGGCGCGAGTATTGATGCGGTCAATAGTGGATATTGAAAAATAGATATGCCATCAATATAAAATCCTGTTCGTGACATATTACCTTTGCTATGTCGGTACGACAGCCGGTCAACGGCTTCGTGACGGCAGATGTTTAACAAATAAAACAAAGGTCTATGAAAAGTGTTATGAGCATTCTGGCAGCATCCATTTTCTGTCTCGTCCCCTGCTCATGCTGCGGGCAGAAGGTTGACAATTCCACCATCAGCGCCATCGAACTCGACCGTTATCTCGGTTCGTGGTACGAAATCGCACGTTATGACCACAGTTTCGAACGCGGTATCACTCACGCCAAGGCGCAGTATGCGCTCAATCCGGACGGTACGATCACCGTTACGAACAGCGGCTTCAAGAACGGCAAGTACAAGACATCAATCGGTAAGGCGAAACTTACGGACACGGCGGGACTCCTGCGGGTTTCTTTCTTCGGCCCCTTCTACTCCGACTATAGGGTGATGATGCTAAGCGAAGATTACAATTACGCCTTGATAGGGTCGGGAAGTCCGAAATATCTGTGGATACTATCCCGTACCCCCAAGGTGCCCGGAGACGTTCTCAAGCAGATATTGGACGTGGCGGCGAAGAGAGGATATGACAGTTCGAAACTCATCTGGGTGGAGCAGAATTTATGATTGAAATCTTGAACTGATGTGTTGGGGGGATGGCTTTCCAGTCATCCCCTATTTTTATTCCGTGAATTGAACCGAATAGTTATAATTTTGATTATTTTTGTATAATATGCGAAAAAAGGGGACAAAAATATCCGGCGGGAGCCTGCAACTGAGGATGACTGTTTTCGTCACGGTGGCAGTTCTGCTGGGCTCGTCCGTTGTGCTGTCGATAATCGCAGGCTTGTCGAACAAGGCTTCTGAAAAGTTGCTTGAGGAGCGCCTGGCCGATGACTTGACGGCCGTTACGCGCATTATGGAGCAGAGATTGAAGAGGGTTGAAGACTCGATGGGCACATTGGCCTCCATCGCTCCTCTGTTTCTTTCGAGTCAGGATGATATGGATACCCTTCTGCTGCGCAGCATTGGAGTTATGGATGACGTGTGGGCCCTGTCCTTGGTCTTCGACAAAGGTTTCTTCCCTTCTGTCAATGGTTATTATGAACGCGGTGTATTTTATGAAGGGGATGACGACCTCCGGTTAGACTCATATGTCAACGGTGTGGAATTGGAAAGCGACCCGGACTGGAACAGCTGTTTCGTGCAGGGAAACCTTCGATGGGGTGAAGCGCCAAGGGAAGTCATCCTGGGACATAGATTCGTAGGATATTACGTGCCCCTGACAGACAGGGACGGGCATCGCTTCGGAATGGCATATTCTGCCGTCCTTGAGAGTTATCTCACCTCTTTCGTCACGGAATATAAGGTCAGAAAAGATATTGACATAAGCATTTACAAGCCCGACGGCACAATGGTGGTGCTACCGGACGAGTATATTCTGGAACTTTCTCCCGAGGACAAACTGGTCAGGGAAAGCATTATCGACCATATAGGATGGAAAGTTGTGCTGTCCGCAGACAGGAAGGTTATAGACAGGAACGTGCGCAAGGCTATGCTTGTAATGCTCCTGTTGATTGCCCTGATGTTCATCGTGATTTTCCTGTCCATCAGTCTGACTGTCCGATATGTGGCGAAGCCTTTTATCCAGACGCAGAAGCGGATAGAACAGGAAAAGGCCGTGATGGAGAATGAGATGGCACTCGCGGCCGGAGCCCAGCACGAATTGGTGCCGCACGTTTTCCCTCCGTTCCCGGACAGGAAAGGGATAGATATTTCCGCCTGCCTCCATCCGGCGCGCAAAGTGGGCGGTGACCTTTACGATTATTTCATCATTGGAGACAAACTTTATTTCTGTATAGGGGACGTGAGCGGCAAGGGTGTTCAGGCCTCCCTGTTTATGGCTGCCGTGCACTATCTTTTCCGCAGCATTAAGGAAGGAATGCCGATTGCCGATGCGGCGGCCCATATGAACGATTCTCTGTGCACCGACAATGAGCAATGCCGCTTCGTCACGTTCTGGATGGGTTGTCTTGATTTGGGAAGCGGAGCGTTGGAGTATGTCAATGCCGGTCACGATGCCCCTCTCCTTGTGCGGAACGGTGGGGTTGAAGTCTTCCCCGTTTCGGAAGATATGCCTCTGGGAGTATTGGAGTCGGTTGAGTTTGTTCCCGGGAAGTCTGTCCTGAAACCCGGTGACATGCTGTTGCTTTATACGGATGGAGTGACCGAGGCGATGGATGCCGAAGGCCGCGAATTCGGCAAGGCAAGACTGAATGAAACGTTGGAGCGTGCAGCCGCTACAGATGCGTCGGGCGTTATAGAAAGTGTGCTGGCAGGGGTGAGGCGGCATTCCTGCGGGACGGATCAGAGTGATGACATCACGATGCTTTGTCTGAAATTCATTGAAAAAGAAATAAAACATCAATAAGAGTATGGAAATCACTATTCAAAACAATCCTGAGAATGTCGTTGCCATAATGAACGGCAGTTTCGACACTTTGGCGGCAGAACAGGCCGAGCCTTACGTAAAAGAACTTGAGTCTCTGGCTTCAAAGCCCATCACCATCGATTGCAATGCACTCGACTACATCGCGAGTTCGGGGCTGAGGGTGCTTCTCCGCCTTCGCAAGGCCAGCGCCGCCCAAGGGCGGCAGGTAACGCTTCTGGGTGTCAACGAGAACATTATGGAAGTGCTTAAGGTAACCCATTTCGACAGGATGTTCATCATTGCTTAAGGAATATAAATCAGAAGTATGAGCGTAAAGACCTCCCCGATTACCTGCGCCCAGCAGGGGGTGTATATCGACTGTGTCATCGAGCCGGAAAATCTCCAGTACAACAATCCGAAAATAGTGTCTTTCCCCGCCTCCGTTCCGCCCGAGGATGTGGCGGAGGCTGTGAAGAGCGCCCTGGAATGCCATCCTGCACTGTTCTCGCACTTTGAGGACAGAGACGGCGTATCGGTGCAGGTCTATGCAGACCGGTGCAAGGCTGAAGTCGGGATGTCGGAAGTGGATGACGAGGGGCTGGAAGCGGCGAAAAAGGCTTTCGTCAGGGTTTTCGATATCGGCCGGGGCCCGCTCTATAGGGCGGAGGTTCTCGCCGCTCCTTCGCAGACGGCGCTCCTTCTGGATTTCCATCATCTGGCCTACGACGGTTTTTCCCTCAATATCCTGATGGAAGGAATCTGCTCGGCGCTTGACGGCAAACAGCCTTCAGCCGAGCCCTGTTCCTATGCGGAGTATGCCGAGGCCCAGCAGGCGGACACTACGGACCACAAGTCATATTACGACAATCTGTTTGGGGATGGAATCACTCCGACGCAGATTCCGTCTGACCTTGGGGGCGAGAGCGGCCCTCACGCCGAGCACGTGCAGTATGTCAGCGCGCCTGACGTGATGTCCGCGGCAAAGGCTCTGGACACGGCACCGTCCGCACTGTTTATGGCATCGGCTTTCTATACTCTCAGCCGCTATGCGAATACCCGGGAATTATGTATGACGACCATCAGCAACGGCCGTCTCAACCCGCTGTCGAAGGGAGTCGTGGGTATGTTCATCTCAACCCTGCCTCTTGTAAGCAGAATCGGAGATGTCAGTGTGCTTCAGTTCATTCACGACACCCGCCGGAATTTCCAGGAAACCCGTCAGCACGAGGAATATCCCTTTGCATCCATAGCGAAAGACTATGGGGTCGAGCAGCATGTCCGCTTCACATATCAGTACGGAACGTTGGGCAATACCTTCGATGTGCGCGGCGTGAAGGTGAAGGCGGATGCCTTGCGTGTAAATAACCATCCCTTCCCATTCACCATCACTATTCACAATATCGATGGCAGGCCTGCCATCGTCATCAATTATGATACGGCCAGATATTCTGCGGATCTGGTGAGCCGCTTCGCCGAGTCTATGGATGCCGTGGTCTCCCGTTTCCTTGAAGATCCGCAGGCTCCTCTGCTGTCCGTGTCGATAATGAGCGAACGTCAAAGGGAAGAGGTTGCGGCTTTACGGGAGACTTGCCTTGATTCTTCAGCCGTGCGTTTCCCTCTGTTCCACAACAGTATAGAGTATTGGGCGGAGCAGACGCCGGACGCTACAGCAGTCATTGCCTCCAACGAGACGCTGACCTATCGTCAGTTCAACGAAAAGGCGAATATCCTTGCACATTCCCTCATAGCCGGGGGAGTGCGGCCGGGGGACCGTGTCTGCCTTCTGCTGCCGCGCAGGAGCTGGCATCTGATTGCGATGTTCGGTGTGATGAAGGCCGGAGCCGCATACATTCCCTGCGATCCCGATTATCCATCAGAGCGCATCAAACTCATAACGGAAGACAGCCACGCACGTTTTGTCATCACTACTGCTGACAAGATGGCCGAATACGGCGACCGCGCCCTCGATGTGGAAGAGTTGCTTGCCACGGCCGCAACTGCCGCGAACGTTGCGAATCCCGGCATAGAGCAGGGGAGCGATTCCCTTGCCTATCTTATCTATACATCCGGCTCCACGGGCCGTCCCAAGGGTGTGATGCTCCGCCATATCGGCATCTGCAACTACCTCACCGACCACGAGGAAAACAGGCATTTCCATGCTCTGGTGAGCATGTGCAGGACTATGCTGTGCATAACGACAGTAAGCTTTGACCTTTCGCTCAAGGAGATAGGGTCGGCCCTGTTCAACGGGATGACTCTTGTTTTTGCCGATGAAGCACAGGTGAATGACCCGCAGGCTCTCTCCGACCTTATGCTTGAGACCGGCGTGGATGCTTTCAGCGGTACGCCATCCCGTTTGAAGATGTTCCTTGACCTGCCCGATTTTCAGAAGGCATTCTCCAGATGCCGGTTCATCGTGCTCGGCGGCGAGAAGTATCCGGCGACGCTTCTGCCTCAAGTAAAGGCGCTGGCTCCTGATGCCCGTCTCTTCAACACCTATGGGCCGACCGAGATAAGCGTCAGCTGCAACGGCAAGGAGTTGACCGACTCCGAGTGCATCACCATCGGCCGTCCTCTGCTGAACGTCAGGGAATATGTCGTGGACAGCGATTTGAACGAATTGCCCGTCGGAGTCACGGGAGAACTCCTTATCGGAGGTCTGGGCGTGGCTGTGGGCTACAATGACCTTCCGGACAAGACTGCCGAGGCATTCATCGACTATGAAGGCGGACGCTTCTACAAATCCGGCGACTATGCATATTGGAACGCTGACGGGGACGTCGTGATTCTCGGACGGAAAGACCACCAGATCAAACTCAACGGCCTGCGTATAGAACTGGGCGAGGTGGAGACTGTGCTGAACAGGCAGCCTCAGGTCAAGGAGGGAGTCGTGATGATCAGAACCGTCGATGGCCACGACCATCTTGTAGCCTACTTCGTCCCGGTACCCGGTGCGGATTCCGACCCCGGGTTCGTGGAAGTCCTTAAGGAGCAGATGGGCAGAAGTCTTACCCATTATATGGTGCCCACAATCTTCGTGGAGATTGAGAAGATGCCGGTTTCTCCCAATGGAAAGACCGATTTGAAGGCTCTTCCGGAACCTTCCGCAGAACTTTCCGAATCAGAAAAGACAAAGCCTGAGACTGCGGACGAACAGGCTCTTTGTGATATTGTTGCCGAAATTGTCGGCAACAGCAACTTCGGCACCACCACGAATCTTATCGGCGCCGGCCTTACCTCACTGCTGGCTATCCGCCTGTCCGTTTTTGTAAGCGGCAGGATGAAAGCCACTCTTCCCGTACGCGATATCCTACGTTATCCGACAATCAAGGAACTCGCCGCAAGGTTGCAGAGGGAGGGGGTAATTATGGAGACGGGTTCGGTGAAGCGTTCCGCCCCTCTTTCATTCTCCCAACTTGGCATCTATTCGGAGTGCGTGGCCAATCCCGATGATATCCTGTACAACATACCGGTCTGTCTGACAATGCCGCAGGGTATCACCGTTTCCGGATTGAAGTCTGCCGTTGTCAGCGTACTGGAGGCACATCCGTACATCAATATGCATTTCTGCAGCGATGACAACGGAGAGACCTATCAGTGCCCGATGGATGGCTTCTCCCTTGAGATTCCCGAGGTGAAACTCTCCGAGCAGGAACTTGAGAGCCGCAAGAGAGACTTCGTGCGCCCCTTTGCATTGCGGGAGGGGCCTCTCTACCGCTTCGAGATCGTTGAAACTCCATCGGCGGTGCATCTGCTGGCCGACTTCCATCATCTTGTTATGGATGGCGGCTCCCTGGATATTTTCTACAGGCAGCTGTGCCGGGCGCTTGACGGAAACGCCCCGGAGAAAGAAGAATACGACTACTACCGGTTCGTTACGGCCCAGAAGATTGAACATTCCACGGAGCAGTTCTTTGCTGATCAGCTCAGTCGTATCGAAGAGGCATCGGCCCTTCTTCCGGACCGCTATGACGGTGATGAAAGCCACAATCTGGGCGAACTGACCCGTCCGACCAATCTTCAGGCCATACAGCCCAAGTGCAAGGAACTGGGCATAACCCCGGCATCGCTTTATCTGGCAGCCGTTATGATTGCCGTCAGCAAATATACGGCGGAAGAAATGGTGGGAATCTGTACGATTTCCAATGGCCGAAGCAATCTCAAGTTGTCCGACACTTTCGGGATGTTCGTCAATACCTTGCCTTTGGTCGCCGACGTCAATCCGGAAATGCCGGTGAACGATTTCCTGCGCCAGACGGCGGAAACGTTCGTTGACACTCTTGCGAACGAGGATTATCCTTTCGGCCGTATCGTGGAGAAATTCGGCTATGCGGCCAACATAATGTTCGCCTACCAGGTAGGTGTACTTGACAGATATTCCTGCGGCAACGGGGAAATCGGAATGCAGAAGCTCGAACTTCGGAAAGCCAAGTTCCCGGTAGCGGTATTCATAGAGGGAAGCATGAAGGAAGGTGGTGTCATCAGGGTACAGTATGACGGAAGCCTCTTCTCCGAAAATATGATGAAGGGCTTTGCCGATGCCATAGACCACGTTGTCTCCCAGCTGCTGGTGCAGGATAAGATTGGAGATGTGAGCATCTGTGACGACAGTATGCTGGCCCTGCTGGATTCATTCAACGTCAAGAGCGTCCCCGTATCCGCTGAAGATGATGCCGGCGAGACGGTGCTGTCACTTTTCAAGAAAGCCGCAGAGCGGTATCCGGACAATGTGGCCGCCGTGTTCAAGGACAGGAAATACAGCTACAGGCAGCTCGATGAACTGACTGACGGAATAGGCGGTTTGATTTACAGCAAGGTGAAGGATTGCGGCAAGGCCGAGCCCGTCGTGTCCATCCTCATCCCGCGGAATGAATATATGTTTATCCTTCCTCTGGCGGCGATGAAGGCCGGTTGCGCATATCAGCCCCTCGATTCGAGTTACCCGAAAGAACGGCTGAACTTTATGGTGAAGGACGCGGAAGCCGCCCTGCTCATAGCCGCCCCCGAACTCCGTGAGCTTATTGACGGATATGAAGGGGAGGTGGTTCTGACCGATGCGCTTGCAGATGTTCCTGCGCAGGAACTTCCTGCGAATCCGCTCACGCCGCAGAGCCTGTTCATACTGCTTTATACCTCAGGTTCCACCGGTGTGCCCAAGGGAGTGATGCTGGAGCATCAGAACCTTGTCGCGTTCCTAAGGTGGCATCACCGTTACTATGAGCTCAAGCCGGAGCACAAGGTTGCCGCCTATGCTTCCTTCGGCTTTGACGCCAATATGATGGATATGTATTCTGCACTTACCTGCGGTGCTGCAGTCCACATCATTGCCGAAGATATCCGCCTCGACCTTGTTGCGATCAACGAATATTTTGAATCCAACGGCATCACTCACAGTTTCTTCACGACACAGGTGGGCGTGCAGTTCCTTCAGAATGAGGAGAATCATTCGCTCAAGCACCTCAGTGTGGGCGGCGAGAAACTTGTCAGCGTGGATCCGCCCGTCGGGTACACCTTCCACAACGGTTATGGCCCTACCGAATGTACCGTTTTCTCGACGACCCTGCCGGTGCTCAGGAATGAGCGGAATATTCCGATAGGCAAACCGACAGACCTTCTTGACTGCTACATCGTGGACAAGCAGATGCACCGTCTGCCCGTGGGAGCCGCAGGAGAACTCATCATTGTGGGCAAGCAGGTCGGCCGCGGCTACCTGAACCGCCCGGACAAGACGGCGGAAGCGTTCTTCTCTATGAATGGAGAGCGTGCATACCACAGCGGAGACATAGTGCGTTACCGTCAGGACGGTAATATCGAATTCGTGGGCCGCAAGGACGGTCAGGTGAAGATACGCGGTTTCCGTATAGAACTCAAGGAAGTTGAGGCTGTGATACGTGAATTCAAAGGCATCAGGGACGTGACGGTCCAGGCCTTCGACGACCCCAGCGGCGGAAAGTTCATTGCCGCCTACGTCGTCGGTGATGCCGAAGTGGACGTTCAGGCTCTAAAGGATTTCATTCTGGACCGCAAGCCGCCATATATGGTGCCCGCCGTCACTATGCAGATTGACAGAATCCCTCTCAACGTGAATCAGAAGGTGGACCGGAAGGCGCTTCCGAAACCCGAGCCCAAAGCCGGTGTTTCAACCGGCAATACCGTGGCCGCGCCTCTCAATGCTCTGGAAACGGAACTCAAGTCTGTCATCGCTTCGGTGGTGAACACGGAAGACTTCTCAATCACGGATGTGCTCGGTTATGTCGGACTCAATTCCATCTCGAGCATAAGGCTCGCTTCACTCATATACAAGAAATACGGCATTCAGGTCGATGTCAAGTCATTGTCAAGGACTGCTTCGCTCCAGAGCATAGAGAACGAAATACTCGGAATGTGGATGAGTGGAGGCTCCGTTCCCGGGGCCGCCCAATCCCGGGAGGAACAGCCCGAAAGCACCGCAGAAGTGCCGGAAGCTCCGCTTACCTTCCCTCAGCAGGGTGTCTATATGGATTGCCAGATGAATCCCGACACTACGATGTACAATATGCCTATGTCGCTTGAATTCCCCACGGAAACGAGTCCCGAGGCCCTGAGGGATGCAGTGAAGAAGGTCGCTCTGGCCCATCCGGCGCTTTTCTGCAATTTCGTTCAGACCGGTGACGGTGTGGTGATGCGGCAAGCCTCCGTTGAAGGGTTTGAGATTCCGGTGAAGACCGTCTCTGCCGATGAAATGGATGCAGTCAGGGAGAATTTCGTGCGTCCGTACAATCTGGAGCACGATACCCTCGTTCGCGCGGAGATATGCTCCGTATCCGGGGGCCCTGTTTTCCTGTTGATTGATATGCATCATCTTGTGGCGGACGGGGCATCGCTCGACCTGTTCCTGAAGCAGGTTCTTTCCGTGCTGGAAGGCCGGGAAATGGAAAGGGAGAGTTGCTCGTACCTGGATTTTGCCAAGGATCAGAACGAGAAAGCGGAGCAGGGAGGACTGGAGAGGAGCAAGGCTTTCTATGATGAGATGTTCGCCACATACGAGTCTGCCGCCAACGTCCCCGCTGACAGGACTTCCACTGAAGAAGGATTGCCGCGACACATCTCCACTCCTATACCTCAGGCTCTTTTGAACGTTGCTCTTCCCCAGGGTGTGACACAGGCTCATTTCTGGTTTGCGGCGTTCAATTTTGCCCTGTCACGCTTCGCCAACACGAAGGACGTCTATACGGCATTCATCAGCTCCGGCCGTCAGGACATAAGGGTCACCGATACCGTCGGAATGTTTGTCAATACCCTTCCTTGCGCCGTCCACATCAAGGACCAGACAGTCCGTGAGTTCATACAGGATGCCAGCGATGCTTTCTATGGGAGCCTCGACCACGAGAATTATCCTTTTGCCCGCATTGCTTCCGACTATGACTTCAAGGGATGTGCCAGCTATGCCTATCAGATGGGCGTGATGAGCACCTACAGTGTAAACGGAAAGGAAGTGTCAAGATCTTCGATGGCCTTGTCCAAGGCCAAGATACCGTTCAGCATCTTCGTGATGAACGTTGACGGTGTACCGAGCGTGGATGCGGAGTACGATGATGCGCAATACAGCCGTGAACTTGCTCTCCACTTCACGGAAAGCGTAGTGGCTGTGGCGGAGCATTTCGCCGCCGATATGGAAGCCAGGGTGAAGAATATCAGCATAATGAGTGAACGCCAGAGGCTTGAGGTGGAGGGAATGCACAGTGTCAACGAAGATATGTCTTTCCCTGTCCGCACTTTCCACGAAGGTATTGAGCGCTGGGCTGTCAAAACTCCTGATGCCCTGGCACTGATGGCCTGCGACCGCGATATGACCTACCGCGAGTACAATTCCGAGGCCAACCGTCTGGGCCGCGCCCTGATGGCCAGAGGCCTTCAGAGAGGAGACAGGGTGGTGCTCCTGCTGCCGCGCCGCAGCTATTACCTTACATCGATGTTTGCTGTGATGAAATGCGGCGGAGCGTTCATCCCTATGGACCCGGAATATCCTGCAGACCGTATAGAATATATTCTGGACGACTCTGAGGGCCGTTTCGTCATAACCACGGCCGACAGGACCGCCAACTATCCCGGCAGAGCCATCGACATCGACGAACTGCTGAAGGAGGCTCAGACACAGCCGGACGGCAATCTCAGCGTCAGGGTGGATCCGCACGACCTGGCATATCTCATCTATACCAGCGGCTCGACAGGCCGTCCGAAGGGTGTGATGATAGAGCACCTGGGAGCGGCATCATTCCTCACATTCTACAAGAGCGATACAAATTTCGGCTCCGACAGCAATGCCAACCGCTTCGGCCTCTGCCAATCGACGGTTTCATTCGACCTCTCCGTCGGAGAAATCGGCGTGCAGGTGTTCAATGGCGATACGGTTGTTTTTGCCAATGAAGACGAAATCATGAGTCCGGTGGAGATGGTCAAACTATGCCGCCGCACCGGCACGCAGACCATCAGCGGCACACCGTCGCGCCTTGCCGTAAACCTTGAGTTCGACGAATACTACAAGCTGGTCAAGGAGCAGATGAAATGCGTTGTGACCGGTGGCGAGAAACTTCCGGGAGCCCTTCTGGACGAGTTGGAGAAGATGGATGTGTATATCATCAACACTTACGGCCCCACCGAGACCACTATGGGCAGCAGCGCCGGAGTTCTCAACGGTACGCGTGAGATTCACGTGGGCAAACCGTTCACCAACTACACCTATCAGGTGCTTGACAGCGACCGCAACGAACTGCCTGTCGGCGTGATGGGCGAACTCTGCATCGGAGGCATCGGACTTGCCCGCGGCTACAACAATATGCCGGAGCGCACTGCCGAGACTTTCATCGAGTGGCAGGGGAAGCGCATTTATCGTACCGGCGACTATGCGATGTGGACGAAGGACGGCAATGTCATCATTATGGGTCGCACCGACAATCAGGTGAAACTCAACGGCCTGCGTATAGAACTGGGAGAGATTGAGACAGTGATGTCGCAGCAGCCCGGTATGCGGCAGTGCGTGGCCGTCATCAAGAAGCTGGGCAGTATAGACAAGCTGATAGGCTATTATACCGTGGATGAAACTGTAGCCGACGTGCCAGTTCAGGAATATGAAGACAAGGTACGGGAGAATATGTCGGTACACCTCACTCCTTATATGGTGCCCGGCATTTTTGTCCGTCTGGATGAAATGCCTCTGACCCCTGTCGGCAAGACGGACGTGAAACGCCTGCCTATGCCCGAACTCAGAAGCGGGGACTACGAGGCGCCGAAGAATGACGTGGAAAAGACGTTCTGCGGAATTTTCAGCAGGATACTGAAGGTGGAGCGTGTGGGAGCACAGGACAACTTCTTCGAAATGGGAGGCACTTCGCTTGTGGCGATGCAACTCATAGCCGAGGCCGCCAAGGAGGGATATTCTTTGGTTTACAAGACCGTTTTCGACAATGCTACTCCCCGTCTCCTTGCACAGACACTCAAGCCGGAACTGTACGACGGAGAATCCAAACGCGCCGACCTTCCTTTGATAGAAGAGATTGAAGATTACGATTACAGTCAGCTGGACGAAGTGCTTGCGGCCAATGACCTTGACACTTTCCGCCAGGGCCGATGCTACGAAAGTATGGGCGACGTGTTCCTCACCGGGGCAACGGGATTCCTGGGCATACACGTCCTGCACAACCTCATTGAACGGGATGATGTGCCTCACATCTACTGTCTTGTCCGGGGCGGCAAGGCCATTTCCGCCGAGAGCCGCGTGCGCACACTGCTGTATTATTATTTCGGAAAGAAATATGAGGGACAGTTCGGCAACCGCATCATCGTCATGGACGGTGACGTGACCAATGCCGAATCGTTGGCCGGTTTCGACAGGCATATCGATGTCCTGTTCAACTGTGCCGCAAACGTCAAGCATTTCTCCGCAGGTACAGATATCGAGGATATCAATATCAAGGGTTGTCAGAACTGCATCGACCTGTGCGTCCGTACCGGCGCGAGGTTTATCCAGACATCGACGGGAAGCATTGCCGGCCTCACCGTGAGCGATGCTCCGGTTGCGCCGCATTTCCTGAACGAGAAGGATCTTTATTACGGTCAGCGGCTCACGTCCAAATACACGGCATCCAAATTCCTGGCGGAGCGCGCGGTGCTGGATGCCGTCCGCAACAGGGGTCTCAAAGGAAAGATTATGCGTCTGGGCAATCTGTCCGCACGCTCCACTGACGGAGAATTCCAGATAAACTTCCGCAGCAACAATGCGATGGCGGCCTTGAAGGCATATCAGACGCTGGGCTGCGTCCCCTACGACAAGGACTGCGCATACTCCGAATTCTCCCCCATTAACGAGGTGGCGGATGCAATCGTGCGCTTGTCCCTGACTCCCGACGGGTGTACGGTATTCCAGCCGGGCAACATCCACTGGCCTCCATACGGTGACACCATCGAATGTATGAACCGGATAGGCATCCCTATCGAGCGCGTGGAGAACGAGGAGTTCCAGCGTCGTCTGACGGAAGCCATGCAGGATCCTCAGAAGTCCGAACTTGTCCAGAGCCTTGTGGCATACAAGGAAGTCAATGACGGACTTTTCAAGGTGGTGAACGGATGGGAAACAAGGGGCTACACGGCTCAAGTGCTGCTGAGGCTCGGATTCAGATGGTCTTTTACAACCTGGGACTACGTGGAGAACTACCTGCGTTCCCTCCAGGGACTCGGTGTATTCGACAGTGATTTCAAACGATAGGGGAAGTATGGATTCTGCGTACATAAAGAGAATCATAGAAAATTGCCGGAACTTCCCGGAGCGGGAAGCGGTGGTGGATAATGACGGTGTCCGCAAGACAACTTACGGGGACCTGCTGGCGTTTGCGCTCAAGACGGCCGCATATATTTCCGGCCGAGGTATCGGAGCACAGTCGTTCATCACGCTGAAACTGTCTCCGTGCGCTGAATATATGGCGGCGGAGATCGGCATCTGGCTTTCCCGTTGCGTTGCGGTGCCTATGGGCGACAAATTCCCACAGGAGCGCATAGATTTCATCACGGAGCACTGCGACAGTGCCTTGACCATAGATGAGGCTGTCCTGGCGGAAATCGGCGCGCTGCCGGAGGCGGACGAATCTGTAATCCGCTGTCCGGAAGACAGCGATGGTGCCCTGCTCATCTACACCTCCGGCAGTACGGGCAAACCGAAAGGCATACTCCACAACCACTCCACCCTCATTGACAACAACCCTCGTGTGCCGGCGGTCATTGCGCACAACGCCGATACCCGTTTCGGAGCGGCTTCTCCGTTCTATTTCGTCACCATTATCGGTAACTTCGATGTCCTGTACGGTGGCGGCACGGTCCATATCCTGAGCGATTCGTGCAAGTCGAGTGCGGAGGCTATAGAGAACTACATTGAAAAGCACGGTATAACCGTATGCCATATCAGCCCGGCAGTCCTGACTATGTTCCACAACCGCAGCAAGTCGCTCAGGGCCGTAATCACGGGCGGAGAGAAACTGACTTCACAACATTCCCAGGACGGGTATGCACTCTACAATATGTTCGGAATGAGCGAAACCGGCGGTGCCGCGATGTCCTATGAAGTGGCTGAAATGTCGGATTCGGCGCCTCTCGGGCGTGGCATCAACAGCATTGTCGCCCGCGTCGTTGATGAGGAAGGCAAGGATGTTCCTCCCGACATAGACGGAGAACTGGTTCTCAAAGGTCCTTTCTGCAAGTGCTATTTCAAGGATCCGGAGCGCACTGCCTCTCTCTACAGGGACGGATGGCTGCATACCGGTGACGTGGCCCGCTATGATGCCGACGGCATCATCCATTATGTCAACCGCAAGGACTGGATGCTTAAAATCAACGGGCAGAGGGTGGAGCCGGGTGAAATAGAGTCCGTGATGAAGCGTGTTCCCGGCATAACGGGAGCCGTAGTCCAGGGTGTGGACAACGGCCGTGGCAGCAAGTATCTTTGCGGCTATTATACCTCGGACGGTCCGTCCGTTGAGAATGATGATATAATCGGGTTCCTCTCGGAGAGGCTTCCACGTTATATGGTGCCTCTGCGTTATGTTCATATGGACAGGTTTCCTATAAGCGCCACAGGCAAGATTGACCGCAAGAACCTGCCGTTACCGCGCAGGGACCGCGAAGATCTGCAACCGCTTTCAGGGGAGATGGAGCATAGGATAGCCGGAATTTTCTGTCAGGTGCTCGGCATCGGCATCGAATGTGTCGGGGCGGACTCCAGTTTCTTCGAACTGGGAGGAGATTCCATCCAGATAATGCGACTGTGCGCCGAAATCGTCAAATCTCTGCACAAGGAAGTGCCGCCTGCGCGAATCTACGAGAATCCCACTGTCCGCGGAATGGCGCGCATTCTGGAAAGCGCGTCGTCAGATGCTCCTCTGGACTATGTCTATTCTTCCCACGAAGACAAGGCTCCGCTTGTATTCATTCACACCGGCAGCACCGGCAGTGAAGCATATTACGCCCTTGCGAACGACATCGGCGACTGCTGTTCGTTCTCGGTGATAGAGCAATACAACATCTACCATCCCGAAGATATCCGGGAGGGGATTCCGGCCATAGCCGCCAAATACATAGAGATATTGAAGAAGCGTCAGCCGAAAGGACCTTACAATCTCGGAGGATGGTGCTATGGGGGTATGATTGCTTACGAAATGGCTTGTCAGCTGAAGGAAGCGGGGGAAGATATGGGAAGTCTGATTCTCATCGACGCCTATATTATGAACAGCGACTACGACAAACGTCTTGTCCTGGCCAATCAGGTGGAACGCGTGAACAGGGAATATTACGAGAAGAGCCCGCTCTTTGCGGATTTCCGCGAACGCGGGATGCTTGAGACAATCATTGAGAATTCCCGCCGGGTTGGTCGCAATATGGCGGAATTCGAGCCCCGTCCGTACACAGGGAGGGTGCATTTCTTCAAGGCATTGAAGATTGCGGAGAACTTGCCGGCATCGCAGCGCACTTATTTTGCGCACATAGTGCGGGAAATGGCCGGGGGACTCCAGAATTTCATCCCTCCTCACCAGCTGACCGTATATGACATTGCGGAACATCACGACGGAATGATGTCCGACGTGGGCCGCAAGGTCATCAGCAACCGCATACGCAACATTATGGAAACGGAGCTTCTGTACCTGGAAGCAGACCGTATATTCAACAAACAGACAAACAAGTGATGAAAAGAGCATTGTCAATTTTATTTTTCGTTATTATTCTTCTCGCCACAGGGTGTGATAATGTTCAGGCGAGCCTGACGCGCGGCGAGGTTTCTCCCGAGTGGGCCGCTGCGGCAGAAAGTTTCTACAATGATGCGATATCCGTCACAGCCCCTGACCACGCCCGGCCGTACAGCATTATGGTTGTGGAGCACGGCAAGGTCGTATTCGAGCAATGGTATGACGGAAAAACACCGGAAAGCAGATACGATGTGCAATCCATAAGCAAAACCGTCCTTGCAATGGCAGCTGGATTTGCTGTGAAGGAAGGATTGTTCAGTGTGGAGGACAAGGTGATGGATTTCTTTCCGGAACAGCTCCCGGAACACGTCTCGGACACACTCGCTGCAATGACTATACGCCATCTTCTGACAATGACCTGCGGTCTGGAAGAGTCGCCCAGGCTTCTTTCCGTCTTCCATAAAGATGCTGATGCGGATTTCGACTGGATAAGAGAATTCTTCGCATCCGAACAGACCGCCATGCCGGGCACAAAGTTCTACTACAATTTCTTCTCCTCGTACATAATGGCTGCAATTCTGGAGAAGACATCCGGCACGAGC